>URGK01000028.1 GCA_900547295.1 uncultured Eubacteriales bacterium
AGAGAAGGCGGAAGAACAGTAGGTTCAGGCGTTGTAACTGAGATTATCGAATAATATCATATCTATATATCAAAAAGACCCTTTGGGGTCTTTTTGTGTTATAATGTAGAAAATGCTGATTAGGAGATTAATCATAGGGAGGAAAAACTATGTACATATACCTTATAAACACACACGGCAAAGAATACGAAATATATAACCAGAAAAAAGACAGAATTAATTATGTCAGATCGGGAGTTCTCAAAAAGACTTTGTACAATGACAAAAAAGAGAAGGTTGCCGAGATTAAAACGCCTGTTTTTGAAAAGCTGAGCCCTGTATATAAGATTAAAACAGATACAGGTGTCTGCAAGGTCAGGAGAACACGCAGAAACAGATATAAAATATCACCGTACAACTGGAAGCTCAGAATTAAAAAAGGCAAGGGGATAATACACAGCGGGCGCAGCGTGCTTGCCGAAATATATAAAGAGCAGAATGATGAGTATGATGTATATATAATGGATATCAAAAAAGGCGCAGATACTGTGCTTATGGCAGGGATACTGACTGTCATTGCGGAGGATGAAATAAATAATGATTTAGTGAGCAATATATTAGATGGCACAGGTAATGTTTTAGATTTTCTGGATATATTTATATAAGCAGCTCGAGTGAAACGTAAATTTTAAAATGAAACGAAAAATGAGACGCAAATGAGACGTAAAAAAATACGTTGCATTTGCGTCTCGCTTATGATACGATTATTTAAAATATGTTGTATAAGAGGTGTTGTGATGAAAGAGAACAGATATTTAGAGTTCAAATCCGAAATAACAAATACATTTTTAAAAACTGTAAGCGCCTTTGCAAACTTTGGGGATGGCAGGATATTGTTTGGTGTAGGAGATAATGGCGACAGTATAGGGTTTGCAGATCCTCAAAAGGTGTGTCTTGATATAGAGAACAAGATTAATGACAGTATATCACCCAAACCGGATTTTAACTTGAGTGTAAATGATGATAATACCGTATGTCTTGAGGTAAGCAAGGGCAGATACACTCCATATTTATATAAAGGGAAAGCCTATAGGAGAAGCGACACGGCTACTATAGAAACCGATCAGGGAGAACTCAGAAAGCTTGCGATTGAAGGCGCCAATCTTTCTTTTGAAGAATTATCATATGGAAACAATCTTCTTACATTTGAAGCGCTGGAAACAAAAATGAAGAAAACTATGGGAATTAAAGCGCTGTCCGAAGATGTTTTGCGTACATTAGGCTTTTTTACAGAAGACGGGGAATACAATAATGCTGCTGCCATATTTTCTGATGTAAATAATTTTTACGGTACAGACATTGCCCGTTTCGGTAATTCAATCAGTGAGATAATGGAGAGAGAAACAGTCAGCAGAGTTTCTGTATTGGAGCAGTATGATAAGGCTGTCTCATACTTTAAGAGATATTATCAGTATGAAGAAATATCAGGAATAGAAAGAAAAACTGTAGAACTTATTCCGGAAGCTGCTTATCGTGAAGCCGTTGCCAATGCATTAATACATCGTGAATGGGACATTAATTCGCATATACGAATTGCTATGTTTAAGGATAGAATTGAAATAAATTCGCCGGGAGGACTTCCCAAGGGAATTACCAGAGGAGAATACCTGAGCGGCGGTATATCATATCTTAGAAACCCCATACTGGGAAATGTGTTTTTTAGAATGCACTATATAGAAATGTTTGGAACAGGAATAAGCCGTATTCTGGAACTGTATCGGGATGCCGCTGTTAAGCCGCAGTTTAATATTACAGAGAATGTTATAAGTGTAATTCTGCCTGTATTAAAAACCACCTATGATGTTACAGAAGATGAAGCAAAAATTATCAGTGTGCTTAAAGGAGCTTATCAGCTGTCAAGCAGTGAAATTTCCAAATCCTCAGGCTTCAGCAGAGCTAAAACCATCAGACTTCTGAATATGCTGACGGAAAAGAATTTTGTAAAATGCACAGGCAAAGGAAGAGGTACTAAGTATCAGTTGTAGACTATAAGGTATGAAGTGGCCGATTGAAAGAGAGATATTGCTATGATTGAGAATATGATAAATGTATCAATATGCGGCAGGGACAAGCCGATACACTGGCACAACGACAATATGAACCTTTATTTTGTTCTTCGGGGAACAATGACGGGCATTGTTAACAACAGCCCCGCAAACCTTGAATCCGGCGACTTGTGGGTAATAAACAGAGAAGTGCCGTTTTATATAGAAAACTGTTCGGATGATTGCATCTATGTACAGCTGGGAATGAATATGCAGGCCTTTAATAAATATATACCGAATATATGGACTGTTTACTTTAAATGCGGATCCGAAGAAAATGATTTAAGCGAAGAAAAGCTTAAAGACGAGATACGCGCCCAGATATATAAGATAGTCACTCTTATGGACAAAAGCAGGTGGTCAATTCAGAACGAAAATGAAATTCTGTATGCCTGCATAGACATACTCAATAGTCTAAAATTTGGGTTTGCCATGATATCAAACAAGACTGCAAATGAACAGTGGCAGGTATAGGGATAATAGATAAGACAGTGACAGAGAAGGTAAGCGGAAAAGCAGAGATAAAGAACAGCAGGACATATGTGATAACCAATCTGGAGGGTATAGATGCGGAAACGCTGCTGAAGATAAAAAGAAGTCACTGGAATATAGAGGCGCAGCACTGGGTACTGGATGTGCAACTTAAAGAGGACGGAAAAACAGCAAGGAAAGGGAATGCGGTGCCGACTGCAGCAACCCTTAGAAGATTCTGTCTTGCAGTAAGAAAACATGACAGTGAATATGCAGAGAAGCCTGTCAAGAGATTTTTTATGGCAAACAATCATGACATTGCAAGAATCGGAAAATTACTGTTTGAGAAAGAATACTGTGATATGTAAGAATGATGTATATCATAGGGGAAACAGGTACAGTTATATGGCGTGACTTTGCGATTGCCGTAGTACTAACGACGGAAGACGGGGTTTATGTTGTGTTTGAATTTTAAGTATGATACAATAACTGTACTACAGAATATGAAATGTCTCGAAGCAGTAAATGACAGAGCATCGTTTTTTGAAATAATTGCAGGTTAGGAGGGTATTCGATGGACTATTATTTTCTGATTATTACAATTATAGATATTTTTGTTCTGGGAATAATGTGCGTCTTCGTAAGACACAACGAAGCACTCATGCTGCGGCAAAGACGCTGTTTCATCGGTTCATTTATACTGATTATAGCTATTTCGGTTCTGGAACTGATATCTGATATTGTGAATAATGCTCCGATATCTTTCAGATGGATCAATATTGTTACAAACTATCTAGGCTTCGGATTGACACCGGCAGTTCCGATATGTCTTTCCTTCACTCTGGCAAAAAACAGGATAAACAAAAACATCATTATTACACAGCTTGTATATATGATGCTTCTGGGAATATCCGTTCCGTTTGATCTGGTTTTTTGCGTCAGTCAGGACAATCAGTATATGAGAGGTGAATATTTCTGGATATATATATCCGTTTATTTCATAAGTGTAATATACCTGCTAGTCTTAACTGTTAAGACTGTAAGCAAATACCAGCACAAAAGCAAAAACAGCATTTATCTGATTGTCGTATTTTTGCTGTTCTGTACGATGATACAGGTGATATTCCCTGCAATACATGTATCATGGCTTTGTGTGACACTTTTGGCAATCCTGTATGTTGCATACTGCAATATTATATGGCAGCAGCTGGATGGTCTTACCGGACTGCTGAATCAGGCCAGTTTTCTGAACAAAACCAAGTCGCCGGATCACGATATGAGTCTGATTGTATTTGATATTGATGATTTTAAACAGGTAAATGATAATTACGGTCACTTAATGGGAGATGAGTGCCTCAAAGAAATAGCCGCCGGCATTAAAAAGGCGTATTCAGATGACGGTCTTTGCTACAGGTGTGGCGGAGATGAACTCTGTGTGCTGCTTAATGCAGGCGCAGATATAGAAGCCTGTAACAAGACCTTTATAAATGAACTGGAAACCCGAAGAAAACAGCTTGACATACTGCCTTATGTTTCTTTTGGCTCTGCGGAGTTCAGTGTGGGTGATGATATAGACAAAGTTAAAGAACTTGCCGACAGAAATATGTATCGGATGAAAAAACAGCACAAAAATGCGAAAGCTTAACAAATCGGAGAGGGTAAACGGTTGATGTTTTCCCTCTCCGAAACGTTTCCGATATATTCAGGCAAGTCTGTTTGTATCCCTATTCTTTAAATAGCTGTCAAGATTTCCGGCAGCGATATCTATAACTTTCTGTCTTGTTTCCTTTGGAGTCCATGCTACATGAGGTGTTACGAAGCATCTTGGGTGGCTTATGAGCGGATTGTTTTCGGGCGGCTCTTTTTCGAGAACATCAAGCCCTGCGGCATAGAGTTTACCCGAATCAAGTGCTTTTAGCAGCGCAGTCTCATCTATCAGAGCGCCTCTTGCAGTGTTGATTATCACTGCACCGTCTTTCATTTGCGAGATAAATTCATCATTAATCATATGGTAATTGGCTGCTGTTGCAGGGCAGTGCAGAGAAACTATATCCGATTTTACGGCAGCCTTTCTGTCACGGCTGTAGATATTGATTTTCATACCCAGAGCCTCCGCTATTTTAGCAACTCTTTTACCTATGTTGCCATATCCTATTATTCCTAGGCTCTTGCCGTCAAGCAGTGAAACAGGAGCCCATTCATAGCTGAAACCGACCTTTGAAAACCAGTGACCCTGCTTTGAAAGCTCGCTGTTTGTCGCAACGTGATTTGAAATTTCAAGTATCAGAGCTATTGCGTGCTGCGCTACCGCTTCTGTCGAATACGCGGGGGTGTAGTAGACGCTTACCCCAAGCCTTTTAGCCGCTTCTATATCTATATTGTCATAGCCTGTCGCAAGCTCACCTACAAATTTAAGATTAGGGCAAGCTTTCATAACTTCTTCCGTTATATGATTTTTGCTGACAAATATTCCGTCTGCATCGCCTATGGTTTCTATTTCTGTGCCGGCTGGTGTGGTGCTGTGAACCGTAACCTTGCCATACTGTTTGAGTACGTCCCACGATAAATCTCCGGGGTTTATGCTGTATCCGTCAAGTATTACTATTTTCATATTATCCTGTTGGTGTCCTTTCCGTTTATATAGTCTGATATATTCTTCGCCGCAATATCTATAACCTTCTGTCTTGTTTCAGGCGGTATCCACGCCGCATGAGGCGTGATGCAGCAGTTCTCAAGGTGCAGAAGCGGATTGTCTCTGACGGGTGGCTCCTGCTCCAGCACATCAAGTGCCGCATATGATATTTTACCTGATTTAAGTGCATTGGCAAGGGCAGCTTCATCTATGAGGGAGCCTCTTGCGGTATTTACTATTACTGCGCCGTCTTTCATCTGTGAGATAAACTCCTTATTAATCATATGGTAATTATCCGCTGTGGCAGGACAGTGGAGAGTGATTACATCAGATGAAACAGCAGATTCTCTGTCGCGGCTGTATATATTTATTTTCATTCCGAGGGCAGAAGCTATTTCGCCCACTTTTCTGCCTATATTGCCGTAGCCTATTATTCCAAGGCTTCTGCCTGCAAGAAGCATAGAGGGAGCGTCATCATAGGAAAATACACCGTCTGCAACCCAGAGTCCCTGCTTTGCCAGCGTGTTTTTCGCTCTGATGCGGCAGGCTGCTTCAAGCAGCAGCGCTATGGTGTGCTGTGCGACTGCTTCTGTGGAATAGCCGGGCGTATTGTAGACTGCAATACCCAGCTGTGAGGCTGTTTCAAGATCTATATTGTCATATCCTGTTGCAAGCTTGCCTATAAATTTGAGATTAGGGCAGGCTCTCATTAAATCGCCGGAAAGCGATGTATTATCCGTAAATACGGCATCGGCATTTTTAATACAGCCGTATATGTTATCAGGTGTGTGCTCATATATTGTAACATCTCCGTACTGCTTCATAATATCCCATGATAAATCGCCGGGATTTGCATTGGAAGCGTCTAAAATAACTATTTTCATATCATTCTCCAAATCAGTTTATATATACATTCTAACTTATATAATTTGCCAAGTCCAGTCCGTTTGTGGTATAATTAATGTACCATTGACAAGATATAAATTAAACATTTAAATACAGGAGGATGTTATGAAGTTTGCATTTATTTTAAATTTTGAAGGATTACACCCTGACAAGTATAATGTTTTATGCGATAAAGGGAACAACTATAATATGGTTTACGGTGTAAACGATATGGAAGAGACAGAAGCGCTCGTAAAGAAGCTTGCTGCTGACGGCTATGAGCTTATCAATCTTTGCAGCGCATACGATGCCGATATGACTGCAAAGGTTGCAGAGGCAGGTATCAGAACATGCGCGGCAGACTATATGGAGTCAGAAGCTGCAAAGCTTGACAAGGTAGAGGACTTCTCGGAATACGGAGTTATCATAGTAGACGCAGGTCTTGCTGAAACAGCAGCGTATGAACTTAAGGACCCTGCAGCAAATACTCACATCAGATTTATCAGGGACGTTGAGGGTGCATGCGAAGCAGCTAAGGGTCTTGTTGCAGACGGCGTTACATTTATCGAGCTGTGCAGCTGGTTTGACGCAGAAAAAACAAATGCAGTAATCAAGGCGATAGACTGTCAGGTTCCTGTAGGTTCCTGCGGACTGTAATACAAAGCCAGGAGCATATGCAGGCATAGCTTATATGCAAGCTATGCCTGTATTTTGTAGTAAGGAAATACCATTGGGTAAGGGTGAATTAATATGATGACGGTAGTTGCGGCAACGCAGAACAGACACAAAATAGAAGAGATAGAGGCAATCACAAAGGAGTTTGACATCAATATAATTTCGAGACAGGAAGCCGGTGTGCCGGATATTGAGATTGTAGAGGACGGGACAACCTTTGAAGAAAACTCCTACAAAAAGGCCTTTGAGATAATGAAGCTGACAGGCATGCCGTCAGTTGCCGATGATTCGGGACTTGCGGTTGATGCCCTTGACGGAGCGCCGGGCGTTTATTCTGCCAGATTTTCCGGCCTTGACGGAGATGATAAGGCAAATAACAGGAAACTGCTGGAGCTTTTAAAGGATGTGACTATGGAGAAACGCACCGCAAGGTTTGTTTCGGTTATAACCCTTATTTTCCCTGACGGCAAAACTATAGTGTGCAGAGGAGAATGTGAGGGCCATATTATGTTTGAGGAGTCAGGCAGTAACGGCTTTGGCTATGACCCGCTTTTCAGACCGGAGGGCTATGAGGTTTCATTCGGGCAACTTCCGGCAGAAGAAAAAAACAGAATAAGCCACAGAGCAAAGGCGCTTATTCTACTGAGGGAGAAACTAAAGGAATTAAATGGTTAAGAGCAGATTCGGACAAATGATCCTGCTGGGAATACAGCGATTTCAGGATCCATATTATCAGGGCTTTGCAGCGCAGATGGCATTCTTCTATCTGCTTTCCATCGTGCCGCTTATCATAGTATTTTCGCAGCTTCTCGATGTGTTTTCTATCTCAACGGAGCTGATAGAGGAGCTTTTAAAGCAGTATGCAGGCGGAGTTATAGGCGACAGTGTAAGCGGATGGCTTGAGGGCTCGGGCAGTGTTACAACCAACATCGTCCTTATAGCGACCGTATTGTGGTCATCTTCAAGAGCCCAGTTTGCAATGACAAGAATTACAAACTATACGCTTACTGCGGGACGTTCCACAGGCAAGGGATATTTTCAGGAGAGGTTCAGATCTATAGTTACTATTCTGATTACAATTTTTTCCCTTGCATTTGCGCTTATCGTTATAGTATTCGGTGAAAAAATACTGTATGTGGTTCTAAGCGGACTTGAGGTTATGCTCAATGTGAAGTATGAGGTTGATAATGTGTGGATGGGACTCAGATGGGTATTTGCATTTGTACTGTACTTCCTTATGGTTACCCTCAACTATTATATAATTCCTACAGAGAGAGGCAGGATAAGAGAGGTGCTTCCGGGAAGCATATTCGCCTCGGCAGGCATGCTGATTGTAACGCTGATATATTCCAAATATACTAATTACGCTTTATCGGCAGGTAACTACAATATTCTTTACGGCTCCCTTGCATCTATCGTGGCGCTGCTGTTCTGGTTCTATTTCATAGCTTGGGTACAGTGCCTGGGAGTTTTGTTCAACAAGGTCTGGAAAGACACTAAACGGTAAAAATACAGCAAAAATTCAATTAACTATTGAAAAAAATTTCTGTAGCGGTAGAATATATGTAATGGACTTTTAACCCGAATTTTTGGAGGAAGCAGCAGTGACTTTAGAATCTATACTAATGATGCTCGGCGGCATCGGACTATTCCTTTACGGAATGAAATTAATGGGCAATTCTCTTGAGAGATGTGCAGGCGCCAGAATGGAGCAGATACTTGAGCGCCTTACAAACAACAAGGCAAAGGGTGTTGCTCTGGGAGCCGGCGTTACTGCTGTTATTCAGAGTTCATCAGCTACAATTATTATGGTAATAGGCTTTCTTAATGCAGGCATTATGAACCTCATTCAGGCGGTTCCTGTAATTATGGGAGCCAATATAGGTACAACAGTGACAGCACAGATACTAAGACTCGGAGATATAAGCTCGGATAATGTATTGCTTACAATGCTCAAGCCGGCTTCATTTGCTCCGATATGTATAGTTATCGGTGCTTTTGTATTGCTTCTGGCCAAAAAACAGAAGATAAAGGATAGAGCGGGCATCGTTATAGGGCTGGGTATTTTATTCTGCGGTATGAGTATGATGGAATCAGCCTTTGCGCCACTTACAGAGTCGGAGGAATTCAGAAATATATTCACAGTATTCGAAAACCCTGTACTGGGCGTGCTGACAGGTGCTGCGGTTACAATACTGCTTCAGAGCTCATCGGCATCGGTAGGCGTGCTTCAGGCTACGGCTTCAACGGGAGTTATCACCTTTGCAATGGCAGCGCCTATGGTAATCGGAGCGAATATAGGCAAATGCGCCACAGTGCTTCTTGCCAGCATAGGCACCAACAAAAACGCCAAGAGAGCAGTATGCACGGATATTACAATGTGCTGCTGCGGAGCGATACTGTTCCTCGGAGGTATATATCTTTATCAGTGGATTATAGGGTTTGAAATATGGGATAACACTATGAGCAGAGGAAACATAGCGGACTTCCATACACTGTTTAACCTTGCGACCTGTCTGGTAATGCTGCCGCTCTGCAATGTCCTCATAGCCTTTTCCAAAAAAATCGTCAAGGACAAGGGCAGCAGCAAAATGGACGAGGAGCTGGCGCTTCTCGACGAGAGATTTTTAAATACACCTAACGTTGCGCTGCAGCAGTGCAAAAAAGTTATAACTTCAATGGGCGAAACCGCAAGAGAAAATTTCTCCCTTGCCTATGAGCTTCTTGAAAAATTTGACGACAACAAGCTTGAACAGCTCAAGGAGAATGAGAAATTCCTGGACAAGACCGAAACGGTGCTGGGTGAATATATACTCAAAATAACGGAAAAAAGTCTTTCGGAGGAGAGCAACAAGCTTGCAAATGAAATGATGAGAACAGTAACCGACTGGGAGAGAATCGGCGACCACTGCGTCAATCTTGCGGAGCTTGCCGAAATCAAAACAGACTCCAAGCTCAAATTCTCCATTGAGGGCTTCAGTGAGCTTAAACATATCAATGCGGCAATAGACAATATACTTGAGCTGACTATTGAGTCCTACGGCAGTGATGATGAGGATATGGCATTTAAGGTTGCTCCGATGGAGGATGTCATAGACGATCTGGTGGACCTTCTCAAGGACAATCATATCGAGAGACTGAGAAAGGGCGAGTGTACCGTGGAGAGAGGCGTTTCGTTTGTCGAGATGCTTACCAACATTGAGAGAATATCAGACCACTGTGACAACATATCACTGCATATGAGACAGAGAATGTCAGGAGCGGAACTTGACACCCATGTTAAACTCAAAAAGGAATATGAGTTCAAAAGACTTTATCACCAGTACAGTAAACTTTACTATGAGCCGGTGCTGAAGCATAATATAAATGAGTACAAGCATAAGGAACCGATTAATACTGAGCAAAGGAAATAAAAATGAGCGATCTTACCAAAAGAGCCTTAGCCGAAGCGCTAAAAAACAGACTGTCTAAGACCACTTTAAAAAACATAACGATTAAAGACCTTACAGATGACTGCGGTCTTAACCGTCAGACTTTCTACTACCATTTCAGCGATATATATGAGCTTATGGAATGGATATTTGTAGATGAAGCCAACAGAATTTTAAATCTTGATTATATAGATTATGATATCAAGACAATACTCGAAAAGACATTTAATTATGTTCAGGATAACGAAAAACTTATACTGAATGCGTACAAATCCACAGACAAATCACTGCTGGATAATTTCCTCAAGAGCTGGATAAGACCTATCGTGACTCAGATTATAACCAGGAAGGCAGAGGGCAGGAACATTTCAGATGAGGACAGAGACTTTGTTATAGACGTATGCGTGACGGTTGTGCGGGGGATTACTTTCCAGTGGCTCGAAAACGGTATGGAGGATAACCTGTCGGGCAAGGCTGACAAGCTTATGACACTGCTTGACGGCAACATTGAAATGGTGCTTGACAGATTTGCAAAATAGGCTGCAATAGGACAGAGCTAATCAGACGTATAGAGACAGAACTCTTTAGGGGTTCTGTTTTTTGTGCGCTGTTTTCAAAAAACTGTTGGCGAAACAAAGAATTTATGCTATTATGGAAGTACACTCACAGTAAAGCGGTGCACAGCAGTTCCGCTTATACTCCAAAACAGCTTATAAACCATATCTCCTATTGGTTTAAAAGTATATATTTTCTACAGATTAAGGCTGATGTCAAAATTTATGACATCGGTCTTTTTCTATATATACACTACAAGCCCCGACAGAAATATAATTTAGATGTTAGAGGAGGCTTGAAATGGCAGATACGACAAAGAATGAGCTGAGCAGAGCGCTGAAGCACCAGCTGCTGACAAAAACGCTTGACAATATCACGGTCAGAGATATTACAGATGAATGTCATCTTAACAGACAGACTTTCTATTATCATTTTCACGATATATATGAGCTGCTAGAGTGGACTATCGAAAAAGAGGCGGCAAGGCTTGTTTCGGGCAGCAGATGCAGGGATATCAGGGCTGTGCTGATAAGACTGTTTGATTTTGCCGTTACAAATGAAAATTTCATAATCCACGCATATAAATCGGCGGACAGATATTTTGTGAAGAAGTTCCTTGAGGACGGACTGCGCCCTGTAATTGCGGAGATTGTTGACGAGAAGGCGGCAGGCAGGGAAATATCAGAGAGTGACAGGAAATTTATAAGCGATGTGTTTGTGTTCATACTGCTCAGCGTTACTATGGAATGGCTTGACAACGATATGAACGATAACCTTGTCAGAAAACTTGACAAGATAGTTATACTTCTGGACGGAAACATAGATGAGGCAATCGACAGATTTTCGAAGAAAAACTGAATAACAGATACAGCAAACCGGCGCTAAGATTATCTGCTGCCGGTTTTTTAGCGCGAATGTGTCATAAATGATAAGTCTAATCCCCCAGCTATGCTGGGGAGAATGGAATAAGCAGGAGCGTGTGGGATATCAATAAAACTCCTCCTATGCTAAAATGAGAATGGTGTCGCAAGCCAAACTCAAAAATAAGCATAGGAGGAGGTCCCAAATGGACAATAAAAGTTTATCACATGTAAGATGGAAATGCCAATACCATATAGTTTTCATTCCGAAATATAGAAAGAAGGTTTTGTACGGAAAGTTAAAAGAAGATGTACGGGATATAATTGCAACATTATGCAGATATAAATATGAAGCAAACTAAAAGATTTTTGCAGTGACCTGAACAAGTCTGTAAACTGTTCTTTTTTCGTACAATATTATAAACAGTAACCTTGTCAGCCTGTTTGTCACTTTTAACATGCAAAACATAAATATTGTATGCGCTTAGTTGTTGCGCGTGCTGGTATTGTGTGCTACAATAATTTCATACAATGTTTGATTTGTGTATGAAGAAAGTTGGTGAGCATGTGGATAAAAATGAAATTTTGCAAATAATAATTGAAAATAATGGCGGTATTGCAAAAACTTCGGATTTTGCTGCTAAGGGAATAAACAAATATGAAGTGGCAGCTTTCTGTAAAAAAGGAGACATCGAAAGGATACGCAGAGGACTTTATCAGTTGCCGAACAGTAATGCTTTTTCGGAGGAGACTTTGATACGTGAGATACTTCCGCAGGGAATTGTTTGTGTGGAGTCTGCTTTGTTTTATTACGGATACAGCGATTTTGCCCCTCGCAAATGGTCGATTGCGGTGCCAAGGACAGCAGGCCGCACTGTAAATAATATTGAAGAGTTTCCGATGAAAGCTTACTATATCCAAAGAGAATTTTTTGATATAGGCAAATCTGAGGGCGAGTTTAACGGTGTAACGCTGCCTGTGTATGATCGTGAGAGAACAATATGCGATTGCTTTAAGTATCGCACAAAACTTGACAGTGAAATTTTTAATAAGGCTGTCATGGCTTATGTCTCTGATGAAAAAAAGAACCTGGCATGTTTAGCTATGTATGCAAAGGAAATGAAACTTTACAAAAAGGTTATGAATATAATGGAGGTATTGTTTAATGGCTGATATGGCAGCATCTGTACTTGCAAGGCTTAGAAATAAGGCAAAAGAAAGCGGAAGAAGCTATCAGCTTTGCCTGCAGCTTTTTTGCCAGGAGGAGTTTTTGCGTCGTCTGGCAAAGTCTGAATATGCTGAGAAGCTTGTACTGAAAGGCGGTTTGTTCCTCTATTCTATTACTGACTTTGACAGCAGAGTAACCACTGATGTGGACTTTTGCTTCGGCAGGCCCCGAATACACCGGAGCAATTAAAGAATATACTTGAAGAAATCATATCTGTACAGCCGGGTAATGACTTCGTGATGTTCGAAATAAGAGCTGTTGCGCCTATTACTGCTGCGAAGAAATATACCGGCATAAGCGCATCAATAGTTGCCCGCATTAAAAATACCCGTACACCGTTTAGTATTGACTTCAGTGTTGGCGATATTATTGTACCGAAGTCTGAAAAAAGAGAAATTCCCACGCAGTTTGATGATTTTGTTGCACCGATGGTTAATACTTATTCTATCGAAACGACTGTTGCTGAAAAAACTGATGCAATATTGAGCCTGATGGAATTCTCCAGCCGCATGAAAGATTATTACGATATCTATTATCTTGCCAATAAGTTTGATTTTGAAGGTGAAGTATTGGCTGAAGCACTCAAAAAAACTTTTGCTAATCGTGAGCGCTGTTTCACAAACGAGCAATTTGAAAGAGTTATGGGATTTGCTGATGATATGGATATGCAAAAGAAATGGAAAGCTTTTATACGCAAAGCTGATGCCAAAACAGATGATTACAGTGAAGTGCTTAAAACGATAGAAACTTTTCTGATAAAACCGCTTACCGCAGCGATGGAGGACAAAAGCTTTAAAGCGCAATGGGCTGCAAGTAAAAATCAATGGAATGATGAAATGTGAAACAGAGACCCGAACAAGTCTTTAAACTGTTCTTTTTTCATACAATTTTCAGCTAAGCTTCAAAATAGTGCGACACTTTATACAGAATAAGACGCGTGTCAAAAAATATTACACGTATGTTTGTTTATCTATTTTATCTCTAATATAACAGGAATATAATTTCCATTGTGAAAAGGAGGAATGGTATTATATGAAAGTATTTGCAGAGAAAGTGGTAAAACATAAAAAACTTATAGCAATATTAAGTTTAGTGCTTCTTATTCCTTGTATATTCGGCTATCTGAACACTCGTATAAATTACGATATGCTCACATACCTGCCTGATGACATACAGACAGTACAGGGACAGAAAATACTTTTAGACGACTTTAACAAGGGATCATTTGCTTTGCTGATATTCGAAGATATGGACGACAAAGACGTATCAGCGGCAAGAGAAAAAATCGAAGATCTGGAATACGTGGACTCAGCGCTGTGGTATGACAGCATTGCAGACATAACAGTTCCAAAGGAAATACTTCCCGATGATATCTACGATGAATTCAACAACGGTGACTGCACACTCATGGCGGTGTTCCTGAGCACAACAATTTCATCAGACGAAGCTATGGACACCATCAAGGATATACGCCAGATAGCAGGCAAACAGTGTTTTGTAAGCAGTATGTCGGCATACATAACAGACCTTAAAGATCTGGCAGAGGCAGAAGAACCGATATATGTGGCGCTGGCAGTTCTGCTGGCATGCATAGTATTTGCGGTATTTATGGATTCATTCCTGCTCCCGGTTATATTCCTTGCAAGCATAGGAATAGCCATTGTGGTAAACCTGGGAACCAACATATTTATGGGTGAAATATCCTATGTAACCAAAGCAATCAGCGCGGTACTGCAGCTGGGCGTTACCATGGACTACTCGATATTCCTGTGGCACAGCTACTGTGAGCACAAGGATAAAACCCCGGATCACAATGCGGCAATGGCAGAGGCAATCAGGGCAACCATCGCATCGGTATCAGCAAGCTCGGTAACAACTATAGCAGGCTTCATAGCTCTGTGCTTTATGAGCTTCACACTGGGAGCCGACCTTGGAATAGTAATGGCAAAGGGCGTAGTGCTTGGTGTAATCGCCTCGGTAACAGTTCTTCCGTCATTCATACTAATATGCGACAAGGCTATCGACAAGACAACCCACAAGCCGGTTAACCTGAGAACAGACAGAATAGCAGGCTTCGTGCTCAAGCACAGAAGAGCCATGGCTATAATGTTCATAATAGTTATGATACCTGCCCTTTACGGATATTTAAACACAGATCAGTATTATGACCTCGACCAGTCAATACCGCAGGATATGGACTGCGTTGTTGCAAACACCAAATTAAACGACACATTCGGCATGGACTCAACTCATATGCTGCTGTGCGATTCCGATATGGCTATCAAAGACTCAAAGGAAATGCTTGACCGTATAGAAGATGTAGACGGAGTCAAGCTGGTACTTGGCAGAGATACACTTCTCGGCAGACTGATACCAAAGGATATAATTCCTGACGATGTATCATCGCTGCTTTCAGAGGGAGGTAGACAGCTTGTAATAATCACCTCTGAATACAGAGTTGCGACAGACGAGGTAAACGCTCAGATAAACGAGATAAACAAAATAGTTGATGATTACGACAAGGACGCAATGCTTATAGGCGAGGCACCTTGCACCAAGGATATGATTAAGATTACATCGCACGACTTCAAGGTTGTAAGCTTCATATCAATTCTGGCGGTACTGGTTATAATCGCTATTGCGCTGGGATCGGCAGTACTTCCGTTCATACTGGTTGCGGTAATAGAATTTGCAGTATTCATCAATCTGGGAATACCGTTTTATACAGGTAATCTGCTGGCATTCATCGCCCCTATATGCGTAAGTACAATTCAGCTTGGCGCAACGGTAGACTATGCGATACTTATGACCAACAGATACAAAGTAGAGAGAATAGGCGGCTGCGGCAGAGAAAGAGCAGTCGAAATCGCACTCAAAACAAGTATGCCGTCAATTATGATAAGCGCCCTCGGCTTCTTTGCGGCAACCATAGGCGTGGGAATTTACTCGGATGTTGACATCATAGGCTCAATGTGCGGACTTATGGCAAGAGGCGCAATCATAAGTATGGCAGCAGTAATACTTATACTTCCTTCATTCCTGATGATATTCGATAAGGTAATATGCAGGACCACAAAGGGAATGAGAGGATTGGTTAAAAAAGGAGGAAATATCAATGCTTAAATCAAGAGGAATGAGAATTCTGTCGGCAGGAGTTGCAGCAGTGCTGGTAATGGGAACAGCCTGCCCGGTATTTGCGGCATCGGGAATTGAAAAAGAAGAAACCGTATACGCAGTTGCCGACAGTCAGCTTAACATAGATGAAGTCATCGTAAGCGAATGGCTCAAAAACAACGATGAACAGAAAACAATAACAGATAAATCAGACCTTACAGACATCGAAAACGTCAAGGGTGATGAAACATTCAAACAGGACGGCAGAACCGTCAAATGGAATGCAGACGGAAACGATATATATTATCAGGGCAAATCCGACAAGGAGCTTCCTGTAAAAATGAGCGCCAGCTACATGCTTGACGGCAAATATGTGACACCTGAAGAAATCAA
Organism: uncultured Eubacteriales bacterium; assembly: GCA_900547295.1. Lineage (GTDB taxonomy): Bacteria > Bacillota > Clostridia > Peptostreptococcales > Anaerovoracaceae > UMGS973. Next base: position 16,329 of record URGK01000028.1, read on the forward strand.
GGGTCAGAAAGGCAGCGTTGAAATCCATATCACATATCAGGCGCAGCAGAGCTCACCGTTTGCGGCAGTTACAGGCATGGTGCTTGACGGCGACAAATTCAGCAATGTTAAAATAAACAGCGGCCAGATTATAAACAGCGGAGACGACTACTACGTTGCAGGCATAGCGCTTCCGGGCATGGCGGATATAACAGGGAGTCTCGGACTTGATATTTCAGACGAAATCGTAATCAAAGCGGACACCACAGACTTCACATACGAAACTATGGTAACCGTACTTTCAAACGAAATGCTCAAGGATCTTGACGGAGATTTAGGCTCACTGGGTGACCTGCAAAGCTCTGTTGATGAACTGGTAAGCTCCTCACAGATGCTTACCGACGGAGCCAAGACACTGTCAGACGGTATCAGCACAGCAGCCGAAAAATTCGGGCTGGTTGACGGATATATGACAAAGCTTCAGGATGGGGTAACAGAAATAGACAAGAATATGAAAACACTCAAGGCAGGACTTGCCAAGCTTTCAAAGGGAAGTACAGACCTCTATGCGGGAGTTTCCGATTTACAGACAAACCTTGAGGCAACCTACAAGGGGGCAAACGACCTTGTTGCAGGCATGAATATGCTTTCACCTGACGACATCGAAAAAGCAACCAGCGGAGTGGGACAGATTTACACAGGCCTTAAAAACGTAGACGCAGGCCTTGACAAACTCTATACGACAATGTCAGGAATAAACTCCAAGGAAAGCGAAGTAATCGGTCAGCTCAAGCAGATAAGAGAAGCCTACAAAGCGGCAGGCGTTGACACAGCAGCCCTTGACAAAGCTATAGCAGGACTTGAGCAGACAAACGCAGGACAGGGTCAGGCTATCGAAAACCTCAGCAGCAGCGGTGAAATCAGAACAGGCGTAGACCAGCTTGCTCAGGGAGCCAAAGGAGCTTCCGGTCAGCTTGCAGAGGGCGTTAAGAGCCTCAAAGAGGGAAGCGTTAAACTCCAGCAGGCACTTGAAGCAGAAGCGGCAGGAGCCAAGACCCTTGCAGGATATACCAAGGACTTAAACGACGGTATTGCAAGCGCGTACAACGGGGCCGACAGGCTTGCGGCAGGTACATCTACTCTTAACACAAGCACAGGCAAAATTGCAGCAGGAACTGCCAAGCTGGGTGACGGAGTAACTGAACTCAAGGACGGTGCACTTGAACTTTCAACAGGTATGAAGAAATTCAACGATGAGGGCATCGGCTCGATTGCGGCTATGTATGACAAAATAGCAAACAGCTCTGTTGACAGCATGAACAGCAAAATAGATGCGGCAAAAGCATACAGAAACTATGCAGGCGCAGCAAAAGATGCGGACACTACTGTTAAGTTCATAATCAGATCAGAGGGAATAGAGGAAATAGAGAAGATGTGATAAATGACCTAGTTAATCTTAAGGCTAAGATGTTTGTATATGTTGGCAAGAGACTCTGATAGCACAGACTGGATTAAAACGGTGCAGATACGGAGTCAGAAGCTGGAGTAAATAAATCAACCTTAATAACGAGGGCGGTCAGAAATGGCCGCCTGTTATAATGTTTTTTTAAGGAGGCAGATATTTCTAATATGTGGTTAAAATATACGTTTGGTTTACAAATAGGCTGTAAAACAGTACATATATGCTGCTGGATTTGCTTTTGAGGCTAAATTGTGGTGTTTTTTTGGCTGTTAAATGAAAAATAGGCAGATTCACTTGACGACTGTGGCAAAAGTGTGGTAAACTTAGTGCATATTAAGGCAGAAGAGTGCCAAAAGGAGATTAATTTATGAAATCAAAGTTATTAGCGATAACTCTTTCACTTGCAATAATATTCACAATGGGAATTTACACACCTGCATTCGGTGCAGAGGATATATCAAACGAAGAAGCACAGACTCAGATAGACGTTGACGGCGAGGTTGACACAGACCCTGCCGACGAAGATGAAATAGACGAGGGATTTGAAGACGGCGATGAGGATGCGGACGCTCCTGTAGAGGAGGAGGATGATCCTATCGAGCTTGATGCACCGTCAAAGGTTAAGGCAAAGGCTCTTGGCAAAAGCTCAATCAAAATCACATGGTCGGCTGTAGACGGAGCAGAGGGCTACAAGGTTTACTGCTACAACAAGTCAAGCCGTACATACAAGAGAATTGCAACAGTAAAGGATAGAGATTATACTCACAAGGGTCTTGCTGCAGACACAAGAAAGGTTTACAAGGTGGCAGCATACGCTCACGATGAAAACGGTAAAGAAGTAGTAGGTGACAGATCCAAAAAGGCAAGCGCAACTACAGATGATAACGATGATGTTACAAAGCTTATGAAAACAGCAAAGAACAAACTGGGCTGCTCATATCGTGCAGGAGCTCAGGGACCAAGCAGCTTTGACTGTTCAGGATTTGTATACTACACTTTCAAAAAAGCAGATGTAGGCAAAAAGACAGTTGTAAGATCATCAGCTCAGGGACAGTATGCATCACTTAAGAAATACAGCGTTGGCAAGAGTATGTCAAACGCTAAGGTGGGAGATATCATATTCTTCTCAGCAAGCGGTACAACATCAGGCATCAACCACGTTGGTATATATGCCGGCGGCGGCAAGGTTGTACACGCAGGTTCATACAGAACAGGCGTATGCTATGGCAAAATCAGCCAGCTTTCAAATTACGGACGTAAGGTTTGCGCAATAGTAAGAAACGTATAAATTTAAAATCACTAGCCTGTGTGGACTTCACGCAGGCTGTTTTTAAAGTGTGTAGGAAATATGCAGTACAGAAATATAACAGACGGCAGAATATCGTCGCTGGGACTCGGAGGTCTCAGATTTCCCGAGCAGGAGGGGAGACCGGGAATTATAGACAGAAAAAAGGCTCAGCCTGTTGTTGATGCGGCAATTTCCTGCGGTGGTCCTGTGTCAAGATTTAGCACAAAATAAAATGAGAAGTTCTGACAACTAAGCTACCGGCAGAGAACATACCCTCTCATACATTTTTTCAAAGTCATTAGGAGACATATAGTCGCAGTGACTGTGAATCCTAACGGTATTATAAAAGGTTTCAATGTACTCGAATACAAGTCTATAGGCATGTTTATAGTTAATGATATTGAATCTGTTAAGCCATTCTCTTTTGATTAAGGAATGGAAAGATTCGATGCAGGAATTATCGTAAGGATAACCACTATGGGAATAGCTTCGCTGCGTCCTTTCTGTGGCCTCACGCCACGCATTTGAAACATACTGGCTGCCACGATCTGAATGGATAATAAGCGGTAAATCAGTATTACGACAGGCTTTTGCCTTATTGATCGTTTCGACAACTGTAGATACTTCCATAGTGTCTGCAAGAGTTCAGGCAATGATTTTTCGGGCATATAAGTCCATAACGCAGTTTATGTAAGATGATGTATATCATAGCGGGAAACCAGCACAGTTATATGGTGTGACTTTGCGATTGCCGTAAAGCAGGGCGATTTTTAGAAAAAAGTCCTTGCTTTCGATATGCTTTTGTGATAAAATCTTTTTGTTTATTACGGGCGGTCCTCTGGTTTGGATCAGATTTTCACCAAGAACGTCTTGGAGGGAAGGAGGAAATATACTCATGGATGTATTACAGGCAATAACTCAGGAATACAAAAAGAATGATATCCCTGCATTTGGTGTTGGCGACACAGTTAAAGTCCACATCAAAATCAAAGAAGGATCAAGAGAAAGAATCCAGATTTTCGAAGGTTTTGTTTTAAAGAAACAGAACGGCGGCATTGGCGAAACTTTTACAGTTAGAAGAATTGCTTCAGGTGTAGGAGTTGAAAAGACATTCCCGCTTCATTCACCAAAGATCGAAAAGATCGAAGTAGTAAGAGAAGGCGCAGTAAGAAGAGCTAAACTTAACTACATGCGTGAAAGAACAGGTAAGTCAGCTAAAATCAAAGCTAAGAAATAATTTTGAAGGGAACCTTTTGGTTCCCTTTTTTACACGAGGTAATTATGATAGAATCAATAAACTGGTATCCGGGCCATATGAAAAAAACCCGCGAGCTTATCAGCGAAAACCTGAAGCTTGTGGATATGGTTATAGAGGTTATAGATGCGAGAATACCCGTTTCAAGCCGTAACCCTATAATTGATGAGATAGTGGGCAAAAAGCCGAGAATTGTGCTGCTCAACAAAAGTGACCTGTCAGATGCTGCCCAGAACAGAGCATGGAGTGAGCATTTTGAGGCGCAGGGGTATTACGGTATGGCAATGAACTGTATGAGCGGCGGCGGAGTCAAGGAGCTTTTCAGACTGCTGGAGAAGCTCAAGGCCGACAAAAACAAGGAGCAGGTCAGAAACAAGCCTTTCAGACTTATGATAGTCGGAGTGCCTAATGTGGGTAAATCCTCCCTCATAAATCGCATGACCGGCAAAAAAAGCACCAAAACCGGCGACAGACCGGGAGTTACAAAGGGCAAGCAGTGGCTGACCCTTTCAAACGGCATGCAGCTTCTGGATACACCGGGAATACTGTGGCCTAAATTTGAAGACCCCAAGGCAGGACTTGACCTTGCATTCTGCGGCTCAATTAAAGATGAGATACTCGATACCGCAACGCTTGCCCTTGAGCTTATCAAGGTTCTTCAGGCGGAATACCCCGAGCAGCTTATGGCAAGATACAAGATAGACGAAATATGTGAAGAGGCCCTTGATACTATGGAGGCCATAGCGGTTAAAAGAGGCTGGATACTGTCAGGCAAACGAATAGATTACGAGAGATGCGGCAGGACTATTTTAGATGAGTTCAGAGCGGGCCTTATAGGCAGAATAACATTAGAGAAGATTTAATATGAAAAAAGAAGAAAGAGAAAAGCTTTTAAAACAAAAGCTTATAGATATGTCGGTATATGAAAAAGAGCTTTACGCCAAAGGCATAAGCACCGTTGCGGGAGTTGACGAGGTCGGAAGAGGACCGCTTGCAGGTCCTGTGCTTGCGGCATGCGTAGTGCTTCCTGCGGACTGGGATATACCGGGGCTTGATGACTCCAAAAAACTGTCCGAAAAAAAACGAAACGAAATGTTTCAGATTATTTCAGACAGAGCCCTTGCCATCGGCACAGGTATGGCAGACAACAATACAATAGATGAAATCAATATACTGAATGCGACCAAACAGGCTATGAGGCAGGCTGTAGCAGAAGCTGAGAAGCAGCTGGGAGATGCTATAGGTCATGTACTTGTCGATGCTGTGACAATAGAGGGCATAGGCAATGAGCAGACAGCCATTATCAAAGGCGATGCCAAAAGCATATCCATAGCGGCAGCTTCGATAATAGCCAAGGTCACAAGAGACAATATGATGAAGGAATACGCCTTAGAGTATCCGTATTATGCATTTGAGAGCAACAAGGGATACGGCACAAAGGCGCATTATCAGGGAATTAATGAGTACGGCATCACGCCGATACACAGAAAGACGTTTCTCAAGGGAATTTTGTAATTTCTATTGAAAAAATATACCATAGATGATAAGATAACCTTGTTATATGACTGACGGAAGTGGAATTAACCACATGGAATATGACATAAGATGAGCCGACCGTCTGGGCTGGAGCCGGGACACTTTGGCTCTTTTTTAAAGTTAGTTTCGTTAAGGAGAAAAACAATGGAGATAAAGACTGACATTCAGATCGCACAGGAAGCGCAGATGACAAATATCAGGGCTATAGCGGCTGCTGCCGGAATTGATGAGAGATACCTTGAAATGTACGGCAACTACAAGGCGAAGGTTGATTACAATATGCTTTCAGAGTATGCAGACACACCTGACGGCAAGCTGGTACTGGTTACAGCCATATCACCGACACCTGCGGGCGAGGGCAAGACCACTACTACAGTAGGCCTTACAGACGCGCTTAAGGCAAAGGATATAAATGTAATGGCTGCGCTGAGAGAGCCTTCACTTGGACCTGTTTTCGGAGTTAAAGGCGGAGCGGCAGGCGGCGGATACGCGCAGGTTGTTCCCATGGAGGACATAAACCTCCACTTTACGGGAGATATGCACGCTATAGGTATTGCAAACAACCTCATAGCAGCATGCCTTGACAATCATATTCAGCAGGGTAACGCTCTTGGCATAGATGTTAAGAAAATTACATGGAAAAGAGTTGTTGACATGAACGACAGACAGCTGAGAAACGTTATCGACGGCATAGGCGGCAGAATGCAGGGCGTACCGAGAGAGGACGGCTTTGAGATAACTGTTGCATCTGAAATAATGGCGATACTCTGCCTTTCAAAGAATATAGACGACCTTAAAGAGAGAGTTGCAAGGGTTACAGTGGGCTATACATATGATGACAGACCTGTAACTGTAAGAGATCTTAAAATACAGGGAGCTGTTGCGGCTGTACTTAAGGACGCCCTCAAGCCTAATCTGGTGCAGACTCTTGAACATACGCCTGTATTTATTCACGGCGGACCTTTTGCAAATATCGCTCACGGCTGCAATTCGATAATGGCGACAAAAATGGCCCTCAAGCTGGCAGACGTAGTAGTTACAGAAGCGGGATTTGCCGCTGACCTTGGAGCAGAGAAATTCCTTGATATCAAGTGCCGCAAAGCAGGACTTACACCTGCGGCGGTAGTTATTGTCGCAACAGTAAGAGCCCTCAAATACCACGGCGGAGTTGCAAAGAACGACCTTGGAGCAGAAAACCTTGAAGCCCTCGAAAAGGGACTTCCTAACCTGCTTCAGCACGTGGAGAATATAACTAAACAGTTCGGACTTCCTGCGGTTGTCGCAATCAACAGATTTCCTACAGACACAGAGGCAGAGCTTGCGCTGGTTGAGGAAAAATGCAGAGAGCTTGGCGTTAATGTTGCGCTGTCAGAGGTATGGGGCAAGGGCAGCGAGGGCGGCGAGGCGCTTGCAGAAGAGGTTTTAAGACTTATAGAGCAGCCTAATGATTTTGCATATATATATGAAGATGATATGTCAATCGAAGAAAAAATATCAGCAATAGCTACTAAGATATACAGAGCGGACAGAGTTATATATACTCCTGCCGCAAAGAAGCAGCTTGCAACTATTAAGGGACTCGGAGTTGAAAACCTGCCTGTATGTATGGCAAAGACCCAGTTCAGCTTTTCGGACGACCCGTCAAAGCTGGGAGCGCCGAGAGGCTTTGACATTACAATCAAGGATATCAAGGCGTGCACAGGCGCAGGCTTTATAGTTGCCAAGACAGGCGATATTATGACTATGCCAGGACTTCCTAAGGTGCCTGCGGCAGAAAAAATAGACGTGGACAGCACAGGTAAAATATCAGGACTGTTCTAGAATATATAATATAGGGATATTACTCGTTAAGCATAAACTCCTCTGCACTTAAATATATTAGTGCCGGGGAGTTTTATTATGCATGGAAAAAATGACAGAAAACTGGGCTTTGCAGGGCTTGTGGGAGTATCTGCGGGCAGTGCGGTTGCAAGCGGCATATTTGCATTTCCGGGAGATTTTGCGGCGGCAGGAGCAGGAACCGCAGCGGTACTTACGGGCTGGCTTACAGCGGGCGCGGGAATGCTGGCGGTGGTTATGTGCTTCTTTGGACTTGGAGAAACAGCTCCAAAGCTTAATGGCGGTATATATTTCTATGCAAAAGAGGGATTTGGTAAATGCGCAGGCTTTTATACAGTCTGGAGCTACTGGCTTTCGGCTCTCTTTGGCAATCTTTCATTTCTCAGCCTGCTTGCTGTTTCAGTTTTATATTTTCTGCCGCAGGGAAGCAAGGCTGCCGTCCTTATAGGACAGAGCCTGTTCATATGGTGCGTGGCGGCTGTTTTACTTAAAGGGACAGAATACGCCGCAAAGGTAAACCTTATGGTTGCAGCAGCAAAGCTTATTCCAATCGCAGCCTTTGCAGCAGCCGTTGTATTTTTCAGAGCCTTTGATCTCAATATATTTATGGATAATTTCTTCGGACAGGATACAGGCTACAGCATGCTGCACCAGATAAAAGCAACCACAGGCATATCCCTCTGGGCGTTTGTGGGGATAGAGGGCGCGGCAGCTGTATCGGCAAGAGCCAGATACCCCAAAGATGTGGGCAGAGCCATAGCCGTATCCTTTGTGTGTGTCCTCCTTATATACCTTTTGGTTTCGGTACTTTCCATGGGCGTTATGACAAGGCAGGAGCTTGCATCTCTCGGCAATCCACCCCTCGCATATGTATTTGAAAAGGCGGCGGGCAAAGCAGGAGCTGTAATCATCAACGCCGGAGTCATACTGGCGCTGGGCGGAGCCTATCTGGGATACAACCTGCTGGCATCTGAATGTATGGCGGCATCAGCCCGGCAGGGAGCCTTTTCGTTTTTTTTCGCGAGAGCCAGCAGAAACGGCAGTCCTGCAGCCGCAGTGCTTGTCACCTGCGGCGCAATTCAGCTTCTTACGATTGCTTTTACAATGACTGGCGCATCATACCAGAATATATATGAGATGGCGGCAAGGCTGTGCGCGCCTGTATACCTTATGTCTGCTGCATACTATCTGAAACTGTGTGTTATGAGGGAAAAACGAAGCGCAATGCAGTGTATAATTGCGGCGGCGGGAACCCTTTACGGCCTGTATATGATGTACGCTCTGGGCTTTGGGGAAGTGTTCACGCTGGGAATATTTCTTGCTCCAGGAACCGTTCTGCACATATCTGCGCAAAAAGAAAAAAATCAGCGTATACTCGAAAGTACCGCTGATAAACTGCTGATTGGAGCAGTTATATTAATCTTTGCCGTTTCGGTGTGTCTTACTGCGGCAGGTGTTACTGCGCCGCTTTTTCGATGGCCTCTTTGAGTCCTGCCACAAGCTGATCCGCACATGAGGTCTTTTTCATACCGCAGTGAATACCCTCAAGTTTGCTTACAACATCTTCAACTTTCATACCCTCAACCAGTCTGCCTAAAGCCTGGAGGTTGCCGTTGCAGCCGCCTGTGTATCTGACATTGCGAACAGTGTTATCCTCTATTTCAAATTCAATGGCTCTGGGACATACGCCCTTTGGAATATATGTGTATTTCATTAATTTCTCCTTTCGCAAAATGTGTATTTGTCGTATAATTAGTATACAACAGAAGCAAGGAAGATTAAACAGCAATGTACGAAAATGTTAAAGAAGATAAAATACTTTTTGCACATATAGAAGATTTATATGACAAATGCATCAACGGATATACTATGGGAAACAGCGGATTTCTTGACTTAAGGCAGCAGTCCCTTGTAAAGGAGCGATACAGATACGACAGCGCCGTTGAGTTTTACGGAGGATACGAGGATGCCGAGAGGAGAATATGCGTATTTAAACCAGAATGGATTTCGCAGAGCGCGGCGGAGTATTTTGCAGACAATGAAGAGGACAACCCTATTGTGTGGATAAGAGCCTACAGACAGGCAGGCTCAAGAGCGCTCAGCCACAGGGATTATCTCGGCTCGCTGGTGGGTATGGGTCTCAAAAGAGAAAAAATAGGGGACATACTCGTAAGAGAGGACGGCGCGGATATTGCAGTTCTTCGGGACATTTCGGAGTTTCTGCTGTATAATTATGAAAAGGCAGGCAGGACAAGTCTTAAGCTTGAGATAGTAAGCAGTAGCGACATCAAGCTGCCGCCCCTGAGATTTAAGGAAATATCCGATACGGTGGCATCGCTTCGGCTTGACAGCGTGCTATCATCGGCCTTTGGCATTTCGAGAGCAAAGGCGGCAGAGGCGGTACGAAAGGGTATTACCTTTGTAAACAGCAGCCAGATAGTAAAGCCCGACTTTAATGTAAATGAGGGGGACAGACTGGTTATCCGGGGGCTTGGCAAGGCCAGACTTGCGGAGATAGGCGGAAACAGCAAAAAAGGCCGGACATATATTAAAATAGAGAAATATCTGTAACAGGAGATATGCTTATGGCAAGGCGAAAGAAAAAAGGAAAAATTGCAGTAATAATTATACTTTCGGTATTAATACTTGCAGCAGCGGGAATTTGTATTTTTGTATTTAACACTCCGGCGTATGTGGACTCTGCCAAAGAAAAAACAGGAATTACAAATCCGCTTACGGGAGAGCAGGTTGAAACACTTCCCGCAAGACCGCTGATAGTATCGACGGACAATGTGGGAGAGGCAAAGCCGCAGCTTGGAATATCAAAGGCGGATATAGTCTATGAAGTGCCTGTCGAGGGGTCGCAGTCAAGGCTTGAGGCTATATATTACAGTGAAATACCTGAAACCGTAGGGCCCTGCAGAAGCGTCAGATCATATATAGTAGACCTTGCAAGAGAATACAATGCAATACTTGTGCATAACGGTTACAGTCCGCAGGCAAGAGAATATCTTGAGCAGGGCAGTGTGGCATATATACCTGCCCAGAAATACAGCTTCTTTTACAGAACCGATGCAAAGCCTGCGCCGCACGACTGCCTTGTGGACACAAAAGACGTGCTAAAAGCGGCAGCGGATAACGGCTGGGATACATCAGTAGATGTGAGGGCTTTCAGCTTTATGGACGAGCAGGAGGAGGCTGTATTGACAGGCACACAGGATAAATACCTTGCAAAGTGTGAGGAAGAAATCAAAGAAAACCTCAAATGGTCATGGCAGAAATATGAGCTTCCTGATTTAAGCGGTATAGAATTTGCGGCAAATGAAGAGGTTTCGGAGATAAAGGTTGCCTATTCCGGTTCAGACAATGTATATAAGTATTTGAGTGATGAGGGTGTGTATCAGAAATTTGTAAACGGCGGCGAATATGCCGATTTTACAGACGGAGAGCTTATCAAAACCTCAAACCTTATAGTCTACAGAGTATCAAGCAGCGTATTTGACCACAAGGGCAGATTGGATATAGATATGTGCGCAGGCGGAGAAGCTTGGGTGTTTACAAAAGGCAGAATGTTTGAATGTACATGGAGCAAGAAAAATCTGGATAGCCCTGCAGTATTCAAGGACAAAGACGGCAATGAGATAAAGCTTGCTGTCGGAAATACGTGGATAAATATAATTGACGGCAATTCTAAATTCAGTTACAAATAGGAGGTGGATTTAATGTTTACTATTTATGTTACATACAAAGGCAGTGACAGAGCTGCCGTAGAGGGATTTTACAAAGAAATCAAGGAAATCGGCATCGATATTCTTTCACGCAAAGAGGACGGCAATGTACGCTACGAATATTACTGGCCTGCAGAACATGAAAACCAGCTGTTTCTTCTGGAAATCTGGGAAACAAAAGAAGCTCAGCAGATACATTCACAGCAGGCTCACTTTAAAAAGCTGGGAGAGCTCAAAGAAAAATACGGCGTTGAAACCAGCATTGAAACTGCATAAACATTTATTTAATAACGTTATCGGAAATCTGAATGACGTAAGCAAAATATGCTATTGAAACCGCAGCGGATTTTGAGTAAAATATATATGTTGTGAAATAAAAATGACAGACAGGAGGCAGTAGGGATTATGTACTGTGTAAGAAAAATAACAGATAAGATAAGCTATATAGGAGCAAGCGACAGAAGAATTGCTCGGTTTGAAAACGTATATCCTGTTCCGGAGGGAACATCATATAACTCATACTTTGTAGACGACATCAGAACAGCGGTAATTGATACTGTAGACAGAGCCGTTTCAAAGCAGTTCTTTGAAAACATCAGATATATGCTGGCAGGCAGACCGCTTGACTATGTGATAATAAATCATATGGAGCCTGATCACGCAGCGTCACTGGAAGAACTGGTTATGAGATACCCTGAGGTTACGGTTGTCTGCAATGACAAGACTAAAAAAATGATAAACCAGTTCTTTGAATTTGATATAGATGCGAGAGTTCAGATTGTTGCAGAGGGAGACACTGTATGCACAGGTGCTCATACCTTTAAATTCTTTATGGCTCCTATGGTGCACTGGCCTGAGGTAATGGTTACCTATGAGGAGTCACAAAAAATTCTGTTTTCGGCAGATGCTTTCGGCAACTTCGGCGCATTAAGCGGCGGCATATTTGACGATGAAACAGAGGTTGATTACAGCGAAGCCAGAAGATACTACACTAATATAGTCGGAAAATACGGACCGCAGGTGCAGGCTGTCCTCAAAAAAGCTGCTGCGCTTGACATTAAGATGCTGGCGCCTCTCCACGGCGTTATATTCAGAACCAATTTGGCAGACATTATCGGTATGTATGACAAATGGAGCAGATATGAGCCTGAGGAAAAAGCAGTCCTTATACCGTACGCATCGGTTTATGGCAACACCGAAAGTGTGGCGGCATTAATTGCCGCAAAGCTGGCGGACAAAGGCATCAGAACTAAAATGTATGATGTTTCAGCGGTTCACGCTTCATATATACTGTCGGAAGCTTTCAGATACAGCCATATCGTATTCCTTTCAACAACCTACAATGCAGGAGTATTTGTAAATATGGAAAATCTGCTTCATGATATTGCAAACCATAATCTGCAGCACAGAACTGTTGCTTTTGTTGAAAACGGCTCATGGGGTCCTATGGCAACAAAGGGTATGAAAGCAATACTTGAGCCTTGCAAAAACATAACATATATCGAGAAGAACGTAACTGTCAAATCCGCCCTCAAGGAAGAACAGATTGCGGATATAGATGCGCTGGTTGAAGCTGTTGCGGCCTCAATGGCAGGAGAAGAAGCCCCTGCAGAGGAAGCGGCGCCTGAAAAGACATATGTGTGCAAGATATGCGGATATGTTTATAAGGGTGAGATGCCTGCTGACTATGAGTGCCCGCTTTGCGGAGTCGGTCCTGATATGTTTGAAGAACAGTAATAACTATAGAGATAAAGCCCCCGGCAATGAGAACCGGGGGCTTATAAAGTTTTTGAGGTTCTGTTGTATACTCCCGAGTTTGACAGCTAAAACTTAACTGATTTTTGCATATCTTTTTTGGCGTCGCTTTTGCATCATTCTGTTTTTTTGAGATAATCCTATGGCTTTTTTCATATTCACCTTTGTAATAATCTGATAATCAGTATATTACCCCTGTTTTTCTTTCTCCGAGTTTAAGTGTGTTACGGTAAAACTCTGACTGTATATCATCAAAGTTTTCACAGAGAACATCCGGAGCGCGGTACATCTGAAGAACATCAGAATCCGGCTGCTGAAGGAGAGTTTTGGAACGTGGTTCAAGAATTCTGCCGTAACAGAGCTTCTGAAATATATCTGTAAGGTTAAAGGAAAAATCTGCATTCTTCTGAATTGAGGCGCATATTTTGTCCGGTCCGGGATCGTAAAAAATCCACTGGAGGAAAAGGTATATCGGTAATTCTTTGTAATAAGAGAGGAAGGGGAGAAATCGATGGAGATATTCCGGGTTTCCGGTTTTTCCTGCTCTGTCAGGAAAGCGGCGCGTTCTTTTGCCCATTCCATAAAGTCACGACCTTTTTTTCACGGGTTTTCTGTTCGCTGCCAGGTTTTTTAACAGTACCGGTATTTTCGATACCTTTGGTATCGTAGTAGATTTTGATGATGTAAAAGCGTGTGCCGGGTTCTGATTTGTTTGTTCTTACTCTCATAACAGGCCTCCAAAGCAAAATCTTAAAAATCTGACAAAAGAATTAAGCGTTTTCAACGCTTACAGCTGTTTTTCTGCTTCTGAGGTTTCAAATGTAAATGTTACTATGGAAATGCATTAAAGTTCCGATATCAAAATGTAGGAATTT
>URGK01000029.1 GCA_900547295.1 uncultured Eubacteriales bacterium
TTCCCAGAGGCATATAATTATATGCAATTCCTCTCCTGCTGCATATATCGGCAATCTGTCTGAACATAGAGCCTGACGAGGCGCCGTTGTCATACGGTCTTAAATCAAAATGGGCATCAAAATTGATTATACCCATATCCGCCTCAACTTCGCTGCAGTGCGCCAGCTGTCCTGTAAAATGTCCGAAAGTGGTTTCGTGGCCTCCTCCCAGCACTATAGGAAACAGATTAAGGTCAAGTATCATTGAAACCGCCTCTGCCAGAAGCTTTTGCCCCTCTTCCATGGGTATCTCGTCACACAGGATATTGCCTGCATCAAACAGCTTGACGTCCTGTGAAAAACAGCAGGGCAGATTTGACATCTGCCCCCTGATAAAGTCAGGTGCCAGCGCTGTACCTGTACGGCCCTTGTTTCTTTTAACACCCTGTTCGCTGCAAAAGCCTATAAAGGCAAATCCCAGCGGTCCTTCAAATTTTTTATCATATTCATTAAGATCAATGGGCTTCACCCACTGATGCCATCTGAAAGTATCGTAGTCATCTGTGCTGTCTACTCTGCCCTTCCAGTATTCCATTGCATTTACATAATTGTTAAGCATATTGTTTCCGCCTTGAAATTTATTACTGTGCAATAAGTCCGTCAAATATCTCTGTAATATTCTCCGGAGTCACATTGCAGATGAGCTCGTCATCTGCTTTTATTGTAACACCTTCTGCGCATTTTCCAAGACAGAATCCTGCTTTCAGCTCAACTTTTTTTTCAAGCTCTCTCTCTGCAACAAGCTTTTGCAGAGTTTCTATTACCTTTTGTGAGCCTTTGAGATGGCAGGCGCTTCCCACACATATTGTTATTACCATTACCTGTAACACTCCTTTTTAAATCAACAGAAAAACATCTTTAAAATTTCTAAAGGAACTATTTGTAATGCAGGAAGTGATGCGCCTTGTCACCTGTAAGAAGTTCACTGTATATGCTGTCGGTTACAGGGTTTTCCGCTGAGAGCTTAACGCTTGACATGCGGTCTGCCTCATACATTCCCTGTGATCTTTCCTGTTTTGCTCCGCCAAGCGCGTAAGGCTGTCCGGCTCCCGCTATGCAGCCTCCCTCGCATGCCATAACCTCTACAAAATCATAATGGATTTCTCCGGCTTCAAGTTTCCTTATGAGGTTCTCAGCGTTCCTGAGTCCGCTTACGATAGCAATTCTAAGCTCTGTATCCTTGTACGGAACCACTACTTCCTTGAGTCCGTCAAAGCCTCTGACACCTGTAAATGAAATGTCAGCCAGATGACCCTTTGCATCATCTCCCATAATATAACGGATTACAGCCTCTGTAACTCCGCCTGTAACTCCAAAGATAACACCCGCGCCACTGGCAATACCCATAGGCATATCAACTGCTTCAGGAAGAACCTTTTCGAAGTTGATTCCTGATTCTCTTATCATCTTGGCGAGCTCTACTGTCGTAATTGAATAATCAACCGACTGCTGACCGTCAACCTTGAGGTCGTCTCTCTTTATTTCATATTTCTTGGCTGTGCAAGGCATTATTGCAACAACCTTGGTCTTTTTAGGCTTTCTGCCTGTTTCGCTTAATCTTGCTTTTTCTTTTAATACCGCGCCCATCATTTCCATAGGTGATTTGCAGCTTGAAATCTGGTCTTTAAGTTCAGGATGCTTAATCTCCGCATATCTGAACCATGCAGGACAGCACGATGTGAACAGCGGCAGCCTGTCGCCTCTCTTAATCTTGTTTATAAGCTCCTTGCCCTCTTCTATAACTGTAAGGTCTGCGCCTGTTGCAGTATCATAAACTCTGTCAAATCCCATACGCTTGAGCACGCTTACTATCTTGCCCATTACGTTTGTGCCAAGCGGAAGTCCGAATTCATCACCGAGAGCCACTCTTACCGCCGGTGCGATCTGAGCCTCCACGATTGTATCCTTGTCGTTTAAATCCTCCCAGAGCTCCTCTGTATCAAGCTTGATTGTAATTGCTCCCGTAGGACATACGGCTCTGCACTGTCCGCAGTTTACGCAGTTGGTTTCTGCAAGAGGCATGTTGAAGGCTGTTGTAACCTCCATTTTCGAACCTCTGTAGGCAAAGTCTATAGCGCCTACATTCTGTATTTCCGAGCACATACGCACACAGTCACCGCACAGTATGCACTTGTTAGGGTTTCTGATTATTGCAGGTGATGAATAATCCTTGTTGTCCCATATGCTGTACGGCTCAAATCTTACGTCTTTGAGACCGAACTTGCATGCAAAGTCCTGCAGGTCACAATTGAAATTGATTTCACAGGTTGTACAGTCTCTGCAGTGATCCGCAAGCATAAGCTCAAGTATCATCTTACGGTATTTACGAAGTCTTGGTGTGTTTGTCTTTATTTCCATTCCTGAACGCGGCGGAGTTGAGCATGACGCCATTATATCTCCGTTCTTGCCCTCAACAACGCACATTCTGCACGCGCCAAAGGTTGAAAGCTCTGAATAGTAGCAGAGTGTAGGCAGCTCTATTCCCGCTTTTCTTACAAGGCTCAGTATGTTTTTTTCTCCCTCAATTGCAACAGGCAGGCCGTCAATTATCATATATTTTTTTCCATTCATCGTATTCATATAACTAATCCTCCTTAATTGCATTGAACTTGCAGGTGCTTATGCATGCTCCGCATTTGATGCACTTGCTCTGATTTATTACAAACGGTTCTTTTACCTTGCCCTCTATTGCATTTACAGGACAGGATCTTGCGCACAGGCTGCATCCCTTGCACAGATCTTTGTCAATTACTATCTGCTTGAGAGCCTGACAGTTCTTTGTTCTGCATTTCTTGTCTACTATATGCTCTACGTATTCATCTCTGAAATATTTAAGTGTTGAAACCACAGGGTTTGCTGCGGTTTTTCCAAGTCCGCAGAGCGCTGTCGAAGTAATTGTGTCAGCCAGCTCCTCAAGCATATCGAGGTCTGAAAGCTCACCCTTGCCTGCAACTATCTTTTCGAGGATTTCGAGCATACGTCTTGTACCCTCTCTGCAAGGTACACATTTGCCGCAGGATTCATTCTGTGTGAAGTTCATAAAGAATCTTGCAACTTCAACCATACAGGTATCCTCGTCCATTACTACAAGTCCGCCTGAGCCTATCATGGCGCCGGCTTTTTTGAGGCTGTCAAAGTCTAAAGGCAGGTTCAGGTGTTCTTCTGTAAGACAGGCTCCTGACGGTCCTCCTATCTGTACTGCCTTGAAGCTCTTGCCGCCTCTGATGCCTCCGCCTATATCAAATATTATTTTGTGAAGCGGAGTTCCCATTGGTATCTCTATAAGTCCTGTGTTCACGATGTTGCCTGTAAGTGCAAATGCTTTGGTTCCCGGACTTTTTTCTGTTCCTATGCTGCAATACCATTCCGCACCCTTTTCGATTATGATAGGCACATTGGCAAATGTCTCAACGTTGTTTAAAAGTGTAGGCTTTCCGAACAGTC
The DNA here is from genome assembly GCA_900547295.1 of uncultured Eubacteriales bacterium. Taxonomy (GTDB): domain Bacteria; phylum Bacillota; class Clostridia; order Peptostreptococcales; family Anaerovoracaceae; genus UMGS973. The sequence continues at coordinate 3,484 of URGK01000029.1, forward strand.
CGTGTTCAACAGTTCTAGGAGGCTTTACTCTAGGCATACCTCTGTCACCCTCGATTGAAGTTGTAAGGGCGCTTCCCTCACCGCATACAAAGGCTCCCGCACCTTTAACTATCTCTATATCAAAATTAAAGCCTGTTCCGAATATATCCTGACCAAGCACGCCGTATTTTCTGGCGTCTTTGATGGCCTTGTCAAGTCTCTGTACTGCAAGAGGGTATTCCGCTCTTACATATATGTAGCCTTTCTCTGATCCTGCCGTATGACCTGCAATTATCATACCCTCAAGCATTTTGTGAGGGTCTCCCTCCATAATGCTTCTGTCCATGAATGCGCCGGGGTCACCCTCATCACCGTTGCAGACAACATATTTAACAGGTGATTTCTGCTGCTTTACCTGTACCCATTTACGTCCTGCCGGGAAGCCCGCGCCGCCTCTGCCTCTGAGGTTTGACTCTGTTATGATTTTTATAACGTCGTCCTCTGTAATATCAAAGAGACATTTTTCAAGTGATGAATATCCGCCGTAGGCTATGTATTCTTCGATGGACTCCGCATCTATCTGTCCGCAGTCCTCAAGTACAATTCTTGTCTGGTTGCTGTAAAACGGTATTTTTTCCTGAACGGGATAGCTGATGCCGTCTTTTTGATATATTAGGCGGTCGATAACCTCGTCACCTATAATTGACTTTTCGATTATTTCCTCGCAGTCATCTACGCTGACTTTAAGGTAAAGAAGCTTTGCCGGCTCTATTCTCAGCAGCGGTCCCATTTCGCAAAAGCCGTGGCATCCGCTTTTTTTCATACTGATACATTCGCCCTCGACTTCTTCATAAAGCTCCACCTGACAGACTATACCCTTTTCTTCTATGAGTTCCTTTAATCTGTCGAATATTTCAAGTGAACCGCCTGCAACGCAGCCTGTTCCTCCGCAAACATAAATCTTTTTAGTCTGTTTTTCTATCTGATAAAGAAATTTTTCTCTTAATTTCTGCAGTTCTGCTCTGTTTTCGATTTTCATTACTGCCTCCTTATTTTAATTCCTGTAAAAGTTCAATAGCCTTTTCCGGTGTCATCGCCGGATAGACTTTGTCGTTAACGGTTAAAACAGGCGCCAGTCCGCACGCGCCAAGACACGATACAGTCTCAACGGTAAACAGCAGGTCCTCTGTTGTTTTCTCTCCGTCTGCCAGCTTGAGTTCTTTTTTGAGCGCGTTTAAAATCGGAATGGATTTTCTGACATGACAGGCTGTACCATCGCAGATTTTGATTACGTATTTTCCTTTTGGTGTAAGAGAGAAGTTCTCATAGAATGTTGCAATGCTGAAAAGCTTTGCAAGGCTTACATCAAGCTTCTCTGCAAGATAGTCAAAAGCTTCTCTCGGAATATATCTGTATTCCTCCTGAACATCCTGCAGGATAGCTACTATCGGCTTATTGTCTTTGTGATTTTCAACAATGGCATCAATTTTCCGATACAGTTCGTTGTTTGTCATAAAATCCTCCATCTTCAATTTGTTATTTTTTTAACGAAAATTTATATAAAATTACTGCTAAATTATTATTGTCAATTATAATTATATCTTGTCTTATTTGCTTTGTCTATTGATTTTTCGGTACTTGTTTGCTCATTTTTTAGGTATATGTAACCGGTTTCATATGTGCAATTTCATCAAAACAAACAAAAAAAGTATCCATTTTCACTTTATCTTAATAAAGCGTTGGATACTTTTTTAACAAATATATTGTAATCACTATTACTTTATTCCTGCTGTTTCTTTTTATCAAGCTCCGCCTTTATTTCATTAAATACGGCCTTGGTTATGTGGTATCTGTAAAGCGCATAGCACGATGCCGCCATAAATATTGCAGGAACAAATGTAGTACAGTTTTCTATCCATTCAAGCGCCGCAGCGGACTGAACCTGCTGAGCTCCGTCAAAGCCTGCAAGCTGAAGAATTATTCCAAGCATCTGAGTACCAATTCCTGAGGCTATGGCCTCCACCAGACCCTGAAGAGACACTATGGTTCCCTGTCTCTGATTTCCTGTAGTATACTGGTCATATTCGCATACGTCATATATTATCGCAGGCATTATCTGCCAGTACGCCGCAGCCCCTACTGCAATGCAGAATATGAACACATACATTCCAAAAGTCCCATGCACACCGGCTATTTTTTCGACAGTTATGAGGACTGCGCTGAGCCCTATGAGAAGTATAAGGCCTGTACGTTTGTCTGTTTTTTTGCATATGGCAGCTATAAATGGAATGAATGTCATTGAAATAACGGCTCTGAAAAACAGAATTCCCGATATTTGTCCCGATGACATCCCCTGATTGTAGGTGCAGTAATACACTATATCAGACATAAACATACCATATGCGGTAAGAAAAAACAGGCTCGCAAACAGCAGGCATTTCATAGGCTTCAGCTTCAGCACCTGAAAATATTCTCTGAACATCTTTACAATGCTCACTCTCTGCCTGTCCTCAGCTGCCTGCAGCACATATTTATCCTTATGCCTGGCGCTTCTAACCGTAATCATTATTGATACAAATACAGCTGCGGCAATAAAAATTCCCGTAACCGACCACGCCGTCTGCGTACTGATATTCCTGCTCTGCATCAGTTCAACCATCATTGTAGGAAGCGACATTGATATCACAGAACCTATCAGGTTGAAAAACGAAGCGTATGACCTTAGCACCGTTCTTTCGTTATAGTCCTGCGTGTATTCGGCTCCAAGCGCAAGGTAAGGCACAAAGAACCCTGTGTATGATGTCCAGAATATGATTACGCCTAAACTGTAATACAGTATTTTGAAGCCGTACGGTATATCAAAGGTTGTGAAAAGCAGCGATACCGCTATCATCAGTGGAAACGCAAATGCAAACATAAACGGTCTTCTTCTGCCCCATCTAGTCATAGCGTGGTCTGAAATATATCCCATTACGGGGTTAAAAAGTGAATTCCATACAGCACCAATGGCTGTAATAGTCCCTGCCACAGCCGGCGCAAGGCCTGCTACTGTAGTTAAAAAGAACATCAGAAATGTCCCTATAAACATATATGCGGCCGAATCGCCCAGCGCCGCAAAGCTGTATCCTGTTTTTTCTCTGAAATTTAATCTGTTCATACAGATATAATACACAGACTGCTTTCAAATATCAACGCTCATATAAGATTTCCTTAATTCAGTTTTTAAGGTGCACACTAAAAGGCCGCTTGTGTGCAGCCTTTTAACTCATACTGTTTATTTGTGACTGAGCTGTTTTGCATATTTGTCAGCGAGCTCAGTGGTGCTGTCTATTACAGCCTGTACTGCTTCAGGTACATCACCTGTGATTTCTTCTTCAAATCCGTTCCATGATGCATCATCTCTGTTCCACTCAGGATAATCAGCAATAGTATCTCCGCAAGGATAGTCTATGCCGAGTATGCATATTACTTTTCCGTCTTCGCCGTATACAGGTGCAAATGCTGACCAGCACTGGCCGTCTTCATCGTCCCACGCAGATCTTGCCGCCGCAGGAGCTCCGTCCCAAGCCTCTGTAAACTGTATCTCCCAGCCGTAGTTTACTGCCCAGTCATCAGGATCGGCAGAACCATCAACAGTAATCAGAAAATCAACTTTATCTGATGTGTCACATTCAAGCGCAGGTTCTCCGTCCTTTTCAGGGGAAAGCGCATACACATAGTTTGCTCCGCATTCTTCTCTGATTTTGTCAAGCTCTGCCTTGAGCGCATCATAATCAGCAAAGTCTCTTGCCTCTCCCGACTCAATTAATGCCACATACTTGTCTGCCCAGCATTCATCGGCAACAGCCTCCTCTTTGTCGCCGCAGGCTGTCACAGAGAAAGCAAGCGCCAGTGTTAAAACTACAGCTAATAATTTCAAATATTTCTTCATAAATAACCTCCTCAAGTTATATTGGGGAAAACTTTCTCTATGATTTTAACAGAAACAAAGTGCATATGCAATAATAATTTTTGAATTTTCAGAGTTTTATTTTATTTCAAAAAAGCGCCTGCCGCATATCACGACAGACGCATACATATCTATTCTTCTTACCCCTTTTTAATCTCTATTTGAACAGGTCTTTGATTGCCTGTGCAAAGCCGCTTTTTTTCTGATAGCAGTCCTCTTTTACCTCTTTTGCCATAGCTTCAATAGCTTTCTTCTGCTTGCCGTTGAGCTTTGTCGGTATTTCGAGAATAACCTTTACATAAAGGTCGCCTTTGCGACCTGTTTTTACTGACGGTACTCCCTTGCCTTTCAGTCTGAATACAGTGTCAGGCTGTGTTCCGGCAGGCACTTTATATGAAACCTTACCGTCCAGCGTAGGTACCGTAATTTCTGCTCCGAGAGCTGCCTGATCGAATGAAATAGGCATATCAAGCCATAAGTCATTGCCCTTGCGCCTGAACATCTTGTGAGGTTTAACCCTTACAACTATATATAAATCTCCGGCAGGACCACCGTTTATACCCGGCTCTCCCTGGCCTCTGATTGATACAACAGAGTCATTGTCAACACCCGCAGGAATATCAACAGATATTGTAACGCTTTTTCTTACTCTGCCTGTGCCGCCACAGTCTTTGCAAGGTGACTCGTTAATCTGACCTGTGCCACCGCATTTATCACAAGGCGATGCACTCTGGAAAGTACCGAAAGGTGTCTTTTGTGATGTCTTAATCTGACCTGTGCCGCCGCACTTGTCACATGTTTTTTTGCTTGTGCCCGGAGCCGCACCTGTACCCTTGCAGGTTTCACACTCAACATATTTATTGAGGTGTATCTGCTTCTTGGTGCCGAATGCCGCTTCTTCAAATGTAATTGTAATGGACTGCTGCAGGTCGCTGCCCTTGCGCGGTCCGTTTCTTCTTGACTGGGAATATCCCCCGCCTCCGCCGAACATATTACCGAAAATATCAAAGATGTCATCAAAGCCGCCTGCTCCGCCAAAACCTCCGAAACCGCCTGCTCCGCCAAAGCCCGCATTAGGATCGACGCCCGCGTGACCGAATCTGTCATACTTGTTTTTCTTGTCCGGGTCTGACAGTACAGCATATGCTTCATTTACTTCTTTGAATTTTTCTTCGGCCTCCTTATCACCGGGGTTTCTGTCCGGATGATATTTCATAGCCATTTTTCTGAAAGCTTTTTTTATCTCGTCATCTGAGGCGCCTTTCTGTAATCCCAATACCTCATAATAATCACGTTTTTCTGCCATAAGCCTTACCCTCTCTTTTACGGGATATGCCCGTCAGAATTCTAACGGGCATTCCTTAATATCTCATATTTACTGCTGATTATTTGTCGTCATCTACAACTTCATAGTCTGCATCAACAACGTTGTCTCCGCCAGGTGCTGCGCCTGCGTCTGCCGCTCCCATATCAGGACCTGCTCCGCCTGCTGCCTGCTGCTGTGCCTGGGCCTGCTGGTACATCTTAGCTGAAATTGTATGGAACTGCTGAGTAAGAGCCTCAGTCTTAGCCTTGATATCATCAATGTTGCCTGCATTAAGCGCTGACTGTAATTCGTCTTTGGCTGCTGTGATATCGTTCTTTTCCTGTTCTGAAAGTGAACCCTCAAGCTCTTTCATATTCTTTTCTGTTTCGTAGATAAGAGTTTCAGCCTGGTTCTTTACTTCAACCTCTTCTTTTCTCTTCTTGTCTTCTTCAGCATACTGCTCTGCTTCTTTTACCTTAGCCTTGATTTCATCATCTGAAAGCTTGGTTGATGAAGTGATTGTAATCTGCTGTGATTTGCCGGTTCCCATATCTTTTGCGCTTACGTTTACGATACCGTTCGCATCGATATCGAATGTAACCTCAATCTGAGGAACTCCACGTGGTGCAGGCGGAATACCTGTAAGCTGGAATCTTCCGAGTGTGATATTGCCTGCTGCCATTTCTCTTTCACCCTGCATTACGTGAATGTCTACTGCTGTCTGGTTGTCTGCCGCAGTTGAGAATATCTGGCTCTTCTTTGTAGGAATTGTTGTATTTCTTTCGATAAGCTTTGTTGCAACTCCGCCTAAAGTTTCGATTGAAAGTGATAACGGTGTTACATCAAGAAGAAGTACATCGTTTACTTCACCTGTCAGTACGCCTGCCTGAATTGCTGCGCCTAATGCAACACATTCATCAGGGTTGATGCCCTTGAACGGCTCTTTGCCTGTAACTTTCTTAACAACTTCCTGAACTGCCGGAATTCTTGTTGAACCGCCGACTAAGATAACCTTTGCGATATCTGCGTTTGTAACACCTGCATCTGCCATTGCCTTTTTCATCGGCTCTACTGTTCTTTCAACCAGTCCTGCTGTAAGCTGTTCGAATTTAGCTCTTGTAATGTCCATATTCATATGAAGCGGACCGTTTTCGTTCACTGTAATGAACGGAAGATTTACATTTGTTGTCTGTGCTGATGACAGTTCTTTCTTAGCTTTTTCGGCAGCTTCCTTTAATCTCTGGAGCGCCATTTTGTCTGCTCTTAAATCAACGCCGTTTTCTTTGGCAAATGAATCTGCCATGAATGTAAGAAGCGCTTCATCAAAGTCGTCTCCGCCAAGTCTTGTATCACCATTGGTTGCAAGAACTTCAAATACTCCGTCACCCAGTTCAAGGATTGATACGTCGAATGTACCGCCGCCTAAGTCGTATACCAGAATTTTGTGTGAAGCTTCGTCCTTTTCAAGACCGTATGCAAGTGATGCTGCTGTAGGCTCATTGATAATTCTCTTTACATCAAGACCTGCAATCTTACCTGCATCCTTTGTTGCCTGCTTCTGTGCATCTGAGAAGTATGCAGGAACAGTGATAACAGCTTCTGTAACTTTCTCTCCAAGGTAGCTTTCAGCGTCTGCTTTCAGTTTGCCTAAAATCATTGCTGAAATATCCTGCGGTGTGTAATCCTTGTTATCTATAGTTACCTTGTAGTTCTCACCCATATGTCTTTTGATAGATGAAATAGTTCTGTCAGGGTTTGTTATTGCCTGTCTTTTGGCAGTTTCGCCGACAAGTCTTTCACCGTTTTTTGCAAATCCCACTACTGACGGAGTGGTTCTTGAACCCTCTGCGTTAGCAATAACTGTAGGCTCGCCGCCTTCTAATACCGCTACGCAGGAATTAGTTGTACCTAAGTCTATACCTATTACTTTACTCATTTCTTTTCTCCTTTTCTATTTACAATTTACATTTTTAACACAGTTATTAATTGGCAACCTTAACCATTGATGCCCTGATTACTCTGCCGTTAAGAGTGTAACCTTTCTGAAGAACGGCGCTTACCTTGCCGCTTTCGTATTCATCGGTATCCTCCATCATAACGGCATTGTGGAAGTTAGGGTCAAAGTCAAGTCCCAGAGCTTCGATTTCCTCAACATTGGAGTTCTTCAAAACGTCCTTGAGCTGTTTGAAAATCATCTCCATACCCTCTGCAAAGCCTTTCTCCGCAGTATCGGCACAGTCTAAAGCTCTCTCAAAATTATCTATTACATCAAGCAGCTGCATGACGATTTTTTCATTGGCGTATGCATAAACATCTGCTTTTTCTTTTTCGCTTCTTCGTTTGTAGTTCTGAAAATCAGCCATCAGTCTGAGATATCTGGTTTCCAGGGCCTCGTCTTTTTCGGCAGTCTCCTCCTGCTGCGGTTTTGTTTCCTCCTCCGCTGCCGGTTCTTTGGTTTCCTCTGTTTCTTCTTCAAGAATTTCTTCTTTTAAATCTTTTTCGTCACTCATCAGTATCCTCTCCCTCTGTTTCTTTTATTTTGAATGCATTGCTTATATTATCCGTCAGATACTCAATGACTGACGTTACCTCGCTGTATTTCATTCGTGTAGGACCGATAACTCCTATCTTGCCGGCCAGCTTGCCGTCCACATGATATGTGGCGGTTATAAGGCTGCAGTCAGGCATTATCTCCTCATCATTCTCATTACCTATTGTTATTATTACACCATTGTCCCTGTTTATAAGGGTTTTGGTGAAGTCTTCTTTTTTGTTGAGCATTTCAAGGAATGTCTTTGCCTTGTCTATGTCATTATATTCAGGAAGCGAGAATATATTTGTAAGACCGTCCATATAAAGATTTACATTTAACATATCTTCGAGGGTCTTCATAAAGTCAGGCATTATATTTGCTGCCAGCGCACTCATTGCATCAAAGTCATTGTTGAAGCTCGATATGATGTCCGATGTAAGCGCCTCGCTTATTGTCTTGCCTCTGAAATTGTATGTCATGGTTTTGGCAAGAAGCTGCAGTCCCTCTTCTGTATACGGCGCCTTGATGTTAAGCGCTGTATTTGAAACCTTGCCGCTCTCTGAAACTATCATAAGCACTACCGTCTTGTCGTCTACGGGAAGCAGGTTTATATATTTGAGTACATCTTCGTCCTGTTTAGGTGTCAGTACAAACGATGTAAGATTTGTTATCTCCGACAGTATACGCGCCGCGCGTTTGATCGTCTTGTCAAATTCGTACATATTCTGTCTGAGCTGCCCTGCTATTACATTCTTGGTGCTCTCGGTAAGCTCCTGCTTGTTCATAAGCTCATTTACATACAGTCTATATGCCTTCTCTGACGGCACACGTCCCGATGAAGTATGAGGGTGAGTAAGATATCCCATCTCTTCAAGGTCAGACATTTCGTTTCTGATCGTCGCCGGGCTTACTCCAAGATCGTGGTTCTTGGAAAGGCTTCTTGAACCTACCGGCTCCGCAGTATTTACAAAGTCTGCAATGATTGCCTGCAGTATTTTCAATTGTCTTTCACTTAGTTCCATCTTTTTCCTCCTGTTAGCACTCACTTGGTTCGAGTGCTAATTACAAGTATAATGTACCACCTGTGAGCAGCTATGTCAATAGATTTTGCAATATTTTTTGTAAAATTTTTATGTCTGTTCAAACATACAGCGGCAGCAGGAACAAAATCCCCGCTGCCGCCTTAGCCCATACGTTTTTTCTTTAATAAATTCGCACACGCATAAGTCATCTCTGTGTGTGCGAATTATCATTTTTATCATTCAAACAGAAGCGATACCGCAACAATCGCCGCTCCCGCCGCAATGCCTGCCGCATATACCCTGTAGTTTCTGTGAGCTGCCATATACGGTACAAGCTCTGATGAAATTATATAGATTATCATTCCAAGAGTCAGACAGGTAAGCAGGTCTATAAGGGTATGACTCATACAGCTTCCCAGCGCCGCCATAACAAGTCCGCCTGCAAAGGTTGATATCATAACCGCAAAAAGCACCATATACTTCTTAACTCTTGTTTCGTCTTTGAGGGTTGAGTACACCAGCATCCCCATAGGTATATTGTGAAGTCCAACACCTATGGCAAATATAACGCCCTGTCTGAGGGAGTCTGCGCCAAGCTCATATACGGCCATTCCCTCAATTATATTGTGAAGCATTATGGCAAGGGCCGATATAATGCCTATGTGTATCATAGCGCCCGGACTTTCTTCATCTCCGTGATGCTCCGGCACAAATCTGTCCAGAAGCTTCAGAAATACAATGCCTGCCGCCGTAAACAATACAGCCTTTATCAGACCTGTGCCGCTCATTTCGTGAAGTATTTCAGGAATAATATCAGCCGCCGCAAGTGCGCTCATGGCTCCCGCAGCCACCGATATTGAAATTTCCTCTATTTTTCGTGTATTGTCAGACAGCCTTGCAGCCGCGGCTCCCGCTGCAAAAAACAGTCCCAGTAAAAATGTTATAACCAGTATCATTTTACAGTTCTCCATAACAGTCTGTTATCCTGCACAAAATATTCAAGTCTGCCGCTTTTTTTCAGCCAGCCTATATAGGTTCGCACTATTCCCATTATGAGTATATATTTTTCGCAGTTCATCCTGACACCGCAGCGGTTAAAAATCCCGTTGGTTATTTCCTCCATATCTGCGGGGGTTTCGCACATGTCTAAAACCATACCGGAAATCTCATATATATTCTCTGTATTGGCCTCTATCAGCTCCGATATATCAGATACCGGCTCCGCGTGCGATGGAACAAATACTGAAGCCTCCATAGACTTCATATTATCCAGCGTTTTAAGTACTTCCTCGGGATTGTATATATAGCTGAGCGGATATTTCCTTATAATCCGGCTTTCTATGAGGGTGTCACCTACAAAAAATGTACCGTCGGGAAGTCTGTAGCCTACATGCTCCATGCTGTGTCCCGGCAGCATTACAACCTCTATCTCTTTTGGAAACTCTGCATGATCTGTGTCAAAGCATACGCAACTTTCCGCATATATGTCGCTTCCCAGAATTTCATCTATGGGATGTCCGCCGTATGCAACCATCGGGTCAAGTATTGAGTTGTTTATAAATACAGCCTCCATGCCGTATGCAAATACAGGGCATCCGTATTTGTCCTGTAGATACGCATTTGCTCCCGTATGGTCCGAATGACAGTGGGTGCACAGGATACCCTTGAGCTTCCACCCTTTGCTTTGCAGTACCTCTTCAACCTCCCTGCCCTCGTTTTCATCGGTTCCCGGATCTATAACATAAACTTCGTTTTCACCCTGTCTGTATATTCCCGCATTTGTAAATCCCTTTATATAATAAGTCTGCTGTCCTGCCTGTATCAGTTCTCTCATAGTGTCTTTCTCCATAGCATTACATTATTCTCCACAACGCCCTCAATTCTTCCGCTGTCTACAAGATATGAAACGAACGCCCTTATAATCGCAAGGGTAAGCACGTACTGCCTGTAGTTCATATTCATACCGTATCTGTCGAATACAGCCTTGAGAATTTCGCCCATATTCTTCGGCTCGCTGCATATATTTTCAATTCTGTCGCGTATATTTCTGATGTTGTCTATGTTATTTTGCGCCACCGGTCCTATGTCAGATGTCACCTGTCCGTGAGAAAGCACAAACAGCCCCGGTTTAAGCGCTTTGAGCTTCTCAAGGCTCTCAAGATACTGCCCCACATTGAGCACATAAAGTATAGGGTATTTGGCAATCAGGCTGTCGCCTGCGGCGCTGTCCCCTATAAATACGGTATTGTCGGGAAGCCTGTAGCCCACATGCTCTATACTGTGGCCGGGCAGATCTATTACCTCCACTTCCTTTGGAAACTCACTGTGGGTCACATCATAGCATAGGCTCGACTCTGCGAAAAAGCTTCTGCTTCTGGCATCTCTGAAAGGGTGCGCCCCATAGGTTATAACAGGCTCTATCTGTGTATGCGATGCTATCGCAGCCTCCGCTCCCTTTGAAAACGCAGGGCAGCCGTACACGCTCTGAATATAGCTGTTGCCGCCCATATGGTCTACATGGGCGTGAGTGTTGAGTATGCCCTTGAGCTTCCAGCCTTTCTGTTTAAGTATTTTTTCTATTTCTATTGCGTCTTCGTCATCATTGCCGCTGTCTATTATATATACATCTGTTTCTGTCTGCTGATATATTCCCACTTTGGCATAGCAGTTTATATACCAGCTTTTATCTCCCAGTCTGTTTAATTCGTACATAATGCTCCTTTAAAATGCTCTGCAATTCTGTCCATCATCATATCCTTAAGCTGTGACTCCCTGTAGCTCATCTCATAGCCGTGACCGTCCTCTGTGGTGACCTTTACAGTCTCACAGTTCTCATATGCGTCAGCACATTCAAGGCTTGTCTTTGGCAGCACCACATTGTCGAGAGTATTGTAAAACACCAGCACCGGCTTATCTCCGAACTTATATCCTGTCTCTGCCGGATTGTACTCTTCAAATTCTCTGAACCACTGCGGTGTAAGCTTAAGGCCCTGCTTGACGGTATATCCCGTCTTTGCAGCCTTGTCCTTCATCTCATTCCATTTGTCTCTGCCGCCCATATAGTATATCATTGCGCTGTCGTTTCCCGCAGGCGCAACAAGGGCCAGCGCCTTATACTCATAGCCTTTGCTTTCGTTTGCCATTATCATTACGGCCCTGCCGCCCATACTTCTGCCGTACAGGCCTATTCTGCCTGCATCTATATTGTATTTATCAATGCAGTACGAGATGGCAAGCACCGCATCGTCTGTCATATCGGAAAGAGTATATTCATCCGTTCTGGCAGAGTCCACATCAGGTGCAAGCCTGCTGTTAAAGTCAATTCTAACGGCCGCAATCCCGCACCGTGAAAGCCTCTGTGAAAGCTCCCCTGCGCCGCCGCTGTTCATAGTCCCCTTAAATCCGTGAGCTATAAATACGAGGGGGCAGCTTCCGTCTGTTTCGGGCACTGTTATCTGCCCTGCCGTATATGTGCCCCTGCTGTTTTTGAGCATAAAATCACAGGTGTCATAATCATATACAGTATCTCCGCCTCCGGTACAGGCAGCCGTCAGTATGCAGCATAAAAATGCTGCAATACATATTAAAAATCTATATCTGTTTTTCTTCATCTTCTTTAAATCCGGGTCCCTTGAGCCACTTTGTAATCGCCGGAAGCTTTGCCGGTCCGTCCACAAGAATATCGTAAAGCTTTATCCAGAACGGAGTTACAAACGAGAAGCCCGCTATAAGGGCTCCGCCGTATACAAGCAGATAATAGAACAGTCTGTTTTCAGGACACAGTCCGTAAAGCGAGGACAGGCAGCCTGACGAAAACAGAAAATACAGCCCTGCAATTGATACAACTATCGCTGCTATATATACTGCTGTATTCTGTACTTTTTTATGTATAAGCGAAAGCATTCCGAACCAGCATACAGCAAGGCACGATATAAATCCGATGTAAAGACCGTAAAACTGTATCACATATCTGAGAGTCAGATGAAATACATACACAGGCATTGTGTTTGTTCCCACATATGCTAAAATTCCCTGCTTTGACGGCAGTATGTTAACCATAAATATTATCCAGCCGCTTGATATGAAAAACAGCGCTATTCTAAGCAGCGTATCCTCATACCACGCCATACGAGGGAAGTTGTCAACAGACTCTCTGAGCAGATACCAGCCCACATTCGGTCCATACATGCAAAGCAGCACCGATATTCCCGCAAGCACAATTCCCATTATGACAAGGATTGCCGGCTTTTTTTTGAGCTGTCTTATCCACGCCAGTCTTTCCTTTGAGCAGTAAAAGCCCAGCAGGAAAAACGGAAAGTATGAAAATACTCTGCCAAGCGCCAGATAATCACCGAACTCCGATACCTGTCCCGCCACCAGAAACATCACAAGACTGAGAGGCAGCAGCCATTTGAGCTTAACCATATCCTTTAAGAAAAATCTGTAGAAGAACAGGGCAAACAGGAACCACAGCGCAAACGGCGGTGACAGAAAATCAAGGTGAGCATTTCCGAAGAAGAAATATCTCACTCCGAAATAAATTACTGTAAATACCAGATACGGCCACATAAAGGTTTTGAATGCCGTTTCTCTTGCTCTCTCGGGCTTTTTTGAAAAATATCCCGAAAGGAACATAAATGCCTGCATTACAAATACGTTGATTGTTATGTATATAAAGCCGCCGAAGGTTGCCTGCGGAAATCCGCCTACGAGATAAAGCTCCGAATACAGATTGCCTGACATTTTGGTAAAGTGCGACATTGGTATTGACAGCATCAGAATACCTCTGAAGGTGTCAAACATATAATCTCTCTGTTTTATCTCTCCCATATTATCTGCTCCATTCCAGAACGCATCTTACGGCCTTTTTCCAGCCTGCAAGAAGCTTGGTTCTCTTTTCTTCATTCATTGACGCTGTAAACTCTCTGTCTGTTTTGAGGTTTTCTGTTATATCGTCCATATCGCTCCAGAAGCCTGTGGCAAGTCCTGCAAGATAGGCCGCTCCCAGCGAGGTTGTTTCTATACATTCAGGTCTTTTGACAGGTTTTGCCGTTATATCTGCCTGAAACTGCATAAGAAAGTTGTTGGCGCACGCGCCGCCGTCCACCTGTAAAGATAAAAGCTCATAGCCTATATCCTCTTTCATGGCCTCCAGCAGGTCATTTGTCTGATATGCCAGTGACTCTAAGGTTGCTCTTGTCAGATGGCACTTGTCGGCGCCCCTCGTAAGTCCGAATATTGCGCCTCTCGCATAAGGGTTCCAGTAAGGCGCTCCAAGTCCCGCAAATGCGGGAACTATATATACGCCGTTTGTATCGGGAACGCTTAGTGCAAGGCGTTCTGATTCCGGTGAACTGTCTATAAGCTCAAGCTCGTCACGAAGCCACTGTATTGCGGCTCCCGCCACAAATACGGAGCCCTCCAGCGCATAATTGACTTTGCCGTCTATTCCCCAGGCAATTGTGGTAACAAGTCCGTTTTTGGAATACACAGGGCTCTCTCCTGTATTCATAAGCAGGAAACACCCTGTGCCGTATGTATTCTTAGCCTGTCCCTTTTCAAAGCAGCCTTGTCCGAAAAGCGCAGACTGCTGATCTCCAGCAGCTCCTGAAATTCTAACAGGTCCGCCGAAAATATGCTCCTCTGTTTCACCGTATATGAAGCTCGACGGCACAGGCTCCGGCAACATAGATACAGGTATATCAAGCTCTGCTAATATATCCTTGTCCCATTTAAGCTCATTTATGTTGAACATCATGGTTCTTGAGGCGTTGGAATAGTCGGTAACGTGCACTCTGCCTCCTGTAAGCTTCCATATGAGCCACGTTTCTATTGTTCCAAACAGCAGCTTTCCCGCCTCTGCCTTTGCTCTTGCGCCCTCTACATTGTCCAGTATCCATCTCAGCTTGCTGGCCGAAAAATATGCATCAATGGGAAGCCCTGTTTTTTCTCTGAAAGATGGCTCCAGTCCCTTTGCCTTGAGGCTGTCGCAGTATTCCGCCGTTCTTCTGCACTGCCACACAATCGCATTATATACAGGCTCTCCTGTTTCTCTGTCCCAGACAACCGTAGTTTCCCTCTGGTTTGTAATGCCTATTGCCTCTATGTTTTCATATGTGCAGTTTATCTTGTAGAGCGCCTCCTGCGCCACGCCTATCTGGGTTGACCATATCTCCATCGCATCGTGCTCAACCCAGCCTGCATTGGGATAAATCTGTCTGAATTCTTTCTGGGCCACGCTTACCATTTCGCCTTTTTTGTTATATAGAATGCAGCGGCAGCTGGTAGTGCCCTCATCAAGTGCCATTATGTATTTTTTCATTTTCCGCTCCTTATACAAATTCCGATAATATGTCGTTTGATATATCTATTCCGTCATAAGTCAGCTTTAAAGCCTGTCCGTCATATCTGACAAGCCCTGCGGCCTGCCATCTGTCTATATTGCTCTCCGCCTCCGGAAACACCTCAAACAGGCTCCTGCCTGTAAATCGTTTAAATTCCTTAAGGCTTATTCCCGAAAGCCTCCGAAGTCCTGTAAATACAAATTCAGAGGCGTTGTCAAACTCTGTGTTGATATGAAAATCCTCCGCACAGCCTGCGGCCCTAAAGCAGCAGCAGCTGTCTGCAAGCAGGCTCTGTCCCGATGTTCTCATGTATTCCTCAAGGCTTTCCGTATTCTGAAAACGCCTGCCTTTAAAGTATGATGATGCGCCAAGCCCAAATCCCAGATACTCTTTCATGGTCCAGTATTTGAGATTGTGACGTGACACAAATCCCGGCTTTGCGGCATTTGAGATTTCATAGTGGACATAGCCGTTTCGGCTGAGAAGCTCTGCTGCAGCTCTGTACATTTTCCTGTCGGTATCGTCCGGAATTTCTTCGAGTATGCCCTCCTCGTACATCTTCGCAAATGGCGTGTCCTCTTCAATCTGCAGGCTGTAAAAGGATATGTGCTCAGGAGAAAGCTGTAATGCTTTCTCTAAGGTTTCTTTCCATATACTCATCGTCGCATCCGGCACCGCAAACATCAGATCAATATTTATATTGTCAAAGCCAAGCTCTCTTGCCAGCGTGAAATTTTCCTCAAACTCTCTTACCGAGTGAATTCTGCCTAGAGTCTTAAGCACATTGTCGTTTAATGACTGAACGCCGATGCTTAATCTGTTGATGCCGCAGTTTCTGTAGGCTGACAGCTTCTCTCTGCTCAGCGTGCCCGGATTTGTTTCGATTGTAATTTCACAAGTTTTCGCAAGGTCAAAGCTTTCTCTGACGGCGGCCAGTATCTGCTCTGTATATTCAGGCTTCATCACAGACGGAGTGCCGCCCCCTATAAATATCGTATCGACAATGTATTCATCTCTGTAAAGACTGCCGTACAGTCTGATTTCATCTGTTAAAGCTTTAGTGTATCTGCTGTGAATATCCTCGTCTGCATCTTCAAAGGACAGAAATCCGCAGTATCTGCATTTACATACGCAGAAAGGGATATGTATATATATCCCCAGCTCTGTCTTGTCGTTATTTGTTGTCATCATATTTAAGCACTGCCGTAAATGCTTCCTGAGGGACTTCAACAGTACCGAACTGTCTCATTCGTTTCTTTCCCTCTTTCTGCTTTTCGAGCAGCTTTTTCTTTCTTGATATATCCCCGCCGTAGCACTTGGCTATTACGTCCTTACGGTATGCCTTGACGGTTTCTCTTGCTATTACATCTTTGCCGATTGCAGCCTGAATAGGCACTTCAAACTGATGTCTCGGTATTATTTCCTTTAGCTTTTCGCATACGAATTTGCCTCTGGCTCTCGCCTTTGACTCATGTACTATCATTGAGAAAGCGTCCACAAGCTCCTTGTTTAAAAGCACGTCAAGCTTGACTACGTTGGATTTCTCGTATCTGACAAACTCGTAGTCCAGTGAGCCGTAGCCTCTGGTCTTGGATTTGAGAGCGTCAAAGAAGTCATATATTACTTCGTTAAGCGGCATTTCGTAATGCAGCAGCACTCTTGTCGGAGTGATGTATTCCATATGCAGAAGTCTGCCTCTCCTGTCCTGACAGATTTCCATTATATTGCCTACATATTCGTTAGGTATCATTATATCCGCTTTGACTATAGGCTCTTCGATATGCTCTATTTCAAGCGGGTCAGGCAGGTTTGTAGGGTTCTGTATAAACTCCTCTGTGCCGTTTTTGAGCACAACTTTATATATTACGCTCGGCGATGTGGTTATTACCGCCAGA
The DNA here is from genome assembly GCA_900547295.1 of uncultured Eubacteriales bacterium. Classification (GTDB taxonomy): domain Bacteria; phylum Bacillota; class Clostridia; order Peptostreptococcales; family Anaerovoracaceae; genus UMGS973. Next base: position 20,512 of record URGK01000029.1, read on the forward strand.
TTGAATTCTCTTTCGAGTCTTTCGACTATGATTTCCATATGCAGAAGTCCGAGGAAGCCGCATCTGAAGCCGTAGCCCAGCGCAGATGAGGTTTCAGGTTCGAAGTTGAAAGCCGCGTCATTTACCTGAAGCTTCTCAAGGGCGTCCTTGACGTTTTCGTATTTTTCACCCTCCGCAGGATATATGCCGCAGTATACCATTGACTGAACTTTTTTGTAGCCCGGAAGAGGCTCGTCCGCAGGTTCGCTGTCTAAGGTTATGGTATCGCCGACTCTGGCATCTGAAACCTGCTTGATGCTGGCGCAGATATATCCTACCTCTCCGGCTCTCAGTTCTCTGCAGGCAACAGGTGTAGGCGAATAGGTGCCGACCTCTGTAACCTCGTGAACTGTTTTTGTATTCATCATTCTTATCATATCGCCTTTTTTGACCCTGCCGTCAAATATTCTGGTGTATATGATAACGCCTTTGTAATTGTCGTAATATGAGTCGAATATAAGGGCTTTGAGTCTGCTGTTTATATCGCCTGACGGCGCAGGTATGCGCGCCACAACAGCCTCCAGCACCTCTTCGATTCCAAGTCCCGCCTTGGCCGATATAAGAGGGGCATCCTGAGCCTCTATTCCGATTACCTCTTCAATCTCGTCCTTGACCTCATCAGGTCTTGCGCTTGCAAGATCCATTTTGTTCAGGACAGGAATTATCTCGAGGTTTTCGTCAAGAGCAAGATACACGTTTGCAAGTGTCTGAGCCTCAACTCCCTGAGTGGCATCGACTACAAGCACCGCTCCCTCGCAGGCCGCAAGGCTTCTTGATACCTCGTATGTAAAGTCAACGTGGCCCGGTGTGTCAATAAGGTTGAAAATATATTCGTTGCCGTCATTCGCCTTATATACAAGTCTTGAGGTCTGAAGCTTGATGGTAATTCCTCTTTCTCTTTCGAGGTCCATATTGTCAAGGTACTGTTCCTTCATATCACGCTCCGCCACAAGACCCGTTTTTTCTATTAATCTGTCGGCAAGTGTTGATTTGCCGTGGTCTATATGAGCTATAATGCTGAAATTTCTGATATACTTCTGATAAGAATTCATGGTTTCTCCTTTGTGTAATTACTTAACTAATATATTTTACCTAAAAACACCGGAAATATCAACACCAAAGAAGTAAGCTTTTATATCGCCGCTTTCGGCTTTCTCTCCCGAAAACCCCAGCATACCGCCCTCGCCCGTAATTCTGTGGCACTGCTGGTCAACTGTGAGCACTCCCATCATAGCCAGTGTCAGAACCGCAATCACAAGCAGGCTTTTAATCCTTCTGTATCTCGGCTTAATTTTTCTCCTTTTCATATATCACCTCTGCAAGAACTTTTCCTATGTAGCGCGCGGTGTTTTTGACCTCTGATATGTCGTTCTGATTATTGCCTATTTCAAGCAGTATATGGTTGTTGCATACCCACTGATTGAATTTGTATTCCTTTTCGATTATACGCCCTCCAAATCCCGGATACATTGCCTCCGCCCTGCTGTTTACGGTTTTGGCATAGGACAGGAGCTTAGGATAGTTGTCGCAGGCAGAGCCTACCACAAGGCTGTAGGTTGCAACCGTATCCTTACCTATTTTGACTGTGGCGCCTTTGTTTCCCGCATAGGCCGCCGCATCTCTGTGCAGGTCTATCACGTATTTGGCCGTAGGGTATTTTTTCATAAGCCTCTGGATTGTTTCAAGGGATCTGGCGTAGGACTCGTTGTAGGAAGGTCTGTCGTGCATTGTCTTGTCGTGGATTACATTGATGCCCGCGTCCTCCATAACGTCCTCCATTATATCTCCCACTTCTCTGACCGTGTCCTTCTCACCCTCCCTGTGAAAGTTGCCCTCTGATGACGGCTGGTAGCTTTCGCTGGCGTGAGTGTGATATATAATTACGAGAGGATCTCCGTTTTTGAGCATCTTTTTCCTGTCTTTTTTGCTTTTCTTTTTGCTGCCCTCTCCATCGCTTTTTTTGCCGGTCTTGTCTGATGTCACAGAGGTTTTCTCTATAGCGGCATCTTTGTCGCCTGTTGCTTCCATAGTCGAAAACACGCTGCTCATACACATTATTCCGAGCTGACTTTCCGTAAGCCTTGCTTCTCTGTCTTTTTTCTCCCAAGATACATTTACAAGAAGTACCGCGGTAATTACAAACACGATTACCGCCAGCACTGCCGCCTGTCGTTTTTTCATTGCTTTTCCTCCAATATATTCTCATAAGAATATATGCCGGGGTGAAGCGCAATATTAATTCCGTTTGCAATTATATCTGAAAAATCCTTTATAATCTGGTCTATGTCAGTGGATGTCACTATCATATCCATATCCCGATTCCGGAAATATTCCTCCGCCTGCTCATCTCCCATTGCCTCAAGTATCAGGGTTTTTGAGTCTATAACGGTGGGCACTCCTATGGATACCACCTTTGCTCCCACAGTCTCTCTTGAAAGCTCTGTTCTGGTGTTGCCCATACCGCCTCCGGGATATATTACTGTATCGTTTATCTGTATGGTGGTGCTTACCCGCTTAATGTCCCTTGCGGCAAGGGAGTCTACAGCAACAATCACATCGGGCTTTGCTATCTCTGCCGTTTTTTTAATTATTTCGGCTGTTTCAAGGCCTGTCGTGCCTGTAACTCCTGGAGCTATGCCGCTGACGCACGCCATTTCCTCATCGCCCTCCGCCTCATAGGCTATGAAGAGGTGCCTTGTTATATCCACCTTTTGCAGTGTTCTCGGCCCAAGAGCGTCAGGGGTCACCTGTATATTGCCAAGTCCCGCAACCAGTACCTTTAGCTCGTATGAAAACGGGATCATTTTTTCAAGCTCTGAGGCAAGCGCCTGCGAGGCTCTGCGTTTTATCTCGTTTCTGCCCTCAAGCAGTCTGTCAAGCTCGATGGTTATATATCTGCCGGCAGGCTTTTCGAGGTGCCTTGCTCCGATTTCACTTTCGATGGTTATTTCTGTTGCCAGTATATCCTCTCCGTAGCTTCGTTTTGTTATTGTAACGCCCTCAATGTCGCTTTTACCGTGGGTTTCCTCATACATCTGCCTGTTCTCAATGGCAAGATCTGTCCTGAACCTCATAATTTCAAGCTCCCTCCCGTTTTTTTATTACTTTCCCCTTGATTTTTCTTTTTTATTCATACTTACAGGTCCGTGAGCAGATGAGACAGAGTTTAATATTTTCAAATTATTATTGACTTTGCGACTGCAATACTGTATTATATCAGTTGAAAGAGACGATGTTTACTACCGTACGGTTTTTACCTAGGCGGGCTGCACGTCTCTTTCTTTATTCTTATTAAATCATATAAATATAACTTCTTGTTTTTATCACATCTTACTAGCATCCTTGCAGAAAAAATATTATACCTGATAAGCTCTCCGACCTCGTCGTAAACAGGCAGTCCAAATCTGGTATCATATCTGTACCAGCCAAATTGTGCCTTTGCACCGTGTTTTTTCTTATAGTCAGGATAGGTTTTCTTATTTGTTGCAATCTGAATCAACTCTCCAATTGCAACAGATGCATTTGCTTTAGCCCTTAAATTGGCACCTTTCGTTTTAATTCTGTCATCTGAATTAGTAAATTCATCGGGGAAATCCGAACCTATATATACTTTCTCACAAGTTTCTATAATTTCATAAAAATTTCCAATGTCCTCTTTCAGGTATTTTTCTATGTCATCCCAGTCAAACGATTTCCTGCTTTTAAAACGAATATCATTAATTAAAACAACTTTTCTTCCATCTAAATCGGTGATGATATTTATATTTTTGTTCATTTTTTCAGTTCCTATCTCAATTAATTATGCATACAAAAAACGTACAAAGAAGCTGCGAAATTATCGCAACTATCCCTGCACGTTTATGCTCGTGTATAGCCCGGTAGGATAAGACCTAAATGTATTGTATCACAAATTCTTTGATTGTACTATTCCTCCTGACATATTTTATTATTTGGAAGTTTCCTCACACATCTGCCTGTTTTCAGCGGCAAAACCTGCCTTGAGCCTCATAATTTCAAGCTCCCTCCCGTTTTTTTATTACTTTCCCCTTGATTTTTCTTTTTTATTCATATATACTAAATCTGCGAATTTAGCTAAAAAATAATAAAGTGGGGTGAATTTAAATGGCAAATATTAAATCCGCAAAAAAAAGAATCCGTGTTATCGACAAGAAAACTGCAAGAAACAGAAGAATTAAAAATCATCTTAAGGCAGTTTTAAAGAGCTTTGACGCTGCTTTAGAAGCAGGCGACATGGAGACAGCTAAGGCAAAGCTTGCCCTTGCAGAAAAGAAACTTATGCAGGCTGCTGCAAAAGGAACTATTCACAAGAACGCTGCTTCAAGAAAAGTTTCAAGATTAGCAAAGAGATTCAACAAAGCGAACGCTTAAGTCTCACCCGTCCCCACCCGTGTATAAGTTAAATACACAGCATGAGCAAACGAAAAACCATGGATGTGTCTCCCATGGTTTTTTTCTTACCAATAATTTATCTTATTATATATCTACTTATTTATATTCAGGAAGGAATACAGTAAATGTTTTTATTCAGCAAAAAATCACGCGAGGCGAAAGTTCAGGCGGAAAAGCAGGCAGAAAAACAGGCAAAAAAAGAGGCTGCCATAGCCGAGAATACAAAGAAAAAAGAAATCTTACCCTTTCAAAGTTTTTTGATATAGCGCAGCTGCCTTTTCCTGAAAAATTCAAATCCCTTGCAGACCGCCCGGTCAGCGATTTTACCGCAGATCCCCGCAGACTCACCGAGAACTCTGTTTTTATGCACTGGCAAAAATCACCCAAATCAGTAGGAAGTCCCGAAGATGCTCTTACAATGGCAATGAACAAGAAATGCCTGTTCATAATTTCTAATATGCAGTGTTCTTATCCTAACAGTCTTATCCTTTCAGACACTGCCGAAAACGGTGACAGTATAATAAAAGAAGCATATATCAGAGCTTCCCACTATATAAGGTCAATACATAAGGCAAAAGTAATTGCAGTTACAGGCTCCGTAGGCAAAACCTCGGCAAAGGAAATGCTCGAATCAGTCCTGCGCGCCCATTACAAAAAACCTGTTATCTCCAAAGGCAATAACAATTCGATGTTTTCTGTAACAAGAAACATTCAGAAGCTCAAAAGGCCGACCAATGTTTATCTCCAGGAGGTAGGAGCTTTCGAAAGAGGAACAATCACAGCCTCTGCAAGACAGCTTGAGGCTGATATGACTCTATACACAAACATCGGAGTTTCTCACATCGAAAGTTACGGAAGCCGCGAGGCGCTTGCACAGGATAAGCTTTCACTTTCCACATACGGCAAACCTGACGGTACGGTTTTTATTAACTATGATGATGAAATTCTTACAGCGTATCCGTTTACGCAAAATGTCATTACATACAGCCTTGAAAACGAAAACGCCATGTATTTTGCAAAAGATATTACAATAACCGAAAATGCAGGGCTTAAATTCACAATAGTTGACCGCCCGGCAGGAGAAGAACACAGAGCAGAGGTTTTCGTTCCCGGCCGTCATAATGTACTCAATGCCGTAGCGGCATATGCAGTCGGCAAAGCTCTTAAGCTGAAACCCGAAGAAATCCTCAGCGGCATTTCGGCATACAGACCTGCCGGCATGCGACAGAATATTATACACCCATGCGGATACAACATATTTGCAGACTGCTATAACAGTTCCCTGCTGGCCATTGAAAACACGCTTGGCGCAATGGACGATATTTTAGTTCCTCCGGGAGGCAGACGCATTGCAGTCCTTGGAGATATTCTGGGGCTTGGTGATATAAGCGAAGAAACTCACAGGCAGATTGCAGAAGTGCTCTCAAACCACAAGATCGATCTTCTTCTGGGATACGGAGACAGTATCCGTTTCACAGTAAGCGAAGCCTCAAAGCTTGGTATTGAAGCGAAGTACTTTGAAAACCGCATTGAACTTGAATCGGAAATATTAAATACAATACGTCCTGAAGACCTTGTTCTCTTTAAGGCCTCTCACGACATCAACCTCGGCGCCTCTATTGACAGATTGTTCGGCACTGATATCAATGAAAGTTCCAATATTGCGCATAAGAAATTTTATCTTAAAGTACAGGGCGATTTCGAATACTATATTTTTGAAACATCAGCATCAGTAAAAACCTATCTGGGAACAGACAAAAGGGTTGAAATCCCGTCTCATATTGAAGCTGAAATTACCGATGAGCTTCATAATATAACAGAGACAAGACTTCTCAGCGTAGAAAAAATCGGCAAAACTGCTTTTCGCGAAAACACTCATATCAGAGAGGTTGTACTTCCGCCTACAGTAGTACGCATAAGAGACGGTGCATTTAAGGGTTCTTCAATCAGACGATTTGAGGGAACCGAAAGTCTTCTCTCAATCGGCGATGAAGCATTTGCCGACTGCGATGAGCTTGAAACAGTGCTTATCAGCAGGAATACAACTGATATCGGAGAAAATATAACTGAGAACAGTCCAAAGGCTTCGCTGGAATATATATAGCTGCCGCAATATATAATTATTAAGCAGAATTTAATTATTCGGGAGGAATATGAAATGATAAAGCCTGTACCTCTTAATCCGGGGGATAAGGTCGCACTCCTTGCGCCCTCCTCACCTGTACCTGCAGATGTTCTTGAGAAATCAATAAAGTCAATAGAATTTCTCGGTCTTGTACCGGAAGTATACGAAAGCTGCAGACTTCATCACGGCTACCTTGCGGGAAATGACATAACAAGAGCCTCAGATATAAACAGAGCTTTTGCCGACAGCAGTATCAAAGGCATATTCTGTCTGAGAGGCGGATACGGTACAATGCGGCTTCTGCCGAGGCTTGACTTTGACATGATTAAAAGAAACCCCAAGGTTTTTGTCGGCTACAGCGATATAACGGCGCTGCACACAGTCTTTAACAATGTATGCGGATTTATGACATTTCACGGTCCTATGCCAAGCACTGATTATACGGTTCACAGCAGCTACACCTTAGACTCTCTCAAAGAGAACATATTCGGTTATATGCCGCACAGGGTATATAACCCTGAGGGCAAAGCAATATCGGTTTTAGTGAAAGGCAAGGCAAAGGGCATTATCACAGGCGGCAACCTGTCGCTTCTTGCAGGCACACTGGGCTCGCCATATGAGATAGATACAAAAGACAAAATCATGTTTATAGAAGATGTATCCGAAGAGCCTTACCGTATAGACAAAAACCTGACAGCGCTTGCTCTGGCAGGCAAATTCGACGAAGCCGCCGGTATAGTATTCGGAATATTTGCGGACTGTGAAAGCAAAGATACTTCACAGGAAAGCCTTACACTTGACCGGATTATAGAGGAAGTGGTACTCCCCTGCGGCAAGCCTGTAATAACAGGATTTCATGCAGGGCATATATATCCTCAGCCTGCCATACCTATGGGCGCAGAGGCTGTACTTGACACATCAAAGGACTATATAGAATTTATTTAGGGAGAAGTTTTTATGGGAACAGTATCGAATTCAGCAAACAAAGGCGATATAGCAAAAACAGTTTTAATGCCGGGAGACCCTCTCAGAGCCAGATATATTGCTGAGAATTTTTTAGACTCCCCTGTTTTATACAATGAAACAAGAAACATGTACGGATATACAGGCACCTACAAGGGAGTTCCTGTTTCTGTTCAGGGCTCCGGTATGGGTATGCCCTCAATGGGAATATATTCATGGGAGCTTTTTACTTATTACGATGTCGAAAATATAATCAGAATAGGAACTGCCGGTTCATTCAGCAGTGATATAAATATCGGTGATATTGTTGTAAGCCTTGCGGCATCAACAGATTCAAACTACGAGCATACTTTCGGACTTCCGGGTCATTTTTCGCCCTGCGCAAGCTGGGAACTTCTATGCAGACTTAAAGAAATATCTGATGCAGAGGGAATAAATATCAAGGCGGGCAATACCGTATCATGCGATGTTTTTTATGAAATCGGCGAGGACTGGTGGAAAAAATGGGCTTCAATGAACGTGCTTGCAGTTGAAATGGAAGCGGCCGCGCTCTATATGAACGCAGCCTACAACCACAGAAATGCGCTTGCGATTATGACAATCAGCGATCACTTCATTTCCGGTGAAAAAGCCTCTCTTGAGGACAGGGAAAGGAACTTCACCGATATGATGAAACTGGCTCTCGAAACCGCAGTGAAATAAGTTAAACCCGTTTTTTTTAAATTTAAAGAATATATCATCAAAGGTTCAGAAACTCTCCGCAAGTTCTGAACCTTTATTATTACATTCTGTAAAAAACAGAGTCACAATGTCTGTGTCCAAAAGGACCCCACAGTATTTTTGAAAACATCTCTATGGCTTTGCGCCGTCTGTCATAAAACTGCCTTGTTGTCAGTCCTGTTTCCTTTAACCTTTCTTCGGTTCCCCTGCTGTGCCACTCCGGGTCTATGAACAGAATTTCAAGTATTCTGCAATAATCTCTGCTGTCATTTCCAAGCCAGCCCATTCTTCTCATCGCTTCATCTACAAAGGATATATACGCGTTGGTGGTTTCAACCATTGAGGAATACAGCCACCTTTTCATACTGTTGGGCAGATTGGTGTACTCTATCCTGTCAAGGGCCTTTTCATATTCATTTTTTCTGCCGGAGCCTTTACTCAAAAAATCTTCAATGTCCTTTGAGGAATCGCCTATTCTTTTCTGAATACCTGAATATTTGATTTCTCTGTAGCATTTAAGAAGCTTTAGGGTATCTTTATAGCATACGCCGCTCTTTTCGTGTATTTTACAGGCCTTTTGCATCATCTCCACTTCTCTCACGATATCCTCATTGGTGCGAACGTCATAAAACTGTCTGTGATTTCTCTTGATGACAGAGGCAAACAGCTCGCTGTATTTTTCAATAGAATGTTTAAGCTGTTCGTAGTAGCTGCAATATGTATCTTCAAGCAGGCAGCAGTCTACGTTCTTAGTCATAAATCGTTTTCGCAGAAGCTCCGAATATATGATATGATGCCCTCCGCGCTGGGCAAGAAGTTCATATGCTCTGTCCATAACTCCAATCAGGTCGGCGCAGTATTCTGACCGAACATAGTCTAAAACCTCTCTGCTCCTGCGGATACAGCTTTCTTCCTTTTCGGCGAATATGATTACATCTCTGATGGAATAGCTGCTGTTTTCCTCCGATTCCTGTATATCTTTGAGTACCTGATTTTTCCCCACAATGTTATAGAATTTAATCGCATAGTAATCCGGAGCAGCCAGTATACGGCATCGTATACCGGTGTGCCTTTTCTGTATTTTTTGTCCGAAATCATGTTACCTCCTGTTAACATTCATTCGGTCGGCTTTGCTGACAATAGTTTACATTATTTTGTAAACTATGTCAATATATTATTTAATATTATTTTTTATGGTTTTTACATCGAAA
>URGK01000030.1 GCA_900547295.1 uncultured Eubacteriales bacterium
TCCTACCGTCTATAACCAGCAGATAGAGTATAATGAGGCCGCAGCCGACACATACCGCTATATCCGCTATATTGAATATGGGATTCCATATTTTGAAGTCAATAAAATCTATAACATATCCGTAGATGCTGCGGTCAATGAGATTGCCTGTGCCGCCTCCCGTAATCAGAGCTATAGCGATAAGCACCAGCGGGTCCAGCTTTTTTCGAAACAGGGCAAGAACAACTATCCCTGTCGCCATCATAAGCGCCGGAAGCCCTATCAGAAATATGGCTTTGCCTGCCATAATTCCAAATGCCGCACCATCATTGTGTATATAGGTTATATGAAAAAAATTGTTTATCACCGGAATTGTCTGCCCCAGCATCATAGAACCTGCCACCATATGTTTGACAAGCTGATCGAGCGCAACGGTTCCTGCAATTATTAAAATCAAATACATAGAAAATACGGGGCAAAAACGCCCCTGCTCCTCTTATCTAATGTTAATCATGGTTTTGGAGATATCAACCTTGTCGGTCTTGTCTGCCGTATCTGCCGCTCTGCCTGTTCTGAGGGTTTCTTTTTCTTCGGGCAGGCTTTTAACTATATCGTCTGCCTCTGTGAAAATATCGGCGCTGAGCATATCAAATCTCTCAAGCTCCGCCTCAAGAAGGTTTTTGTATTTCTCTCTGAGAGCCGAAACTCTGGTTCTTATGCTCTTACTCTCGTCCATAAATCTTTCGGAGGTTTCTCTTGCTTCACGTCTGATAAGATCAGCATCAAGCTCCGCATTTTTGAGAAGCACCTCTGCACGCTTTTCGGCGCTTGCCGAGATTTCGCTCATAAGCCTTTTGGCTGTTTCGAGGGTCTCTAAAACCTCGCTCTCTGTGTTTCTGCTTGTGGCAAGTTCTTCCTTGAGCTTGCTGTTTTCGTCAGAGAGCTCTCTGTTTGTTCTGATGAGGTTTTCCATTTCGAGAATTATAAGGTTGAGGAAAGTATCTACCTCCTCTTCCTTGTATCCTCTGACACCTCTTGTAAATTCTTTTTGTTCTATGTCAACAGGTGTAATCATTGTATATCCTTTCTGTTATGACAGCATCATTACGACTCTCAGCAGTATGTCTCTTGCCAGCATAATGACAAGGCATGCCAAAAGCAGCGACCAGTCAAACATACCGCCGCTGAACTTCGATGTTATTTTTCTGCATGGCGCCACGAGAAACTCCGTAAGACCCGCCGATATTCTGTATATGGTCTGAACCCACGATTTGCCGCTACCCATGAGCCACGAGCAGAGCGCTCTGACAACCAGAAGCCCGAACAGAATATTAGAAACAATTATTATTGCTTTTCCCAGTAATACCATTCCTGCTCCTTATCTCTTGAGCTGGCTGCCGAATTCAAAGCCTTTGTGCTCCACGCTTGAATTGATGTCAACATTCTCAGGTGCAAATACGAATATATTGTTTGCAACTTTCTGAACGTTGCCGTTAAGCGCATAGGTTGCGCCGCTTAAAAAGTCGAATATTTTTCTTGCTGTGTCTGATTCAAGTCTTTCAAGATTAACTATAACAGGTTTTCTGCTCTTGAGATTATCCACAAGCTTAGGAGCTTCTTCAAATCCTTTCGGCTCTAAAACAACCATCTTAAACGGATGTGTGTTTACAGTAGTTCCTTTCTGCATATTAACCACCTTACTTTCTTTTATTTCGCTTCTGCGAGGTTCAAATGAAGTGCGAGGCTGCGTTTCTCTTCTTTCCATTCTGCTCTCGGCTTCTCTGATTTCCTCTTCAGTAATTTCCTCATCATCAAAATCCTCAATACCTACAAGATCCTTAAACTTGTCTACAAAACCCATATTATCCTCCTATAATTTTTTGCTGTAGTCTCTTTCACCAAATATCGCAGTTCCGACTCTGATGAGATTAGATCCTTCTAAAATTGCAACTTCGTAATCGTGGGACATTCCCATCGATAAATATTTAAAATCGAGATTTTTATGCTCTATGCTGCTGTATTCGTCATACAGTTTTTTGACCTGGGCAAAATAAACTCTCACATCTTCAGGATTTTCCGCAAACGGTGCAATGCACATAAGACCTCTGATCCTGATGTTAGGACATTTGTCAAGTATATCCCTTATCATTCCCTCTGTTTCATCTGTGCTGATGCCGAACTTGCTCTCCTCCTGCGCGGAGTTTACCTGAATAAGTATATCCATGGTAATGCCGTGCTGCGCGGCGCGCTTGTCGATTTCCTGTGCCAGATGCAGTGAGTCAACTGAATGAATCATTGAAACCTTATCAATTATATATTTAACCTTGTTGGTCTGAAGATGCCCTATAAGGTGCCATCTGACAGGCTTGACGCTGTCGAACTTGTCCATTATCTCCTGGACTTTGTTTTCGCCGATGTCTGTAATGCCTGCATCTATGGCTTCGTTAATCTCATCTGCGGTTCTTGTCTTGGTAACCGCGCAAAGCAGCACGTCCTCGGCTTTCCTGCCGGATTTAACAGCCGCTTCTCCCTTAATCCTGTTAACCGCGTCTATGTTTTCTCTGATGCTTCCCACTTAAACGCACTTCCTTTCATTATATTACGGATTTCTCAGCACCTCGTCATAGATTTCTATGGTCGATACTGCATTACCGTCATTATCGTAATACTGTCCTGCCGTCAGAACCGATTCTTTTTTGCCCTGCAGAAGTATCTGCACCGGCTTGAATACATATTCCCCGGCAGTGTTTCTGACATAGACTCCCTGCTGTCCGTCTTCCTCTGTAATGCAGGAATTCTGCAGAACCAGTCCGGAGCATGTGTGAGTTATGACCGTTGCGGTCTCTGTTCTGAAACTTGCAAGTGATTTGTAATACCTGTTGCTTACAATTATCACTCTGAATTTGTTCTCCTGCTGAGTGACGCTTTCGATGTCGGCCTCAACCTCGCCGTCCTTGAGTCTAACTGTAACAGATCTGCCTTTTTCGTAATCAGATGCCGACTCCTCGTCTATCCAGAAAACCATATACCATTTCTCGTTTTTGTAGAGCTTGTACACCGGCTCACCGGCAAGAACCGATTTGCGGGACAGATCCATATAATCGTTTTGTATGTCCTTAACCTGATCAAAGGTCATTTTTTTAATCTTCTTGTGGGTGAAGGTGCTCTCATATCCGTCTATATAGTAGCTGATTACTCCGTTGGTTGCGGTAGTATAGCTGTCGGACTGTCTGGCGCCGCTGCCCAGTCTCTCCAGTATCGAGGTGTATTTATCTCCCGGCTGTCCCGCGCCGCCTCCGGATACCTTGAGAACCTTAGTGCCCTTGCGGACCTTCTCGCCTTCGTTAACGAGGTACTCTGTCTGTCCGCCGCTGCCTGCCGTATATACCTTCTCGTTTCTGGCCGCATAACACTGAACCTCATCCGAAAGCTCCATGGTGCCGTACTCTGCAATCACTGTCTTGGTCATTGTGTCCGAAAGCTTCGGAAGCAGATAGATAACAAAGCACAGAACAAGAACTATAAGTATATATAAATAAATAAATCTGTTTTTCTTTTTTGGCTTAGTCATAAGTATACCTCTAGGTAATTTTACTACAATATAGTGTATATTTCAATTCTTTTAATTCAATATTTACACAAAAACATCAGCCTTTCACAATGAAGCGGCTGATGCGTCTGCTATTTCTCATCTGTAACTTTTTGGAGTATCTTTTTTTCGGCTTTGTCAAGTTCCTGTGTCCTCTCTCTGCAATAGTTTTCAAACATATCGGGTCTTACTTTTCTGGTAAGCTCAAGTGATTTTTCAAATCTCCACAGATCTATGTTTTTGTGATGACCCGACAGCAGAATCTCAGGCACCGGTATATCCTCGTATTCTCTGGGCTGGGTATACTGGGGATATTCTAAAAGCCCGGAATATACCGACTCCTCCATTGCGGAGTCCTCTCCCGACAGGACTCCGGGTATAAGTCTTGCCACAGAGTCTACAAGTACCATTGCGGGAAGCTCTCCTCCCGTAAGGATATAGTCTCCGATAGAAACCTCCTCCATCTCCCAGCAGTCTATAACTCTCTGGTCAACGCCCTCATAATGACCGCACAGTATCACAAGCTCTGAAAGCTGTGAAAGCTCCTGTATTTTGTCCTTGTCAAGGATTCTGCCTCTCGGTGACATATACAGGATTTTTTTGCCCTCCGCCTTAATGCCTCTGAGAGCATCGAATATAGGCTGGGGCATCATCACCATGCCTTGTCCTCCGCCAAAGGGATAGTCGTCCACCTTGCGATGCTTGTTCTTCGTGTATTCTCTGATGTCTGTCAGTCTGATATCTATAAGGTTTTTTTCGGCTGCTCTTCCAAGTATGCTTGAGGTCGTAACCGGTACAAACATTTCGGGAAACAGCGTAAGTATATCTATTTTCATAGGTCTAAAAGTCCTTCAATTAATTTCACTGTTATTGTTCTGCCTGCGATATCCGTATTGAGTATATATTCGTCCACACCCGGAATATATACACTGCCTTTCTCTGTCTTTACCTTGTAAAGAGGCTGGGCTGTGTTTTTTAATATGTCCTCAAGGGTACCTATATGAACTCCCTCATCCGATACCACGTCAAATCCTATAAGGTCTTTGATATAGTACACGCCTTCGGGAAGCTTTGGAAGCTGCGCCTCGTCTATATAAATGTTCTTTCCTCTCAGTTTCTCTGCTTTATCTCTGCTGTCTATTTCCTCAAGCAGCAGTACAGCCATATTCTTCTGGATTCTGGCTGATTTAAGTCTGTATTCCGTATTGTCTATATACACCGCTTCAAAGTTTCTGTATCTTGAAACGTCCTCACCGTAGTCATAAACCTTAAATTCACCTTTAAGTCCTACAGCTCCCGTAATCTGCCCTATTTTTATTTTTTTCATAATAATCCCCACATAGTATACAGGCACATATACCGGTCTCTGATATATGTGCCATACTTAATGCCGTATATTGTCTACTGAACAATCTCCACGACCACTTTTTTGTTCGCCTTAGTTGCCGCTGCCTTTACAACGCTTCTCAGTGCTTTTGCAATTCTACCCTGTTTGCCTATAACCTTGCCCATATCCTCCGGCGCAACCTTAAGCTCAATTACCATTGTAGAATTTTTTCCGGCTTTTTCTGTAACTTCAACGGCATCTGGGTTCTCTACGAGTGATTTTGCAATCACCTCTACCAGTTTAACCATTATATACTCACCGCTTCCTTACTTAATAATTCCGGAGTTCTTGAATAATTTCTTTACTGTTTCTGTCGGCTGTGCACCGTTTGAAAGCCACTTAGCTGCAGCTTCTTCGTCGATTTTGATTTCCTTAGGCTCTGTCATAGGGTTGTAGTAACCGATTTCTTCTATGAATCTGCCGTCTCTAGGTGTTCTTGAATCTGCAACAACTATTCTGTAAAAAGGCTTCTTGTGAGCTCCCATTCTCTTTAATCTGATCTTTACCATTATAATTTCCTCCTAAATATTAACTGTTTGAATATATCTAAAACTGTTTAAGTTTTTGAACTAAAACATTCCCTTGAAAGCGCCTTTCCTCTTGAATTTGCCTCCCGTAAACCGCTTCATCATTTTTTTGGTATCCTCATACCTCTTGATAAGGCTGTTTACCTTTGCAACGGTCTGACCGCTGCCTGCCGCAATACGCTTTCTTCTGCTGGAATTAAGTATTGACGGGTTATCTCTTTCCTGTTTGGTCATTGAAAGGATAATGGCTTCCATCTGAACGAATTCCTTTTCGGCTTTTTCCATGTCGACTTCCTGTTTCTGCTTGGCGGATATTCCCGGCATCATATCAAGCATACCGCCTATGCCGCCCATATTCTTAATCTGACCCATCTGGTCTAAGAAGTCCTCTAAAGTAAAAGCGTTTTTTCGAATTCGCTCTTCGAGCTTGGCTGCTTTTTCCTCGTCTATGGCGTCCTGCGCTCTCTCTACGAGGGAAACGATATCTCCCATGCCCAGTATTCTGCTTGCCATTCTCTCAGGGTGGAAAGGCTCCAGCGCATCGAATTTCTCGCCTGTACCTATGAATTTAATAGGCTTGCCTGTAACCTTTTTGGCTGAAAGCGCCGCACCGCCTCTGGCATCACCGTCAAGCTTGGTCATAACGATACCGTCAACACCCAGCTTATCGTTGAAGCCCTCTGCCGCATTTACGGCATCCTGACCTGTAAGTGCGTCAAGAACCAGAAGTATCTCGTGAGGTTTAATCTCTTTTTTGATCCTTACGAGCTCTTCCATAAGCTCCTCGTCTATCTGGAGTCTGCCGGCCGTATCGACTATAAGGACGTCATAGCCCTTAAGCTCTGCCTGCCTGACCGCTTCCATTGCGATTTTTTCAGGTTTTTTGCTGTCCCTGTTCACATATACGGGAACATCTATGCTGCTGCCTACAACCTCAAGCTGGTCTATTGCCGCCGGTCTGTACACGTCACATGCGCAGAGCATCGGTTTTTTGCCCTCTTTTTTGAGGTAGTTTGCAAGCTTGCCGCAGGTGGTGGTCTTACCTGTACCCTGAAGTCCGACCATCATATACACTGTAAATCCTCTCGGCGAATATGTCAGCTTGCTTCCGGCTCCGCCCATCAGAGCTGCCAGCTCGTCGTTTACGATTTTGACTATCTGCTGTCCCGGAGTTACGCTTTTGATCACCTCTTCACCAAGGGCCTTTTCCTTGATGGTTGCAACGAATTCCTTTACAACCTTGAAGTTTACGTCCGCCTCAAGCAGAGCAAGCTTTATCTGTCTTATTGCATTGTTGATATCCGCTTCGGATAAGGTTCCTTTGCCTTTGAGTCCCTTAAAGACTCCCTGCAGTTTTTCCGATAAACCTTCAAATGCCATATTACTGCTCCATCTCATCAATTACTGATCTTATCTCTGCAAGACTGCTGACAAGATCGCTGTTGTCTCTGTTCTTATCTATAGCTGCCTCAATCTGTCTGTCAATCATCTCAACCGCACGGCGGCTTTTTTCGAATCTGCTGACAAGTCCCAGCTTGGTCTCATACTGATGCAGGGATTTCTCCGCGTTTTTGAGAGCGTCGTGCACTCCCTGTCTGGATATTGAAAATTCCTCTGCAATCTCTGATAAGGACAGGTTTTCCTCATAATACAGGCTCATTACTTCCTGCTGTCTTTTTGAAAGAAGCTGTCCGTAAAAATCATAAAGCAGACTTACTTCTGTGATTTTATCAAACATAAACTCCTCTCCTTTCGTATCAAGTATTATAGCTTGACACCAGTATATTATATCATACAAAATCAAGGTGTCAAGCACTTTTACTTAACACCCTGAAATTAATTCATAAAACTTATTTCCTCTATTTCTGATATATCAGCTCTGCCACTCCCGGTATATCCCCAGTATACGGTGTTACGTCTATCTTGAGGCCGTTTTCTCCGTTTGGAAGCACCGCAAGTATTCTCTCAAACAGGCTGTCAGGCTCTTCACCGCTAAATTCCACCATAAGCAGGTAGCTTTCCCTGCCGTTATTGTTTAGCCCTGTGATATATACTCTGCTGACATTTTCAAATTCAGGCATTTTTGCTTTGACCGCCGCAATTATATTGACAGGGCGCTCCTCCATCATATGAACATAGAAGTCGCCTGAAACCTGACTTGCTCTTACGGTTTTGGATTTGTCCATATCCATAAGTATGCTTATAAGGTCTTTGCTGAGTATGAATGAACTGCTCCACGGATTTATAACTATGCCCTCAATGTCCTCGGCTGCGGTAACAGTATCGATAAGTTCTTTAACCGGAATAAAAAGCGCCGCGCCCTCAGGTCCTTTTTTGTGTTCGTCCATTGAGGTAAACGCCGCAAGGTATTTGATTTTTCCGTCCATAGTAAGATGTCTGAGCTCTATGTCCTCTGCCTTAACCTCGCCGTCGCCTATGTCATCGGGAATTTCTATCGGCGTAACTATCTGTCCGCCTGTGGCTATCATAGAATTTATCACTTTTAATACTTCAAGAAGCGATTCCATATCGCCCTCTTTTCGAAGCTGTTCAACTGCCTGTAAAAATTTCTCTTCCATTACTGTTTTATAATTCTCCTTGCAATTTTGATAAATATATCTTTCATTATATTACTGCTGTCGCTTGCCGCAGGCGTCCCCAGACTTACTGAGAAATCAATGTTGTCATCGTAAGGTATAACGCCTATTACCTTAGAGCGTATCAGCATTCCTATCTCGCCAAAGGACGGAACGCCCTCTGCATCCATCATCTGCGCCTTGACCTTGTTTATAACGTAGTATCTTTCGTCTATTCCTGCTTCTCTCAGCTTCATATCGAGCACATCTGCGCCTCTGACGGAAGCATAGTCCGGTGTTGCAACTATGACAGCTCTGTCTGCCTGCGTTGCCGCAAGCATAGTGTTGCTTTCGACTCCCGCAGGCGCATCTATAATTATGTAATCAAATTTCTCTTTGAGATCTTCATACATAGCCATAAGCCTTTCGGGGGTCACATTGCCGTCATTGGTATGGGGCGGCGCCGCCATCAGATACAGACAGTCATATCTGCTGTCCTTGATAAGCGCCTGCCTCATGCGGCACATTCCCATTGCTGCATCATACACATTATATACAACCTTATTATGAAGTCCCAGATACAGATCGAGGTTTCCCTGCCCCATATCCATATCAATCAGAACAACCCTATACCCCTTGTCAGCAAGTACAGCTCCCATATTCACAGCAAACACTGACTTACCTGTGCCGCCCTTGCCTGATGCAACTAAAATAATTTCTCCCACATTTTCTCCTTTAATTCATTTCTGTTTGAGTATCAAATTTGTTATTGTATTTTGTTTCAGATGAAATATCCATATAGTCGCCGATTATTTCTCTTGCTATCACACCTGCGTTAAGCGAGGTCTTACCCTGAACCAGAAGCACGCAGACTGCAATCTGCGGGTCATCTGCAGGCGCTACGGCTATTGTCCACGCAAAGTTTTCGTATTCGCCTTTCCATCTGTCCATAACATTCGAGTTTATGCTGCCGTTGCTCAGATTATATAAAGCCTGTCTTACAGCTACATCGCGGGAAGTGTACACATTAGGATATTCTTTCATTATCCTGTTCATTTCGGTTTCGACCTGCTTCCACGAAATAGTGCCTGTCATCTGGGAAAGATGCGACTTGATATATGAAACCTCATCTGAGGTGTTGATTTTACCTGCCCTTTCGGCTGTACCGGTCTTGGCCGCCACTGATACAGGGAAGTCTTTAAACAGGCTGGTCAAGCTTCCGCCTGACATTGTTGTTACGTTTTTCATACCTGCCAGCAGATAATCAAAGTCGCTTTTTCTGACTCCAATGTCAGTGCCCTTTTCTTTTTTCTTAACGCCCTGACCGCCTACGCTCTTGACTACGCTGACTTTGTTTCTGATACCTTTGTTGCCTATAGTAGCTGCATAATTGGCAAGCTGCAGCGGAGTATATGAGTTTTCGCCCTGTCCGATTGAAATGTTCAGAGCATCGCCCTCTGTCCAGCCCGCCTGATTGAAATAAGAGAATTTAATAAGGTCTGCAACTGCGCCTACTTTGCTTTCTCTGATTCCGCAGTCAGGCAGTCTGTCGAGAATTGTCTCATATGAAGGATTTTCTTCTATCCAGCCTGCAATCTCGTTTATATATTCTGTCAGCACAGCTTCGTTTTCGAGTACTGATTTTTTGAAGTACATCTTGGATCTGGTCCACAGTATGTTTCTGACTGAGGCTTCTGTACCTTTCATTTTTGCCTCTGCCGACGGCGCTGTTGTAGTTGTTTCGGTAAGCTCAATTCCGGTTGACTCGCCAAGGCCGTAAAGCTTGGCGAATTTGAGAATTTCATCCACGCCGCATTTGTACCCCAGAGAGCCTCCTGTGTAATAGTCCTTGCCCTGTCCTATATCAAAGAAATAATAGTTGCAGGAAACACCTATGGCCTGAGGAAGATTTACATAACCGTGAGTTGTGTGATAATCGGTATAGATAAGACAATCATATGTCTGATCTCCAACTTCCACCTGCCCTCCGTCCTTGAGGCTCATATTCGGATTAAGTCCGTTTGCAAGGGCTGCCGTAGCTGTTACAGGCTTGAAAGTTGAACCCGGCTGAACAGCGCTTCTGGTTGCAATATTGTACAGAGGCTGCGCCGAAAGCGGATCTCTTGTATTCTTTGACTGAAGTGAATTCCAGTCCTCCGAGGAAATTCCCGTAGCAAACAGGTTAGGGTTAAAGTCCGGATAACTTGCCATTCCCAGCACGTCTCCGGTACTTACATCAATCACAACCGCGGCTCCCGATTCGCATTTTGATGAGGCCTTAGGCACATAATTGCCGTATTTGCTTGTAAAGGCTCCGCCGGTACTGGTGGCCTTAATGCCCTTCTCAAGATTTTTCTCTACTGATTTCTGTATATCCTTGTCGATTGTAAGGTACACATCGTCTCCGGTAACAGGATCTGTCTCACTTATAACCTCAACAAGATTACCCATAACATCAACTCTTACGGTTCTGCTTCCGTCGTTCCCCTTGAGTGTTGATTCATATTTGCTTTCGATGCCGTCCTTACCTATAAGATCGCTTGTATTGTAGCCCTTTTTTTCTACGTATTCTTCTTTTTCGCTGTCCGAAATGGAACCCATATATCCGAGTATATGAGATGCAAAGGAGCCTGACGGATAAAATCTGATGTATTCCGATGCTATTTCAACATTTGTATATTCAGACGGGTTTTCCTGTATTTCGATTATGGTTTTTTCGGACACGTCCTTGGCAAGAACCGCAGGCAGATATTTGGTATATCCAAGCTCGTCAAGAGCATCCCTTATAATCATAATGTTTCTTGCTTTTCTGTTTGAAACATCCTTGTTTATCTTGAAAGATTCCCTTATCATATTGAAAGCTGTTTCAGCGGATATATCCGATACAGCTATATCTTTTTTACCTGTTTTTTCTTCAAGTTTATCAATTATATGATACCTTTCGAGGAAAGTTTTCTTTTCATTTTCGTAGGTGTATTTCATCACTGCGCCAACTGAAATAGGCGGATATACGCCATATGTGTTCTGCATTTCAAGCTGCGCTTCATATACATCTAAATCATCTGAAATTCCTAAATTCTTTCTTATCTGGTTGAATGCCTGCTCCGCAGTATAGGTTACAGGCATATCCTGACTCTTGAGCCAGTTTTGAATTTCCCTGTCAAATTCATAATATAATTTGCCGTTTTTGAGTTTGATAGGGAAATCGTCCTCATATTTATCTCCGTTTTTCTTAAACAGTTTTATCAGCTTGTAGGAAACCTCGTTTAATTCGTCGGCCTCCATACCGGAGCTGTACATTCTCACGTTGAAAACCTGCTTATTGGTTGCAAGGACTTCCCCGTCTCTGTCATATATATTGCCTCTCGGAGCAGAGGTCGTTATAGTCTTGGTGCTCAGGCTTACAGCTTTTTCAGACCACTGACTGTGCTGTACCACGGTAATTACAAAAAGCCTTATGGCCAATATTGCCATAAGGACCAGAAAAACTGCCATAACCTGCTTATATCTGGAATTTAATATCCTCCCCATACCGAATACCTGTCAGACTTGTGGCTGACAACCTTTCTTATTATTATCGCATACATTATCATTATTATAATTACGTTGAGAATTATATACACCGGGAGCTTTTCGAGCATATAAATATAGCTGTAACTGCTGCCCGCAAGCCTGTATATGAGCCATAAAAGATTGTAGTATACAAACACCGATCCCAGAGAAGTAACCAGCATCGACATAAAATTCTCAGAGTTTAAGAGAAATGTTCTGACCGCAATGCAGCCTGCCGCAACAAGCACCAGCAGCAGCGCCGTAACTCCCATATACTGACTGAAACAGACATCATATAAAAGTCCCGCTATAAGGCTGATGACAAATCCTGCGTTGTTATCTGTGCACGCAAAGGAAATAACTATACAGCAGCACAGCAGCAGATTTGCCGAAACTCCAAACACCGGCAGCATACCGAACACTGTTGTCTGAAGTATGAAAGCCAGAGCAAATATTATACATGCATATCTGTACTTCATATTATCACCGCGACTTTCAGTATGCCTCTGAAATTGACAGACGGCTTTACAGTAATCATTTTAAGCTGCGTATCACTGTTGTAATTGACTGCCGTAACCGTTCCTATCTCTATGCCTGACGGGTACATACCCATACCTGAGGAAAGCAGTACGTCTCCCTCTATAATTCCGGAATCAGCATCAAGAACATATCCGTCAAGTCCGCCCCTGCCGTCTCCTGACAGTATTCCTAAAATTTCTGTGTCTCTTGAAACCATAAAGCTGGTATTGCTGTTTTCATCAACTACGGAAACAACCTTTGCCCACGATTTGCCACATTCAAGCACCCTGCCCACAAGACCTGTGCCGTTTACAACAACATCGTCTTTGGCTATGCCGTCAGAGGTTCCCCTGTTTATTACAAATGTATTTATCCAGTTGGAATTATCAAAAGATGTAATATCCGCCGAAACAAGAGTCCTGTTCTTTGCAGCCTTGTAGTCAAGCGCCTTTGAAAGCTCCTTGAGCTGTTTTAGCTGATCATTTGACATTTTTTCGTCAAGAAGCTGCTGCTCCAGTTTTGCAACTTCCTCTCTCAGAGCTGCGTTTTCATCAACTACAGACCTGTAATTGAAGATACCCGAAAATATGCTCTCAATCTTCGACATACCTCCGGTAACAGCGCCCTCGCCTGCGGAAACGGCACCGTTTGTACCCTTGCCTGCAATGCCTGAGCCTCCGCCTCTGCTGAAGGATATGCAGCATATTACGGCAAGGACAACTACCGCCGCTATAATTCCGACTATTAATTTATGCTCACGAATCCAATTCATATCCCCGTTTTCCTATTCTGATTATCTGCGTGATTTCTTTATGTAGATTTTGAGTTTCTCTACATCTTCAAGCGCCTTGGCAGCGCCCAGAACAACACCTTCAAGAGGGTTCTCCGCCATTGTAACCTGCATACCTGTTCTCTTTGTGATGACTTTATCAAGATTTCTTAAAAGGCTGCTTCCGCCGGAAAGTACAAGACCGTTTTCGGCTACGTCCGCTGCTATTTCAGGCGGTGCTTTTTCGATAGTTGCCTTGATGCCGTCAACAACCACGTCAACTGATTCTGCCAGCGCCTCTTCAAGATCGCTGCTTGTTACGTCTATTGTCTTGGGAAGCCCCGAAATTATATCTCTGCCGCTTGCCTTGGCAGTATATATGATTTCGTTGCCGTTTTCGTCAAGGTCAGCCATAGCGCAGCCCACTTCTTTTTTGAGCTTTTCGGCTGTTTTGGTTCCTATGAGAAGTGAGTATTTTCTTCTTACGAACTGAATTACGGCATCATTGAATTTATCTCCCGCATATCTGATGGAATTGCTTGATACAACTCCGCCCAGCGTTATGATTGCAATGTCTGTAGTACCGCCGCCTATATCAACTATCATACAGCCTGTAGTACCGTCAACGTCCATACCTGCGCCTATAGCTGCAGCCATTGGTTCTTCGAGTATATATACTTCCTTAGGTCCAAGGTTTGTTACAACTTCTTCCACGGCTCTTTTTTCGACTTCTGTCACGCCGCTTGGAACGCCTATAGCAACTCTTGCCTTAATCTTGCCTCTCTGTCCCATCATCTGCTTGAAAAAAGTGGCAAGCATATCCGCAGCCATATCAAAGTCCGATATAACGCCCTCTTCAAGAGGCTTTACAACCCTGATATGCGCAGGAGCCTTGCCCAGCATATCCTTTGCGGACTGACCCACTGCAAGAACCACATCTCTGTCGGTATCCTTTGCTATAACTGATGGCTCGTTAAGAACGATTCCCTTGCCGTCTACTGAAATAAGTGTGTTGGCTGTTCCTAAATCCACTCCTATGTTTGTTCCGAAAAAGCTTCCCATTTTTGTCCTCCGTTGTTCCCTTTGATATATAGATTATATCAGATTTTTGTCTTTCATACTTGTAAATGTGCCGTCACCTATGACTATATGATCCAGTACTCTGATGCCTACAACCCTGCCTGCTTCAACAAGACGCTTCGTGGTGCTGACATCGTCTGCGCTTGGAGTACAGTCTCCGCTGGGATGATTGTGGGCAAGTATAATGCCGGCTGCACCCTTGCGGACTGCTCTGGAAAACACCTCTCTGGGATGTATCACCATAGACATTATATCCCCGATTGCAATCTCCTCGGTTGAAATCACTCCTCCGTGAGCGTTTACAAGCACCGCGTGAAAATGCTCCTCCTGATAGTATCGCATTTTTTCCATAAACAGATCTGCAACATCGCTGTAGGAGTTAATCACAATCCTGTCTGCCGCAGGCTTTGTGGCAATCCGTCTGCCCAGCTCAAAAGCCGCAAGTATCTTGCAGGCCTTGGCGCTGCCTATGCCGTCAACTGCCGAAATCTCCTCCAGTGTGCATCTGCCCAGAAAGCTGATGCCGCTTTCATCCATAGCCAGTATGTCCTGCGCCACCTCTATTGCAGATTTGTTCCTGGTGCCGCTGCCTATGAGCACCGCCAGAAGCTCCGCGTTTGACATGGCGCCGCAGCCGTACCTGATCATTTTTTCTCTCGGTCGTTCGGTGACCGGAAGTTCTTTAATTATCATTCTTATCCTCCTGAATTATTTCGGGAGGGCTCTGCTGTGATTTATATAAAAAATTATACATATCATTTTAACATTTTTAAACTTGACATACAACTATTACTGAAATATTTTTATCCGACTGCGGCAATAATATATCTGTAATCAAAATTCAAGGAGGTAGATTATGAGTAAGATTAACGAAAGTGTAAAGTGTTCGGTATCAAACTGCAGACACCATGCGGGAAGCCAGAATTACTGTTCTCTCAACTGCGTGTCAATAGGAACACATGAATGCAATCCTACAATGGACCAGTGCACAGATTGTCTGTCATTTACACTTAAATAGTGACATGCCAATTTAATCCGGTCAGGCACTTTAGCCCTCTTTTGTGCATATAGTAAAAAGCACAAGAGGGGGTTACATATATGAGCAGTTCCTTTCCTATGCCGCTGACTGAGGAAGATGAGATTTCCTGTCTGGAAAAGTTAAGCAACGGTGATATGTCTGCCAGAGAAACTCTTATAAAGCACAATCTGAGACTTGTTGCACATATAGCCAAAAAATATACAGGTACAGGTCAGTCCGCCGACGACCTTATCTCCATCGGCACGATAGGTCTGATAAAGGGCATCGACACCTACAGCAGCAACAGATCCACCCGTCTTGCCACCTATGTTTCCAGATGTATAGAAAACGAAATACTCATGTGCATAAGGAGCACAAAAAAAATCAAAGCCGAGGTTTCACTAAATGTGCCCATCGGTATTGACAATGACGGAAACTCCATAAGTTTTGATGACATCCTGGGCACAGACCCCGATGACATTCTTAACAGTCTGAGCCTTAAAATCCAGGTTTCCCAGCTTTTGCGGTCACTGGATAAAGTTCTTACAGACCGTGAAAAACAGATAGTTCTTATGCGTTACGGCATCAAAGGCTGTGAGGCAAAGACCCAGAGAGAGATAGCCGCAGAGCTTGGAATAAGCCGCTCATATGTTTCGCGTATAGAGAAAAAGGCTTTGCAGAAGCTTAAGGACTATCTCAAGGTTTCGGCAATCTGATCAAATACTTTAAGGGCTGAATTTCCGCCGGATTTACCGTCTTCGCAGAAGACGGTAATTGTATATTCAGGCTCATCATAAGGGAAAAATCCCGTAAACCAGCCGTGTATCATGCTGCCTGCCTCGGCAGAGCCTGTCTTGCCTGCGCACAAAAGCGTGCTGCTGCCGGCTCCCGTGCCGTATTCTGTTACGGCTTTCATCATTTCTGTTATTTCATCTGCTGTTTTTTCTGAAATAATGCGACTTTTTTCCTGTTTTTCGCTTATTATATGAATACCTGTGTCAATACCGCCGTTTGCAATTATATTGGTTATCCTCGCCGCCTGAACAGGTGATACGAGAAGTGTTCCCTGTCCTATTGACATATTGGCAATGCCTGCTCCCGCAGCCTCCTGCTCTGCTGTTATCCGGCCTGCTGCTTCCTCTTTAAATCCTAAGACTTTGGTTCCCGTTCCCATTTTTTGCGCCATATCTCTTACAGCCTCATAGCCTGCAACCTGCCCAAGCTGTATAAACGCGCAGTTGCAGGATTTTGCAAAGGCCTCCGTAAGATTTAGTCTGCCGTGAGCCGCTGTGCATTTTATCTTAACATCTCCAAAGCTTTCCTCGCCGCCGCAGTAAAATTTCATTTCATCTGTATCGGCTCCCGCTTCAAGCGCCGCCGCGGCGGTCACTATTTTGAATACCGAGCCCGGAGGATATCCCTGCAGCGCCTTGTTGATAAGGCATCCGCTATTGCTTTCCAGAAAATTCTCTATCTGCTGGGGACTATAGTCAGGGGTACTTGCCATTGCAAGTATATTGCCTGTTTCTGTTTCAAGTACAACGGCGGCAGAGTTGTATTCACAGTTTTTCAGGATTTTTTCAGTTGTTTTCTGCATCTGTATATCTATAGTTGTGAGAAAGGCGTCCTCCGCATAGGAAACATACGGGCTCTCGCCTTTAAGTATATTGCCCTCGCCGTCTGTATATACAAAGGTGCTGTTGTCCTCACTGTAAAGCCTGCTCTGATATCTGGCCTCAAGACCTGCTGCCCCCTTATTTCCGCTGAGATACCCCAGAAGATGCGCCGCAGGCTGATTTGCGCTGTATCTGCTGCCTGCTTCTATTACATAGGCATTGTAGTTTTTTTCAAGGCTCTCCCTTATGTTCTGATTTTTGTTTTCTGTATGGTATATGGCGTAGGTGTCGTTTGTTTTGTCGCCCTCGACTGCATCTGCCGCCTCAAGAAGCTGCCTTGCTTTCATATCAAGCCTGCTTCTCTTGATGATATATACATAGTTTGTAGAGGCGTCTGTTATTCTTGCACCGTTTCTATCATATATGATGCTTCTGGTATCCGTACCGTTTATTTTGAGAGTCTGCTGCATTCTTGCCGCATCTCCAAGGTCCTTATGGCCCTCTACCTGTATATATTCGGCTCTGACTGCCAGCGCTGCAAGACACACTGAAAATGCGACTGCTAAAATTTTAATTCTTTTTTTCATAAAAAACACCCCCGCAGTAGTTTTTACTGCAGGGGCTCATGTTATACAATAATGTTTATAGCATATGGATAAGAAGTCCGCTTCCAAGCTTTGGCTCAAACCATGTTGATTTAGGCGGCATTATCATATCGGCATCGGAAACTGCCAGAAGATCTGAAATGCTTACAGGGTATACTGCAAATGCAACTTTCATATCTGAGTTTACTCTTCTTTCAAGCTCCGCAAGGCCTCTGATACCTCCTACGAAGTCTATTCTGTCGCTGGTTCTCGGATCGTCTATGCCAAGCACAGGTCCCAGCAGGTTGTTCTGAAGCACTGCAACATCAAGTGAGTCTATCACATGGTCAGGTATTATGCGATCTGTTGCTTTGAGCCTGTACCATTTACCGTCAATAAACATTCCGAAGAAATGCTTTGCCTCCGGCGCGTATATTTCAACGCCCTTTTCTTCGACCTCAAAGCCTGCTTCTTCAATTTTTTTGAGAAAGCTTTCGGAATCAAGTCCGTTAAGGTCTTTTACAACTCTGTTGTAATCGAATATATGCAGGTCGCTGTCAGGGAATATCGCCGCCATAAAGAAGTTGAATTCCTCATCGCCTGTGAAATCCGGGTGCTCCTCTCTGCGCTTCATACCTACTTTAAATGCCGAGGCGCTTCTGTGATGTCCGTCTGCAATGTAAAGCGCAGGGATTTCCTTAAACAGTCCCGTAAGTGTGGCTATAGTGTTTTCGTCTGTTACAGGCCAGAGCATATGTCTGATGCCGTCTGATGCCGTAATATCATATTCAGGCTCGTGGTGCTCCGCCCAGCCCTCAACTATTACTCTGATGCGCTTGTCATCTCTGTAGGTCAGAAATACAGGCTCTGTGTTGGCGTTGCATACGTCAAAATGATTAATTCTGTCTATTTCCTTTTCGACTCTTGTAAGCTCGTGTTTTTTGATTATGTTGTTTTTGTATTCATCTACGCTGACACAGCCGAATATGCCTGTCTGCACTCTGCCGTCCATAATCTCTCTGTAAACATAAAGCGCAGGAGTCTCCTCCTGTGTGAAAATGCCCTTTGCTCTGAAATCCGCTATGTTGTCTCTTGCTTTTTCGTATACCTCCTGCGAGTGCTGGTCTGCCTGCGGCAGATCTATCTCAGCTCTGCAGATATGAAGAAAGCTGTATGGATTTCCCTCTGCCATCTGGGCAGCTTCTTCTCTGTTCATTACGTCGTATGGAAGTGAAATAACCTTGTCCGCATACTGTTTCTGCGGTCTTACTGCTCTGAATGGTTTTACTGTTGCCATATCCTATTTTACCTTTCTTAATATATATTCTGTAACCTCATCTATGCTCATACCTGTAGTATCAAGCTCTATTGCATCGTCTGCCTTGCGCAGCGGTGTTATTTCCCGGTGCATATCATTGTAGTCGCGCTCCTGCATATCCGCAAGGACTTTCTCGTAGGATATATCCTCGCCCTTTAAAAGCAGCTCCTTGTATCTTCTCTCTGCTCTTTCCTCTGCCGAAGCCGTAAGGTATATTTTGAGCTCTGCGTCCTTTAGAACCACTGTACCTATATCTCTGCCGTCCATTATAACGCTTTTGGTGCTTCCCATTTTTTTCTGAAGCTCTACCAACTTGGCTCTGACCGGCGCCAGTGCCGAGCACTCCGAGGCCTTGCGGGATATTTCCTGCGTCCTTATTCTGTCGCTTATATCCTCACCGTCAAGGATTGTCTTTCCGCCCGAAAAGTCTATGTCCGTAGCCTCAAGCATTGCCAAAAGCGCGTCCTCATCGTACATATCAACATTATCTCTGATAAGCTTGTAGCCTACCGCTCTGTACATCGCTCCCGTATCTATATAGTCTATGTCAAGAGCCCTGGCAACCTGCTTTGCTATGGTGCTTTTGCCTGCTCCTCCCGGTCCGTCTATTGCTATTCTTATCATATTAATTGCCCTTCTGTTTTCCTAATAGTTTTTCGATTTCGGCCACAAAGGTATTCACATCCGTAAACTGTCTGTATACTGAAGCAAATCTCACATATGCAACCTGATCAACATCCTTGAGCTGATCCATTATCAGCTCCCCTATAAATGAGCTTTCGATTTCTTTTTCCATCATGTTGTTAAGACCTCTTTCAATCTGATCAACCATATTCTCCATAGTCGCAACTGTAACAGGTCGTTTTTCGCAGGCTTTGATAATTCCGTTCATAATTTTTCGTCTGTCAAAAGCCTCTCTGGAGCCATCTTTTTTTACGACCATCAGAATTACTTCTTCGACTTTTTCGTATGTGGTAAATCTCCTGCTGCAGCGTTCGCATTCTCTTCTTCGTCTGATTGCGTGTCCGTCTTCTGTAGGTCTTGAGTCTATAACTTTGGTTTCCTGATTGTCACAAAAAGGGCATCTCATATTATGGTTCCTCCTAAATAAATTTCTATTCAGCTCAGCTTATAGTATACCCACATATTGTGCCTCTTGCAAGCATTTTAGCCAAAAGCGCCCTTTACATCCACAAGTATCACATCTTCTCCCACCGTTTTGACATCAGACCATCTGATTACGATGTCCTCTTCTCCCTTGCCGAAGAGATTGAATATCCCTCTGCTGCCCGGAAGCACTATTCCGTCAATGGTACCTGCCTGAAGATTTATCTCTATGTCGCATACATAGCCCAGACTTTTGCCGTCAAATATGTTTATAACCTCTTTGTTTCTTATCTCATCAGTATTAAGCATCTTTCCCTCCCTGCACACTTTTTATAATATATATGCCTGCATTGCGGGTTTAATGCCTTTTTGAGCTATATATTTATGCTTTGTCCGTCAAGTGAAGCGTATACAAGATGATCGCCTCTGTATTCAAGCCTCATTTCAAAGTACGGTCTTGCTTCTATGAGATATTTTAAAAACAGTCTGTCGCCCTCCCAGAGATTGAGATTAAAGATTTCGGAAACGGGAATCCATTCAAACTGTCCCTCGTCTGATACAGGCTCGCATATTTTCTGAAAGTCATCTGATGTATATATGTGCATTTCCTCGTCATCAAAGGTATCCGATATGAACTGCACCACAGCTCTTTTTGTGAAGCTGTTCATTTTAAAGCCTGTTTCCTCTATAACCTCTCTTACCGCACATTCGTCTACGGTTTCTCCCGGCTCCAGCTTGCCGCCTGCTGCAATCCACTTGCCTGCGTTGGGGTCGTTTTGTTTTTTGTTTCTGTAAAGCATAAGCCAGTTTTCGCCCGACTCAAGATAGCACTGTGTTGATATTATCATACTGCCCTCCTAGAAAATCCCCGCTGTTTTGAATATAAACAGCCACAGAAACATTGTAATGCATGCAAAGGCCGAGGTGAAAATAACCGAAGCCCCCGCCAGCACACCGTCTGAATCCATCTGCTGCGCCATTGTAAATGATGATATTGCGCAGGGCGCTGCGAATATTCCCACAAGGGTTACAAATTCAATGTTGGCTATTCCCATTAGGGCTGCCACAGTAAGCACTGCTCCCGGTACTATAACAAGTCTTGACAGCACTACAACTATGAGATTGCGCCTGCAATCTTTAACCGAGCCAAACTCAAAGGATGCACCCAGTATCATCAGGGCAATGGGTGTTGCCGTAGAGCTGAGGCTGTTTACCGTATCCTCCACCACCTCCGGCAGTGTAATTCCCGCAAGGGAAAACACAATGCCTGCCGCCGCTCCTATTATCAGGGGGTTTTTTGCTATGTTGGCAAACAGTCTGCCTGCTCTTACCCTGGAATCTCTGTACACCTCAAGGGTTGCCACCGCCAGTATGTTGTAAAGAGGCACTACTATTGCAATCATCACCGCCGTAACGCCGACGTTGCCGTGTCCGTATATGTTGGTGGCTATGGGAAGCCCCATTATAACGAAGTTGCTCCTGTATATGGCCTGTATCATAGCGCCTCTTGAGGCGCTGCTTTTTTCTATTTTGAGTGTAACCGCAGTGCCTATCGCATATTCTATTCCTATTGCCGCCAGGGTGAATATTATGAGGCGCAGGTTTACAATTTCTCTGATGTGGGAGTTGTATATGTTTGCAAACATCAGAAACGGGAACAGCACATCAAATGCAAGTCTGTTCATTTTTTTGAGCTCCGCATCGTTTACAATTCCTGTTTTTCTTACGATAAAGCCTATGGCAAGCAGTATGAACATAGGTATTACCGCTTCTATGCATATTTTAAAATTCTCTGCCAAAATGTCATCTCTTTTCTCTGCCATATTAAAGAGCAGTATCGCTACTGCCCTCATATACTATTATATGCTTTTTTGCCCGATGTTCAACGAATAATTTTGCTGAGTTTATTCTGATTCAGGCGTTATGACGAAATTCACTTCGTCATTGCCTCTGTCTATCTTAAGACATTCTATGACAGGATAACTGCCGGCTGTAACATCCTCTGATTTCATAACATAATAATTTATATTGCAGTCCTCAAAGCAGTCACTGCTGTGAACTGTCACCGTATATTCAGGATCAGGGCTGTATCCGTCATTGCTGCTTCCTGCAGATATAACTGAAACGACGTTTTTCTTCTGAATGCTGTAATCTGCAAATCTGTTTGCAAGTTCGACCAGCAGGTCTGCATAATCATAAATCCTGTCGTTTGCCTGTTTTTCCGAAGCAAGCATCATCGTAAGCTCTATGCTGGCGGAAATTCCGGCAAATGAACTGTTTTGATGAGTAATTTCAACATATGTATTCTCATCGCAGATACATCTGTAGCCGGCCGTACTGTCATTCATATATTCTTCTGTTTCAAGTGTGTATCCGTATTTTTCGCATATCCGGCTGTAGGCTGCCTCATATTCCGCACGCTGCTCCTCTGAAATATATCCGTCGTCAGCTGACCGGCTTTCCCATTTGCCGCCTATGATTCCTGACAGCATCAGCTCAAAAATTATAACTGCGACAGTAATAATCGCCACCGCTGTAATTGCAGATTTTTTGCGTTTTTGCCACCCTGCAGGTCTGTGATATTTCTGAAACAGGAATATGGCCGCAAAAATTCCGGGAACTGCTGCAAAGTATACAGCCTGCTCAAAAATCC
This sequence comes from uncultured Eubacteriales bacterium, assembly GCA_900547295.1. Lineage (GTDB taxonomy): Bacteria > Bacillota > Clostridia > Peptostreptococcales > Anaerovoracaceae > UMGS973. The sequence goes on from URGK01000030.1 coordinate 22,275, forward strand.
ATGCAGTTCCTGCGACACCTGTAATAATAGAATAAATCCTTTTGCTGAAGGCTGCAGCAAGGCAAAGAAGCGAAAGAGCTGCAATTCCTGCATTTAATTTCAGCCGCCTTCCTGTAAATTCTGCAATAATGCTGCCTGCCAGAAGTCCGGCCACAGCAGCTTCCGCAATTCTCATATATAACCGGGCGGCATCTGTCTTTGCTTCATCAAAGCCGGCATTATCTGCCCAGCCGTAGAAGTATGCATTAATACTTCCGAACATAAAGAGAATTACAAGCAGCAGAACTGCTTTAAGACTGATGCGAAGTATCCTTTCCCCTCTGTCCTCCCGGAAAGAATACATAATATCGTCGTCCTTAGCCTCATCATTGATAAGATAATCAAGGCTTATATTAAAAAGCGCCGCAATCTGCCTGAGGTTTTCTATATCGGGAATGCCCTTGTCTGCTTCCCATTTGGATACGGCCTGTCTTGAAACAAACAGGCGCTCTGCCATATCACGCTGCGACATATCATGCTTTTTTCTCTGCAGTTTTATTTTTTCGCCTAATGTCATATGCACCTCCGGTAAGGCTTTATCGGTAAGTCAATTATACACAGAGCCTTGAAAAAAAACAATAAATCATCACCTCTGGAGGGCGCAACGCTTGGTTTCCTGCCTGATTTTACTTAATAATGTTCCGGCTATTTCATTTCCTTTTCAATCCACGCCATAAGCATATTGACTATACGCCTCTGCTGATCTTCTGTAAGCTCTGTGCCTTTTGGTACGTGATACCACTTCTCAAGACAGCCTCTGCAACAGCAGGCGCATGCGTGCTGCGCCTTGAATACAGGGTGTCCTCTCATGGGCGTCTGCCTGCCGTCATTTGCAATATATGCAGGCGCAAGGCGTTTTTTTATGAAGACCTCCGCATGCTCTCTTATCTTGTCTGTTCCCTTTGCCGTAACATATTCTCTGTCTTTTGAGTCGAGATGAAATCCTGCTCTGAATCTGGATTTTTCAAGTCTTTTGAAGGTCTGCTCTATTGTCGCCATATTACTCCCATTCTTTCCATACATCAGGCATATATCCCGTTGTGGCCTGTCTGCCGTTTCTGACTACAGGTGTTTTTATAACCTGCTGGTTTTCAAGGAGCGTTTCCTCCCTGCTGTTTTCTGACATATGTCTGACAAGAGCAAGAGCCTGCCTGTCCCTGCAGTTTTCGTCCAGCAGATTTTCAAATCCTCCGACAGCCCTGATAACTCCTGCAAGCTCGCCTCTGCTCATACCTTTTTGCTTCATATCAATGAACTGGTATTTAATCTTTCTCTCTTTAAAATATCTGACAGCTTTTTTGGTATCATTGCATTTGTTTGTCCCGAATATCTGTATGTTCATAAATTTCCTCCAGACAGATAAAGGGCAGTATCCCCGCCCTTTGAATTATCTTTTTTTCTTTTTCTTTTTTTTGTTTGCACGAGCCACATCATACTGCGCTGTAGCATTTCTCTGCGCTCTCTTGGCATCTCCGCTTCTTTTAATGAAGTAAAAGCCTGTAAATGCAAGTCCGAATACCACAAACAGTATGAGTACGTGCTTGAGAGGACTGTCTGCCGAAACCAGACCGAACAGTCTCATCATCAGAAATGCTGAAATCTGAAATACCCAGAAGTATATTACAAAACCTATTATACTTGATTTATTGTCCATATCTGTTCTCCCGAAAACATATTTTCTCTATTATATAATCTTTTTTGACAATTGGCAATTTATTTCTTAACGATTACATCTATATGGGTATACGGTATCTCTATTCCCGCCTCATCAAGAGCCTCTTTGGATTTCTCTCCAAGGTAATATCTCACGTCCCAGTAATTCTCCGGTTTTGTCCATACCTGAAAATCAAATATTACGGCGCTTTCGCCATGTTCAGCCACGCCTATGCGGTATCCTCTGTCTTTCATTACAAAGCTGCAGCTGTCCGCCACCCCGGCAAGGACTGTTTTTACCTTATCTATCTCGGCATCGTAGCTGACCCCTATGCGCAGATCAACTCTCCTGGCCTCGGTTCTTGTAAAGTTGATAAGAGCGCTGTTTGATATGCTGCTGTTTGGTATCGACACCACCTTGTTATCAACAGTCTTGAGAGTGGTGTTAAGTATGTCGATTTCCTCCACAGAGCCCTCGATATCATTTGTCATCACATAATCGCCCTTGCCGAAAGGCTTTGTCACAAGGATTATAATGCCGCCCGCCACATTGGCAAGGCTGTCCTTGAGGGCAAGCGCAATCGCCGCACCCGCTGCGCCTATCACAGCAATAAATGTGGAAGTGTTGACTCCAAGCTCTGAAAGCACTGAAACAATTATGACTATCAGAGCCGCAACCTTAACGGAATTGATTACCAGCGTATGCAGCGCTCCGTCTATTGTGGATTTAGCCAGAATTTTTCTTATCAGAACTGTGACTATTTTTAAAATCAGAAGTCCCGCCAGCAGTATAATCAGGGCATTTATCCAGCCTGCCCATGAGCTGCCGGCCACCTTATCCAATATATTCATTATACTTCCTCATAAACTCTACCGCTTCTTCTTCTTTCGATTTCGTGAAGCAGTTTTTTCCTCAGACGTATATCATCCGGTGTGATTTCAACCAGCTCGTCATCATTTATAAATTCAAGAGCCTCTTCAAGAGTAAACTCTCTGTGCGGTGAAAGTCTGATTGCCTCATCGCTTCCCGCAGCTCTCATATTTGTGGCTTTTTTGGATTTGCATGGGTTTACCACCATATCTTCGTTTCTGGAGTTCATACCGACTATCATACCCTCGTAGACTCTGGTTCCCGGCGCAATAAACATCTGAACTCTCTCTCCTATGTTAAACAGCGCGTAAGGAGTAGCAACGCCCTCCTCCTGAGCTATGGCAACGCCGTTTATTCTCTGAGGTATGTCACCCTTGTATTCTCCGAATGAATCAAAACGTCTTACCATTGTGCCCTCGCCTCTGGTATCGTTTATGAATTCTGTTCTGTATCCGAGAAGTCCTCTTGTCGGCACCAGATATTCTATCTTTGAAAATCCGTTTTCACCTGACATCTGTGTCATTATACCCTTTCTTAAATTAAGCTTGGATATAACGGAGCCGGCGTATTCATCGGGAACAGAAACCACAACCTCCTCGATAGGCTCAAGCGGCTCGTTGTTCGGTCCTCTTCTAAGTATAACCTCAGGCTTTGATACTGCAAGCTCATAGCCCTCTCTTCTCATATTTTCGATAAGTATTGAAAGATGAAGCTCGCCTCTGCCTGAAACCTTGAAGCTGTCTGTGCTGTCTGTAGGCTCTACGAGAAGTCCCACATTTACCTCAAGCTCCTTTTCGAGTCTTTCTTTGATATGTCTTGATGTCACATATTTACCCGATTTGCCCGCAAACGGTGACTTGTTTACCATAAAGTTCATCGAAAGCGTAGGCTCTTCGATTTTAATCATATCCATTGCCTCAGGGTGGTCAGGGTCGCATATGGTTTCACCTATGGAAATATCAGATATACCCGATATTACGGCAATATCTCCTGCCTGCGCTTCTTTTACCGCAGTTCTCTTGAGTCCTCTGTATGTAAACACCTGATTTACCTTGCAGTTTTTAATGCTGCCGTCATCCTTGGTAACTGCAACGGTCTGTCCCTCTTTTATGACGCCTCTTGTAATACGGCCGATGCCCAGTCTGCCAATATAGTCATCATATCCCAGTGTTGAAACCTGAAGCTGCAGAGGCTCTGCTGTTCTGTCTGGATATATGTCGCAGTGCTCAAGGATTGTTTCAAACAGCGGTTTGATGCTGAGTCCGCCCTGTCCGCCTGCCGTATTCTTTCTTACCTTGTTGTCCCCTGACTGTACGTTGATGTTCTCTGCTTCCGCAGGATCTCTTACTACTATTCCCTGTCTTGCTATTCCGTACAGAATAGGGAAGTCAAGCTGCTTGTCATTGGCTTCAAGGTCCATAAACAACTCGTATACCATATCGACAACCTCATCAATTCTGGCATCTCTTTTGTCTATTTTGTTGATAAGCAAAATCGGGTTGATGCCCTGCTCTAAAGATTTCTTGAGTACAAATCTTGTCTGAGGCATAGGACCCTCTGATGAGTCCACCAGAAGTATAACCGTATCAACGGTTTTCATTATACGCTCAACCTCTGAGGAGAAGTCGGCGTGACCCGGTGTATCAACTATATTTATTTTTACATCGTTGTACATTACAGAGCAGTTTTTGGAGTAGATTGTAATGCCTCTTTCTCTTTCGATGTCATCGGAGTCCATTACGCAGTCAACGACCTCTTCATTGGCTCTGAACACTCCACTCTGGTTTAAGAATGCGTCTACCAGAGTTGACTTGCCTGCATCTACGTGAGCAATAACCGCTATGTTTATAATCTTTTGTCTGTCCATTAATTAAACACTCTTTCCATAAAAATTTATAACTGAATAATTATATCACATATATGCATCTAATGCAAATCGGGCAGCCCGAAAAGACTGCCCGATTACTGTAATTCACAACTATTTTATATATTTTGCTATTCTTGCACCGATATGAGCGTTATTGATAACCAGCTTGATGTTTGCCTCAAGGCTTCTGCCCTCCGTAAGTTCCTTGACTCTGTTGAGCAGGAACGGCGTAATTCTCTTGCCTGTGATTTTCTGCTCGCTGCATTCTGCAAGGGCTTCGCATATAACCTTGTCCATTTTTTCGTAAGGTATTTCGTCAGCCTCAGGAATAGGGCAGCCTATGAGAACCGAGCCTTTAAGTCCCAGCTCGCTCTTAAGTGAGATAGCCTCTCCTATTGCCTCTGGATCGTCCATTGAGTATTCTGATTTGAAGCCGCTTCTTCTGCTGTAGAATGCAGGGAATTCCTCCGCGCCGTATGAAATAACAGGCACTCCCGCTGTTTCAAGGTACTCAAGTGTTGCTCCTATGTCAAGGATTGATTTAACGCCTGCGCATACTACTGCAACGTCTGTGTTCTTGAGTTCCTCAAGGTCTGCCGATATGTCAAAGCTTTCGCCTGCGCCTCTGTGAACCCCTCCTATGCCGCCTGTTACAAACAGCTTAATGCCTGCCATTTTGGCAGCTATCATAGTGCCTGCTACAGTGGTTGCTCCATCTCTTTTGCCTGCAATTACAAACGGATAATCTCGTCTGCTTACTTTCATTACATTCTCCGCTTTTGCAAGATACTCTATATCATCATTTGTCAGTCCGACTTTAATTCTTCCCTGTATAATTCCGATTGTTGCAGGGACTGCACCCTCCTGTCTGATAGCTTCTTCAACGGCTACGGCTGTCTTAACGTTGTCAGGGTAAGGCATACCGTGAGAAATTATTGTTGATTCAAGCGCAACTACAGGCTTTCCCTGCTCTATTGCTTCTTTAACTACAGGATTTACATCTAAATATTCGCTAAACATCTGATTCCCTCCATACATATATTTTTGTTTACGGCTGTGCTGCTTTTCATAGCAAAGGCTGCCGCTGCCATTCCAAGCTTTGCTGTCTGTTCTGTACTGAGATTTTTTATAAACCCCATTATTATTGCTGCCGAAAAGGCGTCTCCCGCGCCTGTGGCGCTTACGATTTCGACATCTCCGGGTCTGATAAATCCATCAGAGCTCCTATCTGCATAGTATACACCATTTTCGCCTAAAGTTATATATACTTTTTGCACTCCCTTGTCAAGAAATGCGGCTCCGGCTTTCCTGATGCCTTTTTCATCTCTGATTCTGATACCGCTGAGGATTTCCGCCTCAAGCAGATTCGGCTTTATTATATCAAATTTCCCGATTATATCTGCCGCCCGCGCTGCCTTTGTAACCGATACGGGATCAAGAAATTTGGCCGTTTCTTTAGTGGTTTTAACCACATACTCCAAAAGCTCCGGCTCCAGATTTGTATCGAGTGCAACAATGCGGCTTTGCTCTATGAGCGGTCTTGCACTGTCTATAAATTCGGGAGTTATTCTCTCCAGTATATCCATATTGCATATGGCAAGCTCCATATCGTTTCGGTGATTTAATATGGAAAGGTACATCGCTGAGTTTTCACCCTCGGCAACGCTGATATGGCTTGTATCAACGCCAAGGCTTCTAAGCTCCTCAACCGCGCCAGCTCCCATATAGTCATCTCCTGCCACAGATACCATAGCCACATCACCGCCCAGTCTTGCTATGTTTTCGGTGATGTTTCTGCCCACTCCGCCGTAGGACATTCTTATCCTGCCGGGGTTTGAGTCTTTGTATATAAGTTCTTCATAGGGCATTCCCTCTATGTCAATATTAATGCCGCCTATTACTGTAATCTCTGCCATTTTACCTCCTAGATAAATGTTTCGGGCTCCGCTCTCCTGCTCCACTGCTGCTCAAGCTCGTGCTGATGATAGAGATATCCTTTGTCATCATAGTATTTGGCACCGGCAGGACATCGTTTAATGCAGGCGCAGCATTTAATGCATATGCCCGTAACCTTTGAGAAGTCCTCCGCATCAATAGAGCCCATAGTGCATATTTTTGCGCATTTGCCGCATTTAATGCATCTGCTTTCGTCTGTTTTCGGCTTTACTTTTCGTATATCTATATGAACGCCCTGCCTGTCCCTCGGCTGATAATATCCGCTGTAAGGCTTAGGGGTGCCCTTTGCTTCTATCATTTCAAAGCTGTCTGCGGAAGATATCTTATTAAATATATCCTCTGCAAAACCGCTGACTTTAGCCATATCCTGTTCATCGGGCCTGCCTGCTCCCAGCACCTTTGAGAATGAATGCTCACCTATAAAGGCTCCTGCGGCTATCGTCCTGATGCCGCCCGCCTCCATTATATCCCGAAGCTCTATGAGCGCATCGTCATAGTTTCTGTTGCCGTAAAGCACTACAGGCACTCCCAGCGCTCCGTTTCCTCTGATATCTGCAAGATATTTGAGAAGCACGTTGGGCACTCTGCCTGCAATTACAGGCGTACCGAATACGACAAGATCGCCTGCCGAAAATTCCATAGGCTCTGTCCTTGCCTGCGGAAGCGAGAAGTCATATGTAAGTCTGTCGCAGCCGAGCCTGCCTGCAAGCTCATCCGCAAGCTTTTCGACCACCTTTGAAGTTGTCTGCGTCCCTGTAAAATATACCGCCCAAACCCTGTTTGTTTTCATTTCTGCCTCCTTAGAAATTCCATAAATCCGTCTATACCCTCGGTTATATCATCGTATGTCACATCGAAGTTGCCTGTATACCACGGATCTGCTATATCTCCGCCTCTGTCTGTGAAGTCAAGCAGCTTGTATATCTTGCCCTCTGTGTCCTCGGGTATGATGCGTTTAAGATTGCGCAGGTTGTTTTCGTCCATTGCAATTATGTAGTCATATATATTATAGTCTTCTTTTGTAATCTGTACAGCCCTTTTGGATTTATCCACAGGAATATTTACCTCGTGGAGCTTGCGAAGGGTGCCGTGGTGGACACCGTTTCCGATTTCCTCTCTGCTGGTTGCGGCAGAGGCAATGAAGAAGTCTGCCTCCATATGGTCTTTACGGACTATGTCCTTTAAAACAAACTCGGCCATGGTAGATCTGCAGATGTTGCCGTGGCAAATAAATAATACTCTAATCATCTATGTAAAACTCCTTGAATTTA
>URGK01000031.1 GCA_900547295.1 uncultured Eubacteriales bacterium
CAATTCATCCCACCACTTATAGAAGTGGGGGATTTCTTGCTCACGGCGTGTTAAAGCTTAAGCATAATGAAGCTTATTTATCTATGCTTGATGCATCGCTTGACGAATTATCTGCCGGAAATATTATATCAAAACCACAAACTGAATAATTGACTTTAAAACAGCAGGAAGCCGAAGCTCCCCGCTGTTATTTATTTAGTATCCGCAGCTGCAGCCGTTGGTGCCGTTAAACTGGTACATACTGCATCCGCATTCGTTTTCCTGCGGTTTTTCGCACTCGTTTGATGGCTTTTCACAGCCTGCGACAGGAGGTTCAGGCACTTTGGCGCTGCACATGCAGCCGGGTTCTTCAGCGCAGCCACCCTGCTGTATGAGAGCTGAGGTTAATGAATTGTCGCATGGGATGTCAGCCTCGCAGCCTGTCATACACATAAGTGTTTTTCTTGTAACCTCCAGATTTATGGAAGGCTCAAGAATCAGAAGCGCGGTGAGCTGGGTTCCTGCAGCGGTAATTGTGATTTCAGGGTTGAGTATGTTTATTCTGCCGCCGAGAGTGAACTGAATTGCAGGAGAAATTCCATGAACACTGCAAGGTATGCCGGCGTCGGAAATTGCAAAGGCTGTCGTGCCCGTAACTGCAAGTGGAGCGGTGATATTAAATGTCGCTCTGAAATTACATACCGATCCGCCGGTATTCACTGTACCGTCGAGAATTAACTGTCCTGTCAGATTCCAGCCTGTGATACCGTTTATCATAAAAAACGCTTTTGAAGGGAGTCCGCTGCATTGGCATTTTGTGTCCGAAAGCTGATTTTCGATATTTGAGATATCCACTGTATATATGCCGTTCTCTGTATTTACGGCATTTACTGCATGCCCGTTGAGAGTAACGCCTGCAGGGGCGATGGCAGCAGCAGGTGTCAGGCTGTTTACTACTGCAAAACTTCTTTTTACAGTAAAAACGGAAGCTGTGCCCGTCTGGCAGTCGGAAGTTCCGCCGCAGCAGCAGCACTGCCGGATGCAGTCAGGAGCGGGAGGGTCGCAGCAGCATTTCTGCGCGCAGGGGTCGACAGGAGGCAGCGGTTCCTTTGACGTTATGAGCTGCGCGGGGATTTCAGATGTTGCAGTGTTTAAGCTGTAGCTTATAGGGCAGGAATGTCCTTCCTTGTATGAAAAAACTTTATCTATATATGCAAGATTTGATTTGGAATTTCTGAAAGCTGGAGAATTGCTGTCTGTATTTGTTCCGCAGCAGCCGCACCCGGCGCTGTCTGCGGGAATGTATGAACTTAACATTATTCATCAATACCTTTCTATATTGTGTTTTATTCATATTATGAAAACAGTCTGTACAAGGTTCAAATTATCCGAAAAACAATATATTGTATCTAAACAGAAGAAAAAAAAGAAAGAAGTACAATATGTAGTTTTTGTGTAAAAAAACAGCCAAAACAGCTTCCTGTCCTGCAAAAAAAGTGGAGGGTAAAGTGCAAAAAGTGGCGGGCGGTGGTTGTAAAGTGGTGTGAAGTGGAGTATTATGGTATTACATCATACAATGAGAGTGGTGTAGTATCTTCAGTCGAAAGGATAGCAGTCTGATGTTGATGGGTAAATTCCAGAACTCAATAGATGCCAAGTCGAGGATGATAGTTCCTGCGAAGTTCAGAGAACAGTTGGGTTACAAGTGCGTTCTGACTATGGGTATCGACAGGTGCCTGTATATTTATCCTATGGCTGAGTGGGAGAAATTTATGAACAAGCTGTCAGCGCTTCCTATGTCTGATGCAAACGCCAGAGCTTTCATCCGTCATTTCTATGCAAATGCGGTCGAAAGCGAGATAGACAAGCAGGGCAGAATTACACTTCCTGCCGATCTCAGAGAATATGCGAACATAGACAAGGAGCTTGTAACTATAGGCAATCTGGACAAAATTGAAGTCTGGAGCAAAGAGGAGTGGGACAGCAAGGATAATATGACTCAGCTTTCACCTGCGGAAGTTTCACAGAAGATGGTTGAATATGGAATTTAAACACACATCAGTCCTTTTAAAGGAAACAATAGACGGACTTGCAATAAAACAAAACGGAATATATGTAGACGGCACGCTGGGCGGAGGCGGACATGCTTCGGAGCTTTGCTCAAGGCTTTCACCGGAGGCCGTGTTTATAGGGATAGACAGAGACCGGGACGCACTTGAGGCGGCAGGCAAAAGGCTTGAAAAATACCCGTGCAGGAAACATTTTGTTCAGAGCAATTATTCGGATATCAAAGACGTTCTGAATGAACTTGAAATAGAGCAGGTAGACGGCGCAATGCTGGATCTGGGAGTATCCTCGTTTCAGCTTGATAATGCGCAGAGAGGCTTCTCATATATGAACGATGCGCCTCTTGATATGCGTATGAACCAGTCGGACAGCTTTACGGCGTATGATGTTGTCAACAGATACAGCGCCGCAGAGCTTACAGATATAATCAGGAAGTATGGCGAGGAGAAATGGGCATCGCGAATAGCCGATTTTATCGTTAAATTCCGAAAGGACAAGCCTGTTGAAACTACAGCAGAACTGGTGGAGATAATCAAGGCGGCGATTCCGGCAAGAGCCAGAAGAGACGGACCGCACCCTGCCAAGAGGACCTTTCAGGCAATCAGAATAGAGGTAAACGATGAGCTGGTGCAGCTTCGCAGAGCCTGTGAGGAATTCTGTGATGTACTTGCTCCGGGAGGCAGACTCTGTATAATAACTTTCCACTCTTTAGAGGACAGGATAGTCAAGGAATGCTTCAACAGGAGAGTGAACCCGTGCACCTGCCCGCCGGAATTTCCGGTATGTGTGTGCGGCAAGGTGGCAGACGTCAGAAAAATAACTGGCAAACCGATAACTCCGGGTGAGGAGGAGCTCGAAAACAATCACAGAGCACGCAGCGCCAAATTAAGAATAATAGAGAAACTATAGGAAGGAACAAAAAGTATAATGCAGGCACAAAACTGGTATCAGTACGAAGAAAGCTACAGAAAATACGGCTTTGATATGAAACCTGAACAACTTAATAAACCGAAGACAAAGCCTGCAGACAGTGGTATTGCGACCAAGGACAAAAAAAGACTGCTGGCACTTACAGTTATTTTCGGCATTATGTGTATTGCAATTATAATATCGTCGGCATTTGCGGCGACACTGCAATATCAGATAAACAGACTTACCATGGAAAACAACGAGATTTCCAGAGAAATCGAAGATATAGATATCAAGCTCCAGACGGCCAACAGCGTTACTGTTCTGGAAAAAAAGGCAAGCGGCAAGCTGGGAATGAAATATCCTTCTGCCAGCCAGATCGTCTATGTTAGTGATATTACAGCTCCAAAGGATTTCGCAGCTACAGTAAAGGAAGAGGCATATAATTGATTGCAGTAAATATACTAGTATATAACGATAAAAGAATTGCATAGTGAAAGGAGAAGCTGGATAACTTAATTATATAGATAAAGTAATCCGGCTTTTTGAATATTTATGTTAAAGGTATCAGGATTAAACAGAAAAAGATTAATAATAGCTTTCGGCATCGTGTGCGCGCTGCTGGTTATACTATGCTTTCGTGTAGGCTACTGGCAGATTATCAAAGCTGATGCCATGACCGAAAAGGCGGTGGAGCAGCAGACCAGAGATACACCGGTTGAAGCAAAAAGGGGAACAATATATGACAGAAACGGAGCAGAGCTTGCAGTAAGCGGATCCTCATATTCCGTATGGGCAAGACCTGCAAACGTCAAATCAGGAAGCACCGAAGAAAAAAAGCAGGCAGCTCTCGACACCTGCGTTTCAGCCCTTTCAACCATACTCGATATGGATGCGGAGGAAGTGAGAACACTTGTAACAAAAGAGCAGTCGCTTGTCAAGATATCAAAGGGTATTGACAAGGAAACCGCAGATAAGATCAGGGAAAAGGAACTTCCTGGAATAGAAATATCAGAAGACACCAAGAGATACTATCCGCTGGGCTCCTTTGCATCTCATCTGATAGGAAGCGTTACAGACGATAATGTGGGACTTTCGGGAATAGAACTTCAGTACAACGAATATCTTACAGGAGTTTCGGGCAGGTGGATTAAAAACACAGACGTTGCAGGCAACGGCCTGTCCTACGGACTTGAGAAATACTATGAGCCGGAGGACGGATTAAGCCTTGTGCTCACGGTTGATCAGGTAATACAGAACTATGTGGAGAATGCAATCGCAAAGGTTCAGAAAAAAACCTCATCTGACAGAGTAATGTGCATAGTTATGGATCCCGAAAACGGAGATGTGCTGTCTATGGCGGTGACCCCGGATTACGACCCTAACGACCCGAGAACACCGACCAAAAAATCAGAACAGAAAAAACTCGAAAAAATGACAGACAAAGAGAAGCTTGAATACTGGAACAAAATGTGGAGAAACCCTCTGGTTTCAGACACATATGAGCCGGGCTCAACTTTCAAGCTTCTGACAACCTCGATAGCTCTTGAAGAGGGACTTACAAATATGAACGAGTCATTCGTATGCACAGGCAGCTACAAGGTTGCGGATACAACGCTGCACTGCTGGAGAAGAGGTAATCCTCACGGTACGCAGAGCCTCAAGCAGGCTGTAGGAAACTCCTGCAACCCTGTATTTATGCAGCTGGGGCTTCGCACGGGTATTGAGAAATACTACGAGTATATGAACCTTTTCGGAATAACCGGAAAGACAGGAATAGACTATCCGGGCGAGGGAAGCGCAATACTTCAGAGCAAGGATACGGCAGGACCTGTAGGGCTTGCAACAATGTCCTACGGTCAGGGTATTGCGGTGACTCCTATTCAGCTTATCACAGCGATATCGGCAATAGGCAATGACGGCGTTATGATGAAGCCGCACATAGTCAAGGAACTCAAAGACAAAGACGGCAATACAGTCGAAAAATATGAACCGGAAATAGTAAGACAGATACTGTCTGAAAAAACAGCAGATGAAATGTGTGAAATTATGGAGTATGTTGTATCGGACGGCGGCGCAGGCACAGCTAAGGTCGAGGGCTACAGAGTAGGCGGCAAGACCGGTACGGCCAACAAGCCGGATACCGTAAAGGGCGGTTATCTCGAGGAAACCTACTCATCATTTATAGGGATGTCTCCAATGAACGATCCAAAGGTGGCAGTGCTTGTAATAGCTGACAATCCGAAGGGTATAAAATACGGCAGCCAGACCGCAGCGCCCGGCGCTAAGGAAATAATTTCAGAGGTAGTAAGATATATGGGAATAGAGCCTCAGTATTCCGATGAAGAAAAAAAGGAAATCGAGGCAAAGCAGACAGAGGTGCCTGATATTACAGGTGAAAGTTTAAGTGATGCAATAGGCATTCTGGGCGGTTCTTCCCTCAAATACAAGGTTCAGTCGGGAAACAAGGATAAGGACTTCAAGGTTAAGGACCAGTATCCTAAAGCCGGAACCAAGGTTGAGAAGAACAGCACAGTGTATATTTACGGGAGTGACTAGAATTTGACAGATGTTTTCGCAATAACGGGAACTAATGGCAAAACTACAGCATCATATATGCTTAGAAATATACTATGCTACAGCGGCAGAAAAACAGGGCTGATAGGCACGATAACCCACCAGATAGGGGAGGAGGAATACAGTTCTGTAAACACTACTCCGGGAAAGGATCTGCTTCGTACATACTTTGACAAAATGGACTCAAAGCATATGGACTGCTGCGTTATAGAGGCCTCCTCTCACGGCCTTGTGCAGGGCAGACTTGACGACACGGAGATTTCCTACGGAGCATTTACAAATCTGACGCAGGATCATTTGGATTACCACAAAACAATGGAGGAATATTTCAGATGCAAATGCCTGCTCTTTGAAAGAAATCTCAAAGGCGGAGCCGTAAATGCAGATGACAGTTGGGGGAAAAAAATACTGAAAAGCTACGGTAAAAAAGACAAACTGGCCTCCGTTTCAATGAAAGACAGACATTGCGATTATTTCGGAAAAACGGCAGAAGCGGATATAACGGGGCAGGTGCTTGAAATATATATAAAAGGTGAATATGCGGGTGATGTAAGGCTTTCAATGCCGGGAGTGCAGTTTGCATATGATGCCCTTATTGCCATAGGGCTTGCCTATGAATACAGCATAGAATTTGACAAAATCAGAGCGGGCATTGAAACCCTCAGAAGCGTGCCTGGAAGATGGCAGCTTGTATGGGACAGAGATAATATCAGAGCCATAGTTGACTTTGCACATACGCCGGACGCCCTCGAAAGACTTCTCAAAACAGCGAGAAACCTCACAGACGGACAGATAATATGTATGTTCGGCTGCGGCGGGGACCGGGATACAGGCAAACGTTTTCAAATGGGTGAAATTGCAGGTCGCTACAGCGATTATGTAATAGTTACAAGCGACAATCCCAGGGGTGAGGACCCGGAGGATATAACGGCGAGAATAGAAGAGGGGGTATACAGCACAGGCGCTTCATATTCTGTCATACCCGACAGGAAAAAAGCAATCCGAAAGGCAGCTGTGCTGGCAAGAAAAAACACCCTTATAATTGTGGCAGGCAAGGGCCACGAGAAATATCAGATAATAGGGGACAAAAAACTGCCCTTTGACGATGTCAGAATACTAAAGGAGTTTTTAGAGGAAAAATACTGATGAACAAACTAAATCTAAGACAGATAACAGAGGCCTCAGGCGGAAGTCTGGTGCAGGGCGATGAAACACAATATATAACAGGGGCGTCCATAGACTCAAGGACTGCGGTGGCAGGCAACCTGTTTGCAGCAATACGCGGTGAGAATACCGACGGCCACAGATTTATAGCTGCGGCTTTTGAAAACGGCTGCAGCGCAGCTCTAATAGATGACAGAAGCTATACAGACAAAATACCTGCGGGTATGGGCGCAGTGCTGGTAGATGATACCGTTAAGGCGTTTCAGGATATAGCCTCATACTACAGGGCTTCCATGGATATAAAGGTTATCGGTGTTACGGGAAGCGTAGGCAAAACCGGCACCAGCGATATGGTTAAAGCCGTATGTAGCGGCAAGTTCAAGACAGCCAAGACCAAAGGCAACTTCAACAACCATATAGGACTTCCGCTCAGCATTCTGGACTTTGATCCGGACACTAAAATCGGCATACTGGAAATGGGCATGGATCGGCCCGGTGAAATAGAATTTCTTGCAGGTATTGCAAAGCCTGATATAGGGATAATAACCAATATAGGTACGGCACACATTGAATACCTTGGCAGCAGGGAAAACATATTCAAAGCCAAAATGGAGATTACAGCCTACTTCGGCAAGGATAATGTCCTCATAGTAAACGGCGATGATGATTTCCTCGGCGCCCTCTGCGATACGGAGTACAGACTTGTTAAGGTAGGCGCTGCGGGAGGCAGTCAGGTCTATGTGTACAATATAAGCGACAGCGCCGAAAACGGTGTGGAGTTCACACTGGAATACAAAGAGAAAGCAACAAGAATTCACCTGCCTGTTCCCGGCAGACACAATGCAGTCAATGCGGCTCTTGCCATAGCGGCGGGGCTTGAGGCCGGAGTTTCGGTGGAGGAGGCCGCAAAGGGTCTTCAAAGTCTTGAATTTACCGATAAGAGGCTTTCGGTCAAGGGCAAAAACGGCATCAAGGTTATAGACGATACCTACAATGCCAGCCCTGCTTCGATGAAAGCTGCCATAGACGTGCTTATGTCGGCAAAGGGACTTCGCAAGGTGGCAATCCTCGGAGATATGTTTGAGCAGGGAAAGGAAAGCCCGAGATATCATACAGAGGTAGGAGAGTATGCTTCAGACAAATCTGTCGATATGCTTATTGCAATCGGAGAGGATGCGGAGTATATTAAAGATGGCGCATTGAAGTCAATGAGCGCCGAAAACGTTAAATATTACAAAACAAAAAATGAATTTCTTAAAGAAATGAAAAACATTATTAAGTCAGGCGACGTTGTCCTTGTCAAGGGTTCACGAGGCATGGCAATGGATCTGATAGTGAAGAGGATTATGGAGTAGTTGAAATTATGTATACGGTAAAGATTATAATTGCCATTGCAGTGGCATTTGCAGCAGCAGTTTTGCTTACATCAGTTGAAATCCCTGTTTTAAGAAAAAAACAGATGGGACAGAACATCAGAGAGGAAGGACCTAAATCTCATCAGGCAAAGGCGGGTACGCCCAGCATGGGCGGTGTTGCCATAATAATATCGGCGGCGCTTACGGCATTTATCATAGGCGGCATCAATATAGAGACGGCTGCAATGGTTATCGTTATGGCAGCCTTCGGGCTTGTGGGATTTCTCGATGACTTCATCAAGGTCATCAAAAAACACAATCTGGGTCTTAAGGCGTGGCAGAAAATAGTGTTCCAGTTTGCAATAGCGGCAGCCATAGCGTGCTGGGCGGCATTTGCAACACCTGACGGCACACTTGTATATATACCTTTTGCAGATATATATGTTGATTTCGGCGGCTGGTATATACCTTTCATAATATTTACTGTCGTAGCAATGACAAACAGCGTCAACCTTACAGACGGACTTGACGGTCTGGCATCGGGCTGCACCGCTTTCGCATCGCTTTTCTTTGCCCTTGTGGCAGGTATGTACGGTATGAGCTCTCCTGCGGTATTCTGCGGAGCAGTGACAGGCGCGTGCCTTGGATTTCTCGTATTTAACAGAAATCCGGCAAAGGTGTTTATGGGAGATACAGGATCACTTGCGCTGGGCGGCGCAATAACAGCGGCGGCTATTCTTATGAAGATGGAGCTTCTGCTGCTTATAGCGGGACTTGTATATGTTATAGAGGCTCTTTCCGTTGTAATACAGGTTGTAAGCTTCAAGACAACAGGCAAAAGAGTATTCAGAATGTCACCGATACATCATCATTTTGAGCTTGGCGGCATGTCCGAAAAAGCGGTCGTTATGATGTTCTGGGCATTTACGTTTGTATGCTGCGCGGCAGGACTTGTGATTGTAGGATTATAAAAGAATTATGCGAGGAGATTTAGCTATGAATCAGGATAATTTCAAAGACAGAAAAGCACTTGTGGTAGGACTGGGCAAATCCGGCAAGGCTGCAATGCAGGCGCTCTCAAAGCTGGGAGCTAAGGTATGGGTACAGGACTCAAAGCCTGAGGAGGATATGGAGCCGCAGCTTCTGGCATTCATGGAGGACAGAGGCATCAAAGGATTCTTTGGCAGAAATCCTGAAAATCCCGAAGATTATGATATGCTTGTATTAAGCCCCGGAGTATCCCCCGAGCTTGACTTCATAAAAAAAGCAGAAGCAGCCGGAGCAGAGGTAATAGGTGAGCTTGAAATTGCCTACAGAGTAGGCAGAGGTAATTATATAGCCATAACCGGCACCAACGGCAAGACAACAACGACAACCCTTGTGGGAGAGATATTCAAAAATGCAAAGAAAAAAACATATGTAGTCGGCAACATCGGCGTTGCCGTAATTTCCAAATCACTTGAGGCGGAGGAGGACTCCTGGCTTATTACCGAAACCAGCAGCTTCCAGCTTGAAACCGTTAAATATTTCAAGCCCGCAGTGTCAGCCATTTTAAACCTGACACCAGACCACCTCAACAGACACAAAACAATGGAAAACTACGGCAAAGCCAAGGCCAATGTGTTCAAAAACCAGACGGCAGGTGACTACCTTGTTATAAATTACGATGACAAACTGTGCTGGAAGCTGGCAGAGGGCTGCAAAGCTACCGTTGTTCCTTTCAGCCGCAGAGAGATACTTGATTTCGGCGCATATGTAAGCTACGGCAATATAGTTATAAAAAACGAAAAAGGCGAAATCATAAACATATGCAAGGCCGAGGAGCTCAAAATCATAGGAGACCATAACCTCGAAAACGCTCTTGCAGCGGCAGCCGTAAGCTACTTTGCAGGCATAGAGCCTGAGGTTATATCAAAAACCCTGCGTGAGTTCGGCGGCGTTGCGCACAGAATAGAATACTGCGGAGAGGTTGACGGTGTTAAATTCTACAATGACTCAAAAGGCACCAATACAGACGCTACAATTACAGCGCTTAAAGCCCTCAAAAAGAACATAATACTTCTTGCAGGCGGAGATGCCAAAAAACAGGACTTCGCACCTCTTGCTGCAGAGCTTTCAGGAAAGGTAAAGCATATGATGCTCTACGGCAGGGATGCGGGAGATATAAAGAATGCGGCAGATGCCGCAGGCTTTAATTCATACACTATGGTCAAAAACCTTGAAGAGGCGACAAATCTGGCCTTCGAAATGGCGCAGCCGGGAGATGCGGTGCTGCTTTCACCTGCATGCGCAAGCTGGGATATGTACAGCAACTTCGAACAGAGGGGAGATCACTTTAAAATTCTTGTGGAAAGACTGGGACGCTGATGGAAACTATTAAAAGAGCAAGAAAAACCGGAGATTTTGTTATAGTGCTTCTGACACTGGCGCTTACCGTATTCGGAGTAATAATGGTATTCAGCGCCAGCTATTACAGCGCGCTTTCAAAGACCGGAAACGCCTACGCCTATCTGATAAGGGACGGAATATGGGCTGTTGCGGGACTTATAGCTATGTTTGTGCTCTCAAGGATAAACTACAAGACATACAGAAAATGGGCATTTCCCATACTGATTGCAAGTATAATTCTGCTTATCGCGCTTTTTATCCCGCATGTGGGAACTACCACCAACGGCGCGACAAGATGGATAGAACTCGGGCCTATAACAATAATGCCCGGTGAAATTGCCAAAATAGCGGCTATAATATTCGTATCCTCGTACTTAAGCACAAGCGCGGAGAAGATATATCAGCTCAAATCCATACTGTTTCTGCTGGCGCTGTGCGGCATATTCGGAGGTCTGATAATGTTTCAGCCCAATATGTCTACAGCTATTACCGTAGTAGGCATTATAGTGGCTATAATGTTTGTGGCGGGACTTGAGCTTAAATACCTTGGCGCTGCCGGAGTTTTGGGAGTTGTGGCAGGCTGCCTGCTGATTTTTACAGACAAGGACGGCTACAGACTGAGCAGGGCAGTAAGCTTTACGGATCCTTTTGCAGATCCGCTGGGAGACGGATATCAGGTCTGTCAGTCGCTTCTGGCGCTGGGTTCGGGAGGACTTTTCGGGCTTGGTCTGGGCAAGAGCATACAGAAAAACCTGTATCTGCCGGAGCCTCAGAACGACTTCATAATCGCCATAATAGGCGAGGAACTTGGGTTTATAGGCGTGCTGCTGCTTATGGCGGCATATCTGGTGCTTATATGGAGATGCGTTCACATATGCATCAATGCGCCTGACCGTTTCAGTATGCTTCTGGCTTCGGGGATTACCTCGATGCTTGCGATACAGGTTATATTAAATATTGCGGTAGTTACATCATCAATGCCACCGACGGGAATCATACTTCCCTTTGTAAGCTACGGCGGAAACGCGCTCCTTATTTTTACGGGAGCGATGGGAATAATGCTGAATATATCGCATCATTCAGCCAAATAAATATATCAGGAGATTTATCTATGAAAGTTATAATGACAGGCGGAGGCACAGGCGGACATATCTATCCTGCCATCGCCATTGCAGACAAGATTAAGGAAAAACAGCCCGATGCGGAAATTCTGTTTGTGGGCACCAAAAAAGGACTGGAAAAAACTCTGGTTCCGGGTAACGGCTACCCTATAGAATTTATAACCGTAAGCGGCTTTGACAGGCGCAATATGCTCAAAAACATAAGGACCGCGGCGGATCTTGTCAGAGGTCTTTCTCAGGCCAAAAAAATAATAAAGAGCTTTAAGCCTGATGTGGTTATAGGCACAGGCGGATATGTGTGCGGACCTGTTGTCAAGACTGCGGCAAAAATGGGTGTCAGAACATACATACACGAGCAGAACGCGTTTCCGGGAATGACCAACAAAATGCTGGAGCCTTATGTAGACAAGGTGTTTATGGGCTTCGAAAAGGCGGGAGAGTATTTCAAACACCCCGAAAAGCATATCGTTGTGGGAAACCCCGTAAGAAAAAGCTTTTTCACCAAAACAAAACAGCAGGCAAGAGAGGCGCTTGGCATAGCAGAGGACGAATTTATGATACTTTCCTTTGGCGGCAGCAGAGGCGCAGGCCGTATCAACAAGGCGATGCTTTCCGTACTCAAAGAAGTAAACGGTATGGATAAGACAAGCCTTTATTTCGGTACGGGAGATGTTTACTATGATGTAATATGTCACGAGGCGAAGGAGCTTTGCGGCATAGCGGATAATGTTCACATTATGAGATATATAGACGATATGGACAATCATCTGATGGCCGCAGATGTTGTGGTTTCAAGGGCGGGAGCACTCAGCATAGCGGAGATATGCGTATGCGGCAAATGCGCTGTGTTTATCCCATCACCTAATGTTACCGGCAATCACCAGTACCACAATGCAAAGGCGGTTGCAGACAGGGGCGGAGCATTTCTCATAGAAGAAAAAGACCTTACGGACGAGCTTCTGGTTTCAAAGCTTATGGAGCTTAAAAACGACCCGGAAAAAGTAAAGACTATGGGTCAGGCTGCTAAAAAGTGTGCTTTCAACGATTCAGCGGAAACAATATACGAAACGATATTCAAGTAACCAATACGCACCTTTGGCATATTATAAAATATGTTATGGAGGTGCGTTTGATTTTGTCCTATCACATAAAAGGCGGAGCAAAGGTGCAGGGAGAGTACAGGGTGAGAGGCGCCAAAAATGCGGCTCTTCCCATACTTGCGGCCGGCATAATGGCAGAGGGTGAAACCCGTATACATAACTGCCCGGACATAAGCGATGTGCGCGTAATGAGAGATATTCTCAAAGGACTTGGAGCAAAGACTGCGTCAGACAGTGACACTGTGACGGCAGACTGCAGAGGAATTTCACAAAGCGTTATCCCGCAGACGCTTGGAGCAAGACTTAGAGCTTCGGTGTTTTTCATGGCGCCGTTACTTTCAAAAACAGGCAGCGTTACGGTGCCTGTTCCGGGAGGCTGTCACATAGGCAAAAGACCTGTTGACATACATATTGATGTTATGAGAGCTTTCGGCGCGGAGGCAGAGGAAACCGGAGAAAAAATAATATGCCGGGCAGACAGACTCTCAGGAGCGGATATTACCTTGAGATTTCCGAGCGTGGGCGCCACCGAAAACGCAGTTATGGCCGCGGTATGCGCAGACGGCGCAAGCTGCATACAAAACTGCGCAAGAGAGCCTGAAATAGTATGCCTTGCAGAATATCTCAGAGGCTGCGGGGCGGAGATTAAAGGAGACGGGACCGGCACCATATATATAAACGGTGTGAAGCGGCTGCATGCGGCGGATATAAGGCTTATGCCTGACCGCATAGAGTGCGGTACATATATGGCGATGGCTGCTGCAACCGGCGGAGAGCTTTTTGCGGAGGGCATAAATTCTGAATATCTTCAGAGCTTTACGGAGGCCATGGAAGCGGCAGGCTGTAGATTCAGATATTTTGAGGACGGCATACTGCTTCGCAAGAATGACGGACTCAAAGGGGATATCAGGATAAGGACAGAGCCGTATCCGGGATTTCCTACAGATCTGCACCCGCAGTTTGCGGCTATGATGTGCAGAAGCAACGGCGGCTGTGAAATAGAGGAAACCCTGTTTGAAAACAGATATAAATACATAGAAGAACTGAAAAAAACAGGCGGAAATATTGAAGTTTTTCAAAAAAAAGCTATAATTAAAGGTGTGCCCAAATTATGCGGCGCACATATGAAAGCGCCCGACCTTAGAGGCGGCGCGGCGCTTGTGACCGCAGCCCTTTGCGCCTGCGGAGAAAGTGTCATAGACAATACACAATACATACAGAGAGGTTACTGCGGATTTGATGAAACCATCAGATCTTTAGGCGGAGATATATGGACGATTTAAGCAGAAGAGATACAATGTCCTTTGAAACGGATACGGATTATGATTACGAAGATATGTACTACGATAATCCGCCGCAGGAGGATGCAGAAGAATACAGCGCTGCCGTAAGCGGCAGCATAGAAAAACGGCGCAAGAAGCGAAACCGCAAGAAACGGCGCAAAAAACGACTTGGCCTTTGGATACTCATAATCATAGCGGTTATAGTGCTGGCGGTGCTGTTTGGAAGATCATCGTATTTTAACATTGATGAAATACAGGTCAAGGGCAATCATTACTATACCGATGAGCAGATAATATCAATGGCGGGGGCGCAGACAGGAATCAACACCTTTTCGGCGGGAACCGGCAATATGGAAAAGCTGCTGTGCGATGATTCCTACATAGCGACAGCCGATGTCAAGAGGAAGCTTCCAAATGTCCTTGAGATTACAATCAGAGAAAGAACCGAAACCGCAGCGGTATATTCCGAAAAAAATTATTATATCGTTGACGGTTCGGGATATATACTCAAGGTTACAGCCGAAAGACCGGACGTTACAAGAGTTCTGGGACTTACGGTTAAAAACGGCAAGGAGGGCGAGGCTCTTGAGGTAAAAGAAAGCCGTATGCTTACCGAAACCCTCGATATGCTTACCGAAACCATGAAAGGTACGGTATCTTTCAAAAAGATTAAGGCCAGCAATACTGTGCTGAGGGCATATATATACAATCACCTTATAGTCAGAGGTACGGCGGCAAATATTTCCGAGTGCATATCAAGCGGCAAGCTGGAGGCTGTGCTGTATGACCTGTACGAAAGAGGCATAAAAAACGGTATGATAAGCGTGGGTGACGACCAATATTGCGTATTCAGCCCAAAAATTAAGTAAAAATCATAAAAACCGCAGTAAATATAGTGCATTTATGCGGGAAATATGATACAATTTTAAAGATAATATTCCTAGGGAGGAAACCAGAATGACAAATTCAATCTTACAGTTTGAAAGCGAAGAAAACACAGCGGCGGTTATCAAGGTTGTCGGAGTCGGCGGCGCAGGCTGCAACGCTGTTAACAGAATGATAGATTCAGAGCTTGGCGGCGTGGAATTTATAGCCATAAATACGGACAAGCAGGCTCTTGCCAAATCAAAGGCCCAGACCAAGCTTCAGATAGGAGAGAAGCTCACCAAGGGACTTGGAGCGGGAGCAAATCCCGAGATCGGCCAGAAGGCCGCAGAGGAGAACATAGAGGATATCAGGAAATTCCTTGCAGGAGCGGATATGATATTTGTAACCGCAGGTATGGGCGGCGGCACAGGTACTGGAGCCGCACCTATCATAGCCAAGGTGGGACGCGATCTGGGCGCGCTGACAGTAGGCGTTGTTACCAAGCCGTTCACATTTGAGGGCAAGAAAAGAAGCGCCCATGCAGAGCTTGGTGTTCAGTTCCTTGAAGGTTATGTGGATTCACTGGTTATAGTTCCAAACGACAGACTTCTTGATATAGCGGACAAGAACACCGCTATGGTTGACGCATTCAATATGGCAGACGACGTTTTAAGACAGGGTGTTCAGGGCATATCAGATCTGATTTCAGATGCTGCGCTTATCAACCTTGACTTCGCTGACGTTAAGACAGTAATGGGCAACAGAGGCGTTGCGCATATGGGTATAGGCAGAGGCACAGGCGATGACAGAGTTGCAACAGCCATTGAGAGCGCAATCAAGAGCCCGCTTCTTGAAACAGACGTTAAGGGCGCCAAGGCAGTGCTTCTCAACATCACAGGCGGATACGACCTGGGTATGCTTGAGGCAAACGAAGCAGCGGAGCAGATTGCAAAGGCGGCAGATCCTGACGCTATCATAATCTTCGGAGCAACTGTAAGAGAGGATATACAGGATGAAATAATCATCACAGTTATAGCTACAGGCTTTAACGAGGACGGCAAGGGCAGACCGGTTGCACCGGAAGCGCCTAAGCAGGAGGCAGCAGAGGAGACTGAATCCGAAGAGGCTTCCGGCACTGATGAGGATACAGGCATCGAAACTAGAGAAATAACTATAGATGATACACTTGAAACAGGCGGCGGATTTGAAATTCCACCATTCCTTAAAAAGTGGAAGGAATAACTGCACACAAAGAAAGGTTTTAAATAAGAGCCGGTTTTAAAGACCGGCTTTTTATGCATTTTAAAAGTATGAAGCAGATTACATCTTCAGACAACAGAATATGCAGAATTATACGGCAGCTTGACAGCAGGAAGCACAGAGAAAAGCTTGGGCTTTATCTCATAGAGGGCGAAAACCTCACAGAGGAAGCATTCAAAAACAATGCGGACATAGAGTTTATCGCCGTAAACGAGGACAGGCTTTCATATTATGAAAACCTGTTTGGCGGCAGGCTATCTGAGTGCTATGTGATGCCGGCGGGGCTTTTTAACCGGCTTGCGCAGACCGAGAGCAGTCAGGGCATTATGGCGGCTGTCAGAATACCGCGGCTTACACAGCAGCAGTTTATGGAGCATATAGCAGGCGGCAATGTGATAGTTTTAGACAGACTTCAGGATCCGGGCAATATAGGCACGATCTTAAGAACCTGCGATGCTGCAGGATACAGGGGAGCTGTGATGATAAAGGGCACTGCCGATATATATTCGCCAAAGGTCGTAAGATCTGCGGCCGGCTCAGTCTTTAGGATTCCCGCGTATTATACGGCGGGAGCTCGTGATGGAGTGAAACTTTTAAAGGACGCCGGGTTGCAGATCATAGGCACAGGCTTTGATACAGAGGATATGTATTACGATGTGGATATGAGGCGAAACACCGCAGTTGTAATAGGCAACGAGGGCAACGGTATTTCGGAGGAAATGGCGGCCCTGTGCGACAGGACAGTAAAAATACCCATGCGCGGCAATATTGAATCGCTCAATGCGGCCGTTGCGGCAGGGATACTAATATATGAATCAATAAGACAGGAGAGATAAAAATGCGTGACAAGCTTACTACAATTTTAGAAGAAGCAAAAGAAAGACTTGCAAAAGCCGCTTCAATATCGGAAGCAGAAGAAATCAGAGTTAATCTTCTGGGCAAAAAAGGTCAGATGACCGAAATTCTTCGTTCAATGAAAGATATGGCGCCGGAGGAACGAAAAGCTTTCGGACAGGCGGCAAACGAAACCAGAGCAGCCATCGAAAAAATGCTTAAATCCAAGCTTGACGAGGTGAAAGCAAAGGCACAGGCTGCTAAATTCGAAGCAGAGAAGATAGACGTTACAGAGCCGGGAAAACCTGTAGTACTGGGCTCAAAGCACCCTATCACAATCACAATAGAAGAAATTTCAAGAGTATTTATGTCTATGGGATTTTCAATTGCAGAGGGACCGGAGGTTGAAACAGTATTCAACAACTTCGACGCGCTCAATGCAGCGCCTGATCATCCTGCAAGAGATATGACGGACACCTTCTATATCACAGAGGAAACACTTCTTAGAACACAGACTTCACCTGTACAGGCAAGAACCCTGATGGCTCAGGATCCTCCAATCAAAGTTATATCACCGGGCAGATGCTTCAGATGCGATACTCCCGATGCAACTCACTCACCGATGTTCCATCAGGTAGAGGGACTTCTGGTTGACGAGGGCGTTACAATGGCAGACCTCAAGGGAGTTTTAGACAGCTTTGCAAAGCAGATGTTCGGATCATCTGTAAAAACAAAATTCAGACCTCACCACTTCCCGTTCACTGAACCGAGCGCTGAAATGGACGTATCATGCTTCAAGTGCGGCGGCAAGGGCTGCAGAGTGTGCAAGGGAAGCGGCTGGATTGAGATATTAGGCTGCGGTATGGTACACCCTAATGTACTCAAAGTAGGTAATGTTGACACAGAAAAATACACAGGCTTTGCCTTTGGTATGGGTGTTGAAAGAATAGCAATGCTTAAGTATGGAATTGATGATATCAGACTTCTTTACGAAAACGATATGAGATTCATCAATCAGTTCAAATAGGAGGTAAGGCGAAGATGTTAGTATCATTAGAATGGTTAAAAGATTATACAGAAGTTAATGTTTCAGATGAGAAATTCTGTGATGATATGGTTATGTCCGGTTCAAACCTTGAAACCTGCGAGCACGTTGGCGGCGGGCTTTCAAATGTTGTTGTCGGCAGAATCGAAAAAATAGAAAAGCACCCTGATGCGGACAAGCTGGTTGTGTGTCAGCTCAATGTGGGAAAAGACGAGCCGGTACAGATAGTTACAGGCGCAACTAATGTATATGAGGGAGCAATAGTTCCGGTAGCGCTTCACAACAGCAGAATTCCGGGACCTCTGCACGGACAGCCAAAGACAGAGGGCGGAGTCAAGATTACCAAGGGCAAGCTCAGAGGCGTTGAATCTTTCGGTATGCTCTGCGGACCACAGGAGCTGGGTCTTGACGACAAGGTGGCGCCATATATCTCAAAGGACGGAATATGGCTTTTAAACGACGAATTTGAAATCGGCGCAGAGCTTTCAGAGGCGCTTGGACTTGAGGACACAGTAGTTGACTTTGAAATAACTCCTAACAGACCTGACTGCCTTTCAATGATCGGAATGGCAAGAGAGGCTGCGGCAGTATTCGGCACAGAGCTTGAATACCCTGAAACAGAGTGCGACCACGAGGAGGGAAATGCAGCGGATTATATCGCAGTTGATATTCAGTCAGACCTTTGCAGAAGATATACGGCAAGAATAGTTAAAGACGTAGTAATAAAGCAGTCGCCTTGGTGGATACAGAAACGACTCATCAGAGCGGGCATGAGACCTATCAATAACATCGTTGACATTACAAACTTCGTAATGCTTGAATACGGTCAGCCTATACATGCATTTGATATCAACACTCTTGCAGGAGGCAAGGTTGTAATCAGAACAGCAAACGAGGGAGATAAATTCACTACCCTTGATGAAACAGAGAGAACTCTTTCAGAGGGCATGCTGATGATATGTGATGCCGAAAAACCTGCAGCAATAGCAGGCGTTATGGGCGGACTTGATTCAGACATCAGGGACAATACGACAACAATCGTGGTTGAATCCGCAAACTTTGCAGGTGACAGTGTCAGAACAACCTCAAAGAAGCTGGGACTTCGTACAGAAGCATCGGCAAGATTTGAAAAGGGCATAGACCCTAACCTGTGCGCTAAGGCTGCTGACAGAGTGGTAAAACTCATAGAGCTTACAGGAGCAGGCACACCTGTTGCAGGAAGCGTTGACGTTTATCCGCAGGAAATCAAGGCAGAGCCTGTTCACGCAAGAGTTTCAAGAATAAACAAAGTGCTGGGTGTTGAACTTACAAGAGAATTTATGGTAAACGCTCTTGAGAGTCTGGAAATGACAGTTACAGGCGAGGGCGATGATATGTACGTTACGGCTCCTACAGTAAGACAGGATATCCACATTGAAGAGGATATCGTTGAGGAAGTAGGCAGAATGTACGGCTTTGACAAGCTTCCTGTTACAATTCCTAGAGGCAACAGCGAGGCAGTAAAGCCTGACGACAGAATTTTAAGAGATTTGGCGAGAGACACTATGGTTGCAATGGGCGCAACAGAAATCCAGACATACTCGTTTGTAAGCCCTAAGGGCGTTGACAACTGCAGAATTGACGAGGATTCATGGGAAAGATGCTTCGTAAGAATTATCAATCCGCTGGGAGAGGAAAACTCGGTAATGAGAACTATCCTTACTCCTAATATGCTGGAGGTTCTCTCAAGAAACTACACAAGAAACATAGAAGCCGTAAAGGCATTTGAAATAGGCAACACATTTATGGCAGACCTGTTTGACGAGAAAGCTCTTCCTGAAGAGAGCTACTCGATGTGCGTTGGTATGTACGGCAAAGACGCCGACTTCTACGCGCTCAAGGGCATGATAGTAGAGTTGCTTTCGATAATGGGCATCAGAGATGTTGAATTTGTCGCAGAATCAGAATACGGAGTATACCATCCGGGCAGATGCGCAAGAATAATTGCAAGAATTCCTAAAAAGGCAATGCCTGAGGTTGACGATCTCAAAAAACTTATCCTGACAGGAGAGGTTGAAGGCACAGAGGAATACAACAAGCTCAAGGATATAATCGAGAACAGCGATCCTGTTGCAATGGGAGATTATGAACAGGTTGAGCTTGGTATCATGGGTGAGGTTCACCCTGAGGTTACGGCAAAATATCAGATAAAGACAAGATGCTATGTATGCGAGCTGCTGTTTGATACAGTATGTGAAATTTCAGATACAGACAAGGCATATAAACAGCTTCCTAAATATCCGTCAACCTCAAGAGATATCGCGCTTCTTGTAGACGAAAATATGGAAGTTGGAACCATCGAAAAGGTTATAAAGGCTGCGGCTTCCGAAATACTCAAAAACGTCAAGCTGTTTGACATATACAGAGGCGAGCAGGTTGCAGACGGCAAGAAGAGCGTTGCATTCACACTGACATATCAGGACGAAAGCAAGACTCTTACTGATGATGACGTTGCTCCTGTTCACGGTAATATACTTAAGGCTCTTGAAGAAACTCTGGGAGCTGTTCTTCGTGAAATGTAATCGGGGAGTACGGTTATGGAAAACAATAAGGTTAAAATCAGAATATACGGGCAGGAATACACTATAGTAGGTGAGAGAAGCCAGGATGAGATTATCAAGGCGGCGCAGTATGTAGACGAGCGCATGCAGTTCATAGGCAGAAACTCAAATCTGGGTTCCACCACGTCACTTGCAGTGCTTTCCGCTGTCAACATAGCTGATGAGATATTTTCTATTAAAGAAGAGCTTGAGCAGCTCAGAACACTGAATGCACAGCTTGAGGCCGACGCCAAAAAGTATGTGGATCTGTGGGACGATGCCAAAAAAAACGTAATACAGTACAGAAATGAAATAGAGGATCTGCGCAAAAAAGCGTCAGATGACTCACAGCTTAGAGAAATACAGAGAAGATACAAGGAGCTTGAAAGCAGCTTCTTCGATCTTCAGATGGAAAACGTTCAGCTCAAAAGCAGACTGGACAAGACTGAAAAATAGACAATAGCAAGAGGTTTGGAAGCGGCTCTATGAATAACAAAAGCATAAAAATTCTGGAATACAACAAAATAATTGAGATGCTCAAGGCTGGAGCTGCTTCGGAGATGACAAGGCAGGTGATATCAGAGATTAAGCCTCTGACCGATATCTATGAGATAAGACACCTGCTGCAGCAGACCACAGAGGCGGTCAAGGTTATTGTAGTTAAAGGCAACCCGCCTATGAGCGCGTTTTACGATATAGCCCCGGCTCTTATGAGAGCAAGAAAAGGCGGAGCGCTGACAATGCAGCAGCTGCTTCAAATATCCTATAATATGCGAACAGCAAGGACTATGAGTGCATTTCTCGAAAAGGATCTGACCGAAATTCCGGCGCTTACTGCAATCAGAGAGGTCATCTCAGTAAACAGAGATCTCGAAAATGAAATAACAAGATGTATTCTGTCAGAGGACGAAATGGCAGACAACGCCTCTCCTGAGCTTCGCAGCATCAGAAGAAGCATAGTAAGGCAGAATGAGGCTATCAAGGCAAAGATGAATCATATGCTGGGCTCTGCCGAAAACAAAACACTTCTGCAGGATTCCATCGTTACGATGAGGGACGGCAGATATGTAATACCTGTTAAGCAGGAGCACCGCTCCAAATTCCCGGGTATAGTTCACGACCAGTCCTCGACAGGCGCAACCCTGTTCATAGAGCCGCAGGTTATCGTCAATATGAACAATGAGCTCAAGCAGCTTTTTCTTGACGAAAAAAAAGAAATCGACAGAATACTTGCGGAGCTTTCAGACAGAGTTGCAGAGAATTATCACGGGCTTTACAACAACCAGAAGCTGCTGGTGGAGCTTGACTATATATTTGCAAAGGGCAAGCTGTCGCTTTCCTACAGAGGCGAGGAGCCTCACATAAGCGATGAGGGTATACTTGATCTTAAACAGGCAAGACATCCGCTGCTGGATCAGAAAAAAGCAGTCCCTATCAACGCTTCACTGGGCAGGAACTACAGCACGCTGATAATAACAGGGCCTAATACGGGAGGCAAAACCGTAACTCTCAAAACAGCGGGACTTCTTTCGATGATGGCGGCAGCGGGACTTCATATTCCGGCCTCCTCCGAGAGCATAATCCCTGTGTTTGAGGACATATTTGCGGATATAGGAGATGAGCAGAGCATAGAGCAGAGTCTTTCGACTTTCTCATCGCATATGAACAATATAGTCAATATCGTTGACAGAGCAGGCCCCGGCTGTCTTGTGCTGCTTGACGAGCTTGGCGCGGGTACAGACCCCACAGAGGGAGCCGCCCTTGCAATAGCAGTCCTCGAAAAGCTTAGGGCAAACGGCGCGCTTATATTTGCAACGACTCACTATACGGAGCTCAAAAAATACGCCATATCCACAGCAGGTGTTCAGAATGCCTCGATGGAATTTGACGTTGAAACCCTGAGCCCGACCTACAGACTTACAATAGGAATACCGGGCAAATCAAACGCCTTTGAAATATCCCGCAAGCTGGGACTTTCAGAGAGCATAATAGACAAGGCAAGAGAGCTTCTTGAGGGCAGGGACATAGAATTTGAAGATGTAATAGCAGCCCTTGAGGACGACCGCAAGAGAGCGGAGGAGGAGCGCGATCAGGCTATAGCTCTGAACATTGCAATGAAAAAGCAGAAGCAGGAGCTTGAGCAGCGTGAGGCCGAGATAAAACAGAAAAAATCAGAAATACTTGCAAAGGCAAGAGAAGAAGCAAGAGAAATAGTAAGAGAAGCAAGAGATACCACCAGAGAGGTTCAGAAAGAGCTTAGGGAATTAAACAGAATAGACAGTATCGCAGAGCGAAATAAGGTGTTTGACGAGGGCAGACGAAAGGTCAGAAACCTTGAGGGCAGGTATCGTGAAAAAATAGTAAAGCAGGTAAACAACAAGCCTGTAAAAGCATCCGACCTGAAGATAGGAAACAGAGTCAAGGTGCTTTCCCTTGATCAGAACGGCGAAATTATGAGCCTGCCTGACGACAAGGGCAATATGACGGTACAGATGGGAATACTCAAGGCAACCGTCAACATCAAAGACATAATGCTTATAGACGATGTCAAAAAACAAAAGCCTTCTCCTAAGCAGAGAAACTACAGCAGTATGTATCAGGCCAAGGCTATGAATATGAGTACGACAATCAATGTCAGAGGCCAGAACCTTGATGATGCCGTTATGAATGTGGATAAATATCTTGATGATGCGTTTATGGCAGGCTTAAAAGAGGTCACTGTCATTCACGGCAGAGGCGAGGGTATTCTGCGTACAGGGCTTCAGCAGATGATGAAGCGCCACAAGCACGTTAAAGCTTTCCGAAAGGGTGCCTACAATGAGGGCGGAGACGGAGTTACAATAGTACAGTTAAAATAGAGAGGTAAACAGATGAAAGACTACAGGCAGCTTATAGCTGAAATAATTGCACCATGTGTAGAGGGACTTGAGGCTTCCGAAATCAGAGAAATGGTGGAGGTTCCTGCTGACAGCAAAATGGGAGATTATGCATTCCCGTGCTTCAAGCTGGCAAAACTGCTCAGAAAGGCGCCGCCTTTAATTGCAAAATCAATAGCGGAGCAGATTGCGTCAGATGAAATATTCGAAAAGGTGGAAAGCGTCAATGCGTATGTTAATATGTTCATATCAAGAGACGCATTCATTGACGATGTAGTAAAAGAGGTAATCGCAAAGGGCGATGCTTTCGGCTCATCGGACATTGGCGCAGGCAGGAAGGTAATAGTGGAATATTCATCGCCTAACATTGCAAAGCCGTTTCATATAGGACATATCAGAAGTACGGTTATAGGTAATTCCATATACAAGATATATGACTTTTTAGGCTATGATGCTTTCAGAATAAACCATCTGGGAGACTACGGCACACAGTTCGGCAAGATGATATGCGCCTACAGACACTGGGGCAACAAGGAAGATGTCATAAACGAGCCTATCAAGACACTTCTCAGCTACTACACCAAATTCCACGTTGAAGTTGAAACTCATCCTGAGCTTGACGATGAGGCAAGAGAAATCTTTGCAAAACTCGAAAAGGGCGAGCCTGAGGAGGTTGCGCTCTGGCAGTGGTTCAGAGATGAATCCCTCAAGGAATTCACAAGAGTATACAAGATGCTGGGAATAGAATTCGACTCCTACAACGGAGAAAGCTTTTACTCAGACAAGATGCCTAGATTTGTAGAGGAGCTAAAGGCAAAGGGACTGCTTGAGGAATCACAGGGTGCGCAGATTGTAAACCTTGAGGAATACGGTATGTCGCCTGCCCTTATTACAAAATCAGACGGCTCCACATTATATATAACAAGAGATATTGCCGCTGCGGTATACAGAAAAGAAACATATGACTTCTACAAGAACCTGTATATAGTTGCATCACAGCAGAACCTGCATTTCCAGCAGTGGATTAAGATTTTAGAACTTATGGGCTATGAATGGGCAAAGGACTGCGTTCACATTCCGTTCGGACTTGTATCTCTTGAAGAGGGGACCATGTCTACAAGACACGGCAGAGTTGTGTTCCTTGAAGATGTTTTAAACAGAGCTGTAGATGAAACAAGAAAAATAATCAGGGAAAAAGGCGTTGCAACTGAGAATATAGACGAAACCGCAAAACAGGTGGGTATCGGCGCCGTTATATTCCAGGAATTATCAAACAACAGAATTAAAGACTATGTATTCTCATGGGACAAGGTGCTTGATTTCAACGGTGAAACAGGACCGTATGTACAGTACACCTATGCGAGAGCTGCAAGCCTTATGAGAAGAGCAGACGCAGGCGCTCTTGCAAAAGCGCAGGCTGGCGATATAGATGTAACATATATCAGAGGAGATGCGGCATATGAGCTTGTTAAGCTTTTAGAGGCTTTCCCTGAAGTTGTTCTTGAGGCTGCAGACAAATATGAACCGTCTGTTGTTACAAGACATATAGTTGATATTGCGCAGAGCTTTAACAGATTCTATCACGATGAGCATATCATAGTTGAGAATATCGAAGAACAGGCGGCAAAACTTGCACTTGCACAGGCTGCTAAGAATACTATAAAGAATGGTCTGGGACTACTGGGAATTCAGTGTCCGGAAAGGATGTAATTAAATGATAAAATACGTTGGTGATGTATACAGACCGCCAAGTGAGGCGTACAGCCTGATAGTTCAGGCTACCATAGGATGTACTCATAACAAATGCTCATTCTGCAAAATGTTCAAGGAAAAAAGATTCCAGACAAGACCGACAGAGGATATTATTGCGGATTTTGCGTGGGCAAGAAAAAGATACAGAAGCGTGCCGAGGATATTCCTTGCGGATGCGAACGCTCTGTGCCTTAAGACAGACAAACTGATGCCGATACTGACATATATAGAAGAAACTTTCCCGGAATGTGAAAGAGTTACTATATACGGCAGAGCATCGGACGTTTTAAGAAAAACAGAAGACGAATTGAGACAGCTCAGAGAGCACGGTCTTACAATGGTATATATAGGCGCTGAATCAGGCAGCGACAAGGTGCTTGAAATGTGTCGCAAGGGCGAAACAAGACAGCAGCTGATTGATGCCGTAAAGAGAATCGAAAAAGTCGGTATCAAGGCATCAGTGACATTCATAAGCGGTCTTGCAGGCAAAGACGGCTGGGAGGATCACGCTATACAGACAGGCACTATGATTACGGAAATGAACGCTTCGTATGTCAGCCTTCTGACGCTTCTTGTAGATCCTCAGGCTCCTATGTACGAGGATATACAGAGCGGCAGACTCAAGCTGCTTACACCGCAGGAGGTGCTTGCCGAAACACATCTGATGCTGGAGAATGCAAACCCTGAAAAAACATGTATATTCAGAAGCAATCACGCCTCAAACTATCTGTCACTCAAGGGCGATCTGCCTCAGGACAGAGACAGATTTCTGGCGCAGATTGAAGCTGCAATGAAAAACACCGGTATGTTAAAAGACGAAAGGTTCAGACTGCTGTAGATTAATGATATGAAGATATTACTTACAACGCTTAATTCCAAATATGTTCATTCCAATCTGGCGCTCAAATATCTCTATGCGGCGGGGCTTCCCAACTGCCCCGGACTTGAGATAAAGGAGTTTACCATCAACAATGAGGACGACTATATATATACGGAGCTTGTCAGAAATGAATATGATGTAGTATGCTTTTCATGCTACATATGGAATATAGAGAAAATTAAATATCTGTGTGAAAATCTCAAAAAAGCAAAGCCTGAAATCAGGATTGTATGCGGAGGACCTGAGGTAAGCTATGATACCGAAAGCTTCATGTCCGAAAACCCTGCGGTCGATGCCGTTATTTTCGGCGAAGGCGAATACGCTTTCAGCATGCTGTGCAGGGCGCTGACAAAGGGAACCCCAAAGTTTCCTGACATTAAGGGCCTTGCCTACAGAGCAGGAGGCCGGATAATTGTAAATGCGCCTATGCCGCCTGTTAAATTCAGCAGCCTGCCGTTTCCGTACGAGGTGCTTCCGGCAGAGGAGGACAAAATCGTTTATTACGAATCCTCAAGAGGCTGCCCGTACAACTGCAGCTACTGCATTTCATCTATAGACAAGACGGTAAGGGCGCTGCCGGCAGAGAGAGTGAAAGACGAACTGTCATACTTTATACACAAGCGTGTGAAGCAGGTGAAGTTTATAGACAGGACTTTTAACTGGGACAGAAACAGGTGCATCGAGATACTGGAGTATCTTGTGCTTATGGATAACGGCGTGACCAATTTCCATTTTGAGCTTTGCGGCGACCTTATAGACGACCGCCTCATACAGCTTGCAGGCAGCGCCAGAGCAGGTCTGTTCCAGTTTGAGATAGGCATACAGACCACAAATCCGCTTACCCTGCGGGCCATAAACAGAAGAAGCGAAATCGAAACCTGCCTCAAAAACATACGAAAGCTTTCAAGGCTTGGGGCGGCTCATGTTCATGTGGATCTGATTACGGGACTTCCTTTTGAGGATATGAACTCCCTCAGAACGTCATTTAACAATATATACCCTGTAGGCGCAGACTGCATACAGGTGGGATTTTTAAAGATGCTAAAGGGAACGGCGGTCAGATATCACGAGGAGTTCTACAACTATATATACAGAAGCAAAGCTCCGTACGAAGTAATATCGAATTCATTTATGACCTCAAGAGAGGTCGTGAGAGTAAAACAGCTTGAAAATGTACTTGACCTGTTTTACAATAAAGGAGGTTTTGAGTTTGCCCTCAATTACCTTATCGGCAAATCAGAAATGACTCCGTTTGATTTTTATACGGAATTATCGGATTACTACTATATCAAAGGCTATCAGCACAGGAGTCATTCAAAAGAGGATTTGTACAGAATTCTTTACGGATATGCTATGTGGAAATGCAGACATTCGGGAGTCGACCGGGAAGAAGCCATAAGATATCTGGAGCAGGATATGAAGCTGCGGCTCAATGAAGACGCAGTCAGAAAATTTATGAAAAAAGGATGGGAATTCCCTCAGGAGAAAAGATGGCAAGAGAATATAAGGATTTAAAACAGGAAAAATCATTTGCAGCGAGAATAGGAATTAAACAGACAGTGAAAATTCCTATCGAGGAAATGGACCTTAAAATCAGAGAGGACAGGATAGGCAGATACTTTAAGAAATATCTCAATAAATTTGTATTTGCTGAGTTTTCGGATGAGTTTCTGAGCACCTTCAAGGCTGCGGATATTATGAGAGGCGTTCCGATTCCGCTCAGAAAACAGGATATTAAAGAATTCAACGGAGGAAGCGGTATTTCAATGCTTCATATTGCAGAGAATATGGCATGGGTAATCGGCTGCGACCCTCACTTCAAATATACACAGAGCTACGTTGACTGCATGGACAGACTCTACGGTAAAAAAATCTGCGAGGGTCTGCTCAAAGAAGGCAGAGATGCGGCAGAACTCAAGGACTACGACAATGCCTGCATACATTTCAGAGCATCGCTTTGCATGCAGCCGGACTATCTGCACGCAATGTATTCCTATGCCAGAGTATGCAGAGTAATGTACACCAGCAGCAAAAACAGAGAATATGTAGGCAGAATGAAAGCCGAATCTCTTG
This sequence comes from uncultured Eubacteriales bacterium, assembly GCA_900547295.1. Lineage (GTDB taxonomy): Bacteria > Bacillota > Clostridia > Peptostreptococcales > Anaerovoracaceae > UMGS973. Next base: position 28,110 of record URGK01000031.1, read on the forward strand.
ATTTCTTTGAATTTATGGTGGCAGTGCACCCAAGACACGCGCAATCATACTACTATCTGGGGTACGCTTATCTGAATATGGGTCAGTACATCAAGGCAAGACTTGTATGGAACGATTTCCTCAGATTCAGCAAAAACGGCAAGGATAAAAAAGAAATCCGCAAGAGAATAGAGCAGATTGCAAAGCCTGTGTACATAGAAGAAGGATGCAATGACGTTATGGCAGGCAGATTTGAGGATGGAATTAAGAAGCTTGAAACCTTCCTCGACGATGACTACAGTAAATGGTGGCCGCTTCACTATTATCTTGGAGTGGCATATGAAAGATGCGGCAGGACCGATGATGCAATAGAGAGATTTAAACAGGTTCTCAAGATGAACGGAAGTCATCTCGAAACCATGGAAGAGCTTTATGCCATATATTCTTCGGCAGGAGATGAAGCCGGAGCCAACAAATACCGAAAGAAAATGGCTATCATCAGGAAACAGCTTGAAGAAGAAGCTGAAGCCGTTGCAAAAGAAGAAGAAAGAGAAAGCACCATTTCCGGTATCGAAGAGTCTGATGCTCTTGACAGAGAATACGAAAAAACTCCTGTTGAAAAGATCATTCAGAAAGGCAGTGAGGCGCAGTCCAAGCTTGATGCAATCAAAAAAGAAAGAGCGGAGACTATGGACAGCGAACTGGCAGAGGCAATGAAGAAGAGAAAACAGGAAGTTGCCAAGGGATCGAGACCTACAAAGAGATTAAAATAGCAAAAATGAGCCTGCGGGCTCATTTTATTTATGTAGTTTTGATTTTTAGAAATGCACATAACAGAGGGTTTGGAAGCTGCCGGACAGGCAGCAAAAACTTTTAAAAAGAATTTCAAAAAAGGGATTGACAAAAGGGAGTGGATTTGATAAGATAATCTAGCTGTCGCCGAGAGGCAGACAGCGGTATTCTAAATAAACAGCTTCTGAAAAAAGTCGAAAAAAGTTGAAAAAACTTCTTGACAAAACAGAGCAGTTGAGATAGAATATTAAATGTTCGCAGCAAACGCGAACGAGAACATTGAAAACTTCATAGTGTAAAGATTTAGTCAGGAAAACTACGGTTTTCCAATATGATTAAACAGTACAATCAATCATCAGATTGGTAAGAATTCTAGATGGATTCACGTACGATTCTTTTGAAAAAACAAACAATAGCGAGAACGCAAACGCGTTTATCGAGTCAGATGATTTAAATGCTTCTTAAGGGAAGCTTTAGATACCACTTAAATAAGAGTTTGATCCTGGCTCAGGATGAACGCTGGCGGCGTGCCTAACACATGCAA
>URGK01000032.1 GCA_900547295.1 uncultured Eubacteriales bacterium
AAACTTATACGCCTGTGGACATTGTGTAAGACATTGAGTTGCGTAACACCGCAGCAAATGCAGTAGTGGTTGAAACAGGAAGCTCCGGCTTCTATAAGTCGGAGTAGTTCACCAGCAGTTCCTTTTGCTTTGTGTATTGCTGTCTGTGTTATACTGGCCCTTTATTTCAGGCACAGAGCCGCTGCATGATATGATTAAAACTGCGGAGGTATGTGAATGAAAAAGTTAAATGGAATATTAAAAACTGCCTTTTTCTCTATGAGGAGTTTACAGTCAAGTCCCTGATAGGCAGAGACACTGATTATGGTGCTGTAAATCACATCTGATATTCTTTACACCATGCCCGGAAACTGATATAATATGCTATGTTTAAGTACAATTTTTTAGGGGTATAGACGTGTTTAAATCAGAAACAAAAAGTGAAAAATTGAAATGGACAATACCTGCAGCGGTTTTTGTGCTGGGCTGCATTGTACTGCTGTGTGTCCTGCATATGACACACGTTTCAAATCAGCAGCATTTGAGGACTGTTACAGAACTTAATGCAGTGACATATGCAGAGAGAATGGCGGGAGAACTTAATAGCGGGATTGCAATTACAGATGCTCTTGAAGGAATAATTATCAGTGAAAACGGCAGTATCAGTAATTTCCAGCGGGTAGCTGAGAATCTGATGACAGAATATATCCAGAGCGTGCAGCTTGCACCGGATGGAGTGGTTACTGATATCTATCCGGAAGCAGTCAATGAAGCAGGTAAAATTGATCTTATTAATGATGAGACCAGAGGTAAAATTTCACGGTATGCCAGGGATAATAAGCTTACCGTTTTACAGGGGCCGTTTTCATTAAAGCAGGGAGGTAGAGGAATTGCAATAAGAAATCCTGTCTATCTGCAAAACAGTAAGGGACATTACTATTTCTGGGGATTTACTGTTGTTATTATCAGAGTGCCTGATATTTTTGCAAATTCAGTTCAGGCGCTTACAGGGTTTGGCTACGAATACTGTCTGTCAAAAACAGCCTCTCCGTTATCCTCAGAGTACGAAGAGATTTCTTCTTCAGGGGCCGTAATGGAAAATCCTGTTCCTTATGAATTTGAGCTTGGAGGATGCCGCTTTAAACTGGAAGTTATGCCGTCAGAAGGATGGAACAGCGGCAGCAATATAACTCTCAAACTGATAATAGGACTATTTATAGTTATGCTGCTTACGGGTCTTACAGTTACTATACTTGTGTTAGAAAGGCATCGTGAGAATTTTAAAAGAATGTCTTCAATAGATTCACTGACAGGTCTTTTGAACAGAAACGGATTTTCAGAGCAGACTGAGTCATTTATTAAAAACAATCCGGAAGTCTCATGCGTGGCGGTACAGATGGATATCGACGATTTTAAATTCATCAATGATGTATACGGTCATGCTGCGGGAGATTTTGCCCTGCAGGAACTGGCGAAGAATATGAGAGAGTATTTCTGTCGGAATGCGATTATCGGCAGAATCGGCGGAGATGAGTTTTCAATGCTTCTTACAGAAATTACATGTGAGGAGGCGTGCAAACAGATACAGGCATTTACTGAGATGCAGCGCTGCTTCAGGTATGATGACAAAGAACGCCGTTTCAACATATCCTTGGGATATGCAGGATATCCGGATGATTGCGGAGATGTGTCTGCACTTTTCCGCGCAGCTGATATGGCGCTTTATGAAGCTAAGCTTCAGGGAAAACACAATTGTGTGCATTACAGTAACGACTTTAAAATGCAGAAAAGAAGCAGGCTCGGATTTGCTCTTCATGATATTTCACAGCATCTTCCGGGAGCATTTCTGATATACAAAGCAGATCCGGAGGATGACAGTATTTTATTTGCAAACAGAGAACTGATTGAATTTGCAGGTTGCCGGAACATGGATGAACTGATGGAATATTCACATCACAGATTCAGAAATCTGATACGGCCAGATGAACAGGAAGGCGTTGAAGAAAGCATATGGAAACAGATTAACTCTGAGAATAGTGATTCAAATGATTATGTACAGTTTCATTTCGCCAAGAAAGACGGTTCATATCATCCGGTGCTTGATCATGGAAGAATTGTAGAGAACACTTATTACGGTAAAATTTTTTATGTTCTTATTATAGACTGCGATTTGATTGAAGAACACTATGAATAGCATTCCTCTCGGGTAGTATTCATATAAATCTGTTGCGTATTGACAATACGACAAAAATAAAAGAGAAAATTGACAAGGTCATAAATCCTTTGCATAAGTCGGGATTCAGTCCTTGTCTTTTTTATATACAAAAGTTAGAACCTGCGCCAATTGTTAAACCTTCCGCAGGCTGATAATATAATAAAAAAAGATGATGTCTGAAACTTCTGACGAAGGAAGTTTTAATCAGTAAAGGAAGAAGGTTTGAAATTATCAAAAAGGTATTAGTATTAGGCGTGGGAGCACAGGGCTCCGCAGCGGCAAGATGTCTTGACAGAGACGACAACGTAGCGGAAATAATATGCGCGGATTTTAACGAGGCTGCAGTAAACGAGCTTGTAGGTGAGCTTACTAAAGCAAGAGGTATGAAAGTTGACGCGCACGACAAGGATAGTATACTTGAATGTGCCAGAGGCGTAGACCTGCTACTTAATGCACTTCCTCTGGAATGCACCAAAAATGTTCTTGAAGCTGCACTTGAAGCAGAAACAAACTATCAGGACTATGCGGCAACAATTTCACTTCACGAGGAATGGATTGAAAGCATCAGAATACAGTACGAGGAATACGGTCCTAAGTTTGCGGCAATAGGCAAGCTGGCGCTTGTGGGAACAGGCTCTGCGCCGGGACTTATCTGCTGCGCGACAAGAGATGCAATGAAATATCTTGATACCTGCGATACAATATACAATTTCGTATGGGAGGGCGTTGAGGCAAAACGCTTCCAGCCGTTCTGGTGGTCGCCTGTTACAGCGCTTAATGATATGAGTGAAGAAGGCTATGCCCTTATAGACGGCAAGCTGGTAAGAACTCCGGCGTTCGGAATGCCTGTAAAACGTAAATACGACTATATGGACCGGGAGGTTACATTTGTGGAGCACTGCCACGATGAGCCACTGCACTACAGCTTCAATGCCAGGGACTATTTCAAGGGCTGCAAAAACGCATATTTCAAATATGCGGGAGCGGGAGTCGACTTTGCGGGACCTCTTTACAGAGCAGGACTTTTATCACAGAAGAAAGAGACCATAAGCGGCGTGTCCGTATCACCGTTTGACGTGGTACTGGCTCATGTGCCTGCGCCTCCGAAATTCGAGCACGAAATCAAAGAGATTATAGACGAGGGTCTTGTAAGCGATGCCGGCTGTATGGTAGTTGAAGCCTACGGCAAAAAAGACGGCAAAGACGTGCTGGTGGAAACTCACGTATCAGCGCCGGGATTTATAGAGTCCTATGAAAAGGCAGGAATAACCTCAGAGATGTATCTGACAGGACAGGGCGGATATCTGTTCTCCAAGCTGTTCATAAACGACAAATTTGACCAGACAGGACTTATCTCATCAGATATGCTTTCATTTGAACAGGTGGATACATACTTTGAATATGCAAAAGAACTGGATATTACAATAGATACTAAGGTTAAGGAATTATAATATAAGGCGGGTGGAATTGTGAAGAAAATACTTGTACTGGGAACAGGAGCACAGGGTACAACTGTTGCCAAAAGACTGGACGAAGAACCGAATGTAAGTGAAATAATATGCGCCGACTACTACGAGGCGGCAGTAGATGAGCTGGTTTCCTCATTGACAAAAGCAAAAGGTGTTCAGTGTGACGCTTCGGATATTGACAGCATTATCAGATGCGCAGAGGGCGCAGACCTTATAGTTAACGCGCTTCCTCTGGAATTCGGCAAAAACGTGCTTGATGCAGCACTTGCTGTTAAGGCCAACTATCAGGACTTTTCATCAAGCAACGCCTTTGACGACGACGTTATTATGGGCTGGGTGAGAGGCATGAGATATCAGCTTGAGGTATACAGCCCTAAATTTAAAGAAATCGGCAGACTTGCAATAGTGGGAACAGGCTCTGCGCCGGGACTTATCTGCTGCGCTACAAGAGATGCCATGAAGTATCTTGACACCTGCGATACAATATACAACTTTGTATGGGAGGGAGCAGAGGCAAAGTGCTTCCAGCCGTTCTGGTGGTCGCCTGAAACTGCCATAGAGGATATGAGGCAGCCTGCATTTGCATATGAAAACGATGAAATCATAATGAGACCTCCTTTTGAGGACCCTATCACCAGAAAATATGACTATATGGACAGAGAAGTGGTTTTCTATAACCACAACCACGACGAGCCTGTGCAGTACGGTATCAATGCCAAGGAATACTTCAAGGGCTGCAAAAACGCATATTTCAAATATGCAGGCGTGGGAATGGAATTTGCAGAGCCGCTTTACAGAGCAGGGCTTCTGAGCCATGACGAAAGAGAAGTCAAGGGCCGCAAGGTAGTTCCGTTTGACCTTATTGTTGACAGCATACCGGCTCCGCCTAAATTTGCAAGAGAAATCAAAGAGATAATAGATGAAGGTATTGTTTCGGATGACGGCTGTATGGTAGTTGAGGCTTACGGACAGAAAGACGGCAAAAACATACTGGTAGAAAATCATGTATCAGCGCCGGGTCTTGTTGAGGCCTTTGAAAGAGCCGGCATGACAGGAGAAATGTATCTGACAGGTCAGGGCGGATATCTGTTTTCCAAGATGTTTGTAAACGATGATTTTGAAATAACAGGACTTATTACCTCGGATATGCTGCCGATGGACAATGTGGACAGATATTTTGAGTATGCAAAGGATCTTGGCATTACAATCGACACAAAGATAAAGGAACTTGACAATTAAATGAATTTATAACGTACAAAAAGCAAGGGCATAACTTAGATAACATACAGATAAAAAGTCCTTGCTTTTTATTCAGACTTTCCGAAGCATATGCGTCAAGGACAAAACCTCTTTATTTAGTCAGAAAACTTAGAATATGAGGCGATTGAAGAGGGACGCAATACCGTTTAACATATAGACATAAAATAAAACGGATAAAAAAGTAAGGAAGGTTTGATATGAAGATTTTAGTACTTGGAACAGGAGCACAGGGAACAACAGTTGCAAAAAGGCTTGACGAGGAACCGGGTGTAAGTAGTATAATATGCGCAGACTATAATATGGAGGCAGTAAACGAGCTTACAGGTATACTCACAAAAGCAGAGGGAATGAAATGTAATGCATACAATGTTGACGAGATAATAAACTGCGCGCAGGGCGTTGACCTTATTGTAAACGCGCTTCCTCTGGAATTCGGCAAAAACGTGCTTGACGCTGCGCTTGCAGTCAAAGCAAACTATCAGGATTTTTCATCTACCACAGCATTTGATGAAGACGTAAACATAGGCTGGATAAGGGGCATGAAATATCAGTTTGAGGTATACAGCCCGAAATTTGAGGAGATAGGCAGACTTGCAATAATCGGAACAGGCTCGGCGCCGGGAGTTATCTGCTGTGCTACACGAGATGCAATGAAATATCTTGATACCTGCGATACAATATACAACTTCGTATGGGAGGGTGTTAAGGCAAACCGTTTTCAGCCGTTCTGGTGGTCGCCTGAAACAGCGATACAGGATATGAGCGAACCGGCTTATACATACGAGAACGGAGAGCTGTTTGTAAGACCGCCGTTTGAAGATCCTGTCAAAAGAAAATACGACTATATGGATCACGAGGTTACTTTCCTCAATCACTGTCACGATGAGCCTGTACAGTATGCGCTTAATGCGGATAAGTATTTCAAGGGCTGCAAAAACGCATATTTCAAATATGCAGGAACAGGTATGGACTTTGCGGAGCCGCTTTACAGGGCGGGGCTGTTTGACCACGAGGAGAGAGAAATCAAAAGCCGAAAGGTAGTGCCGTTTGATGTAATTGTTGAGAGTATACCAAAGCCGCCTAAATTTGAAGAGGAAATCAGAGAAATCATAGAAGAAGGCATGGAGGCTGATGACGGCTGCATGGTCGTTGAAGCCTACGGCAAAAAGGACGGTAAGGATATTCTGGTAGAAAACCACGTCTTTGCGCCGGGTATCGTAGAAGCATTCGAAAGAGCTAAGATGACAGGGGAGATGTATCTGACGGGACAGGGAGGGTATCTGTTCTCGAAGATGTTTATAAACGGCGATTTCGATCAGTGCGGACTGATTTCATCGGATATGCTGTCCTTTGAACAGGTGGACAGATACTTTGAATATGCGGCAGAACTTGGAATCAGACTTGAAACAACAGTTAAAGAAATATAACGGAGGTGATGATAAATGTATGACAGTATTAGGATTATAGATAGAAAAAAAGGATAGCGTTAATAACCTGATAATAAGGAGGAAATGAAATGAGCCAGCAGACACACGGAGTTGCAGGACTTAAAAAGCACGATATAAAGGTATCGGGAATAGTATTTATGCTCTACTGCCTTGTAGCGGCGGGAGCGTTTGGTATCGAGGAGATGATACCGGAGTCGGGTCCGGGAATGACCCTTATATTACTGATAATTTTCCCTATAATATGGGCATACCCTATCAGTAACCTTGTTGCAGAGTGCGGAGCTGTACTGCCGTCGGAGGGCGGAGTATATGTATGGGTTAAAGAGGCCTTCGGAGAATTCTGGGGCTTTCAGGCAGGCTGGTGGGGCACAGTATCAACATATATAACAAATGGTGTATATGTTGCGCTGGTTGCAGGCTATGTAAGCCAGATGATACCTATGAGTGATATTGCGGTTGAAGCAATCAAAATCGGAATGATACTTATTTTTACAATTGTTAATTTAATGGGTCTGAGAGAGGTCGGCAAGGTAAGTACAATACTTTCGGTACTGATACTTCTCGCATTCGCGCTGGTTGCGGTAGTGGGACTTATCAACTGGCAGACAAACCCTATGGAACCTATGCTTCCTGAGGATTACAGCATATTTGACGGAGTAGGCGGCGGAATATGCATCTGCATATGGATGTACTGCGGTTATGAATGTATATCAAATATGGCAGGAGAGGTTAAAAACCCTCAGGTAATCCCTAAAGGACTTATGATAGCAATGCCGCTGGTAGCGCTTACATATGTGCTTCCTACACTGGGCGGACTTGCATGTCTGCCGGAGGGGAGCTGGGAGAGCTGGTCAACAGACGGCGGATTTGACGGTCAGGCAATAGGATATGCGACAGTGCTTACAACCTATATGGGTCAGGCATGGGGATATGTATTCCTTGTAATCGCCATAGTATCACAGTGCGCGATATTCAATACATATCTGGCATCGGGCTCCAGAGGCTTCTTCGTACTTGCAGACGATCATCTGTGCCCGCAGTTTATGGTTAAGGTATCAAAGAAAAAAGGCGTTCCATACATTGGAATACTTTCACTGGCAGTTGTTACATTTATTCTGTGCCAGTCGGATTTCACCACACTTGTAAGTATGGAAGTAGTATTTATGCTGGCGCTTTATATAATACTGCCTATATCGGTTCTCAAGCTGAGAAAGAAGCTGCCGATAGAGAAACGAATGGAAAGAGGACTTTACTATATAAAGGGCGGCAAAGGAGCAATGATTTTCTACGCAGGATTTCCTATAGTGATTTCTGTAATAGCGCTGCTGATAAACGGTACGGATTATCTGGCAATGGGACTTATTGCTATCTGCACGGGACCTGTGGCATACTACATACTCAAGAGAATATTCGGCGGCCTGTCAGTAAATGACCCTGAACATAATCCGGTAAATCCTAAGACAAAGCTTGCCGCAGGAGATACAGTCAGAATAGGCATATTTATGATATGCGCCGGAGTGATGGCATTCTTCGGACAGTTCTGGCTCAAGTGGTACGAAATCGACTACGGCGAATGGGGACCTGATGATTACGATGTATTTGCAAACAGCATACCTCAGGTTATCGAATGTCTGAAATGGATAGGACTTGCAGTAATTGTGGCAGGCGTAATCGTGGCATTGGTCGGCAGAAAGAAGGACGCTCCTCTTCCTGAAAAGGAAGCTGATATAGATGCGCTTATGGACAAATATCTCAATGAAGAGAAACACGACTTATAATATAAAATAAGATAGTTTGGCAAAAGAGGCTGCCGCGCACAAGGGCAAAGGTGTGCGGCAGTCTTGCCGTTCAGGTAAATACACACACGACCTGTATATTGTGTATTTACTTAAATAAGTTTTGCAATAATTTAAAAGTGAGATTTGCCTCGTTTTTCTTATTTTATTATAATATTTTGCCCCGTTTTTGAAAATTGTGTCCAAAATTGTGCTGAAAACAGACTCTATAAATTCGACCGAAGCAGTTTTGCAAATACACTTGATTTAGCTCGTGCAGGCGTAATATAATAGATAACAGATTGAACAAGGAGGTATCAATATGAGAAAAAATCTGGGAGTAAACGCATATATGTATCCTATGCCTGTCCTTATAATTGCGGCATATGATAAAGACGGCAAACCGGATGCCATGAATGCGGCATGGGGCAGTATCAGCAGCGCAGACAAAATATCAATGTGCTTAAGCCCCGGACATAAGACAGTTAAGAACATACTTGAAACCAAAGCCTTTACAGTAAGCTTCGGTGATGCGGCACACGTTGCGGAGTGCGACTATGTAGGTATAGTTTCAGCAAATGATGTTCCTGATAAATTTGAGAGGGCAGGTTTTCATGCGCTCAAAAGCGAGTTTGTAAATGCGCCTCTGATAGCGGAGCTTCCTATGGCTCTTGAATGCAGGCTCTTAAGCTATGATGAGGACTCTCACTGCATGATAGGACAGATAGTGAATGTATGCGCAGATGAGAGCATTGTAACCGGAGATGGAGGCATAGATGTAGCAAGGCTTGCACCTATAGCCTATGACCCTGTTAATCACTACTATCACGTTTTAGGCGATAAGGTGGGAAACGCTTTTGCCGATGGTGAGAAGCTGAAATAAGGAGAAGAATATGGACTATCAGATACAGCCAAGAAATATAGCACTGTGTATAATACTTTCAATTATAACTTTCGGCATATACGGAATATACTGGATGATAAAAATAAACGATGAGGTAAATACGCTGGCAGGCGAAACTTCCGCAACCACAGGAGGAATGGTATTCCTGTTTTCACTGATAACCTGCGGTATATACGGACTCTACTGGCAGTTCAAAATGGGAGAGCGCTGTGACAAAATCAGAGGAGTAAACGGCAGCTCGAATGTTTTGTATCTGATACTGGGTATTCTGGGATTCATGATAATCAGTATGTGCCTTATGCAGGATACAGTCAATAAAAGAGTTGAATAATACAAAGGCTCTGCCTGCAAGCGCGGCAGGGCTTTTGAAATTAGAAATATGACTAAAGACAGCAAAAAAACAATAAAAACCGTATTATTGCTTCTTGCGGCAGGTCTGTGCTATCTTGTATGGATAAAACTTACCGGACTTGCGATGCCATGTATGTTCAGGTATATAACAGGTTTCAAATGTCCCGGCTGCGGCGTTACAACTATGTTTACAGCGTTGGCATCACTGGATTTCAAAGCATCGTTTAATGCAAATCCGTTCCTGTTTGTCACAGCGCCGTTTCTGTGCGGGGAAATCATATACTGGATGTATCTTAGGTGTAGAAATATGAAATTTTCTAAAGCACACGAGACAGCTGTCATTTGCTACGGGGCGGCCCTGTGTGTTTTCGGCATTGTAAGAAACCTTATAGAATACGGAGTAATATAGCAGAAGTTAAAAGGAGTTACAGCTTGGATAAAAAACGATTGACATTTATTCTTATGTTTGCCCTGGTGTTTATGTAGGGATTTGACTATTCTGTGGCAAAGAACGCCCTTGAAGTGTTCAGGCCGCTAAACCTTATGTTCTTCAAGTATCTTGGAGGGCTTGTTGTGATAACATTAATCAAGGTTATTGCAGAGCGCAGGTTTACAATCAGAAAAAAAGACATCATATTTTTTGTGATGTGCTCGCTTACGGGACAGGTGCTTTACTACTTCTGCGAGTATACGGCAATGGAGTATATACCTGTAGCGCTGATTACAATTATACTTTCGTTTGTGCCGATTATATCAATCAAAGGGTATTTTTCAAAACTAAATTGTCGGTCAGTATAATTGCAGGGCTTGTTGTATGCGTTATAGGCGTGGGGCTTGTAATCGGAGCGGATTTCAAAAGTCTTTTTTCAGGCAGGGCTCTTGGGTATCTGCTGGCATTCGGAGCTACGATATCGTGGAACCTGTATAACTTCATTACTGCCAGAATTTCCAGAACCTATACAGAGCTTACCATGGCGTTTAACCAGCTTTTATGTACGGTGCTCATATCGCTGCCGTATGCTGTCGCAGTAATGCCTCCTGCTGAATGCTTTACCCCGAAGATTATATTAAGCCTTGTATATCTTGGCGTGGGAAGCGCAGGTACGGGATATCTCATATATGTCAGAGGAGTTAAATATCTGGGACCTACAATATCATCGCTTTTCAGCAATTTCCTGCCGGTGACCCCGACATTCTTCGGCTGGCTCATACTGGGTCAGAGCCTTGGAGTTATGCAGATTGCGGGAGGGCTGATAGTTATTGTATCCGCCTGCTATGTTATTATCGAAAAAAGCAGACTGCAAAAACAGGAACTGAAGCTCAGACTGGAAAATGAAATAAAGTGAAGCGGAATGAAAAAGCTGTTTCTATAGTGAGGAAGTCTCTATAGAAACAGCTTTTGTGTTAATCTGTAAAGCTCTTGAGCCTGTCTGTAATGCTGCCTGCTGTACATCTTTTAAATGCGATGTGAGATATGATTATGCATATCAGTATCAGCAGCAGAGCGGCCGCAAGAAATTCGATATAAGGGAAGTAGTATCTGAAATATGCCAGCCTTGATTTTATAACGTGGCAGGTGATATACCATATAATACTTCCGGAAACGGCAGTCATAAGTATGACAAAAATGCTGTACAGAAGCCCTTCGCTTAAAATCATCTTTTTTAGCTGACCTTTGCTCATGCCTATGCTCTCCATTACGGCAAATTCCTTTTTGCGCAGCACAAGTCCTGTGGCTGTGACATTTACAAAATTGATAAGTCCCATAAAAAGAAGCATTATGCAAAGTGATGCCATAATTATACGGCTGGAGTTTATATAATCCTTTGCAGCGGCCAGCAGATCGGATTTGGCGGTAAGTGAAAGGATACGGGAGTCCGTAACAATTCCTCCGTAGGATCTGCCTGATGTGAACTGCGAATTGTACTGCTCCACCATATGATTTAATGTGTTTTTCACTGCCGGCTCTTTATCTTCATTAACATCAAGATTAATCAGGAATATGCCTGTATCTATATTCATATTTCGGATGCCTTCATCTGTAGCAAGCAGATATATGATATTCCTGCCGTTCCAAGTCGTCTCCAGCTTTGGAAGTCCGTTTTTCTTGAAGTTCAGATACCCGCAGAATGTCATTTCACAGGTCCTGCTGCCGTCAGTATCGTATACCGTAAAAGGCAGTCCCACATACTCTCTGCTTTTTTCCGTTTCGACTTTGGAGAGCACATTGTAATGGAGCATTAAAGTGCCGGTCCCCTTTAGTACAGGGTCGGTGTCTATATACAGATTCTCTTTTTCGGCAAAGGCTTTAAGCTCTGCAAGATAAGCTTTGCTTACCTCCTGTACAACAAAATAAGACTTGCCATTGTCTTCGTCACTGAAACGAAGTTCGAAAGGCTTTGATTTTTTTGAAATACTGCCGTAGCCGCCGGTGGTTTTGATTACCTTTTCAACTCCGCTTATTTTAGTCATTCTCTCTGCCATATCCTCAGGGAAAAATCTGTATTCTTTGCTGTACTGATCCATTGTCAGGGTATCTATCATACTCATAATCTGAAAATCGTGATGCTCATAGGATATCTGATTTGTGGTGTCAATACCGTGGGAAACAGCAATCGCCGTCACAGAGATGCCAAGGCCTAGAGTCAGTGATATAACCGTAAGCCAGAACCTGCCGCGAAACCTGAAAATGTTTTTCCACGACATATTTATAATATCAAATCTGCCTGCTCCGGTGCTGCGGGTTGTGTGACTGTGTACCTTTTCAGTATATTTTACTGACTGGACAGGCGATATTCCTGCAAGCTTTCTGATGGCAAGGGCGGAGCTTAAAAAGCCGGCTAAAGCCCCGGAGGCCAGAGACAATATCAGTATATACGGATTAAAGGATATCATTGCAGAGGCGCTGCCGAGCCCGTGAAGATACATATCCGACAGAACCCCCGGCAGTATTACAAGGGTTACAACAAGCCCGGCAGCAGCTCCGATGGCGCAGCCGATTACAGTTGCCTTTCCCGTTTGCCTGAAAACAATTCTGTAAAGCTGCTTTTTTGTGGTTCCCATAGTCACCAGCAGGCCGTACTGGCGGACATCATGTCCTAAGGATATGTGCAGCACATTGAAAATGAGGAGGAGGGCAGATATAAATATGACAGCAGCCATAATATATGCCAGATCATAGCCTCCAGCAAGCTCGGTTACTGCCTGCATATTCATGGGATTGCCGCCGAAGAACTGCTGACTGTCATCACGCATTGTAACATCGTTATAAAGCATTTCTTCCACAGACTCACCTGAAATACTGTCCTCCTGCATTATCAGCAGGGTGGTGCAGTCGTCGATGTTTGTGGTAAGCGTGTCAAGATACTTTTGTGAAAAATATGCCGGAGGCATACTCATCACAGGGTCAACATACTCGGTAAAATAGCCGCACAGATAAAAGGTCTGCTCCTTTGATACGCCCTTGTCAAAATATATGGGGCAGGTGATTTTCATTCCAAGTTTGGGGGCTTTAATCCCTATGGCCTCAAGTGCCCTCACAGACATCATTATATCATCTGCCTTTTCAGGATAAACTCCGCAGATATCCGTATATGCGGGCACCTGTATGTTTTCCCATGCGCTTTTGTCAAGCACGGAACAGAAGAATTTGTCTGATACTCCAAAAGCCGTTTCCTTTCCGACCTCCTTTATATACGGCAGATTTTTTATCTGCTCATACTGCTTTTCGTCAGCCTGTTCAAGAGTTGTGCTTGCGGCAGTACCGGAGCTTCGCATATACAGCAGATAGTCCGCATTTATTTTTCCTGAGGTAATGCTGAATATGCAGAATATCATTACAACGGCAAGAGCGGTTGCGGCAATCAGTATGGTGTTTCTGCCTCTGTTGCTTTGGTACTGCCTTGCCGCAATCATTTTTATAACTTCCCTGTTGTTATTTCTCATCAGCGCCACCTGTGACCTTTCCGTCCTCTATGCGGATAATCCTGTCTGCCATCTGGGCGATTTCCTCGTTGTGAGTAACCACCACAATGGTCTGATGATATTTTACGGCGCAGGTTTTAAGAAGCCCTATAACCTCCATACCCGTTATTGAGTCAAGATTTCCCGTAGGCTCGTCGGCAAGTATGATTGCCGGCTTTGTGGACAGCGCCCTTGCGATTGCAACACGCTGCTGCTGACCGCCCGAAAGCATATACGGCATATTGCAGGTTTTATCCTCAAGTCCCAGACTTTTAATTATTTCGGCGATAAAAGGCTCGTCTGCCGAAACGCCGTCAAGGCGAAGCGGCAGGGTGATGTTTTCCCATACATTTAAATATGGAAGCAGGTTGTAGTTCTGAAATACGAACCCTATGTTTCTTCTGCGAAATACGGTAAGCTCCTCTGAGGACAGGCTGCCAAGCGGCTTGCTTCGTATTTGAACCTGACCTGCTGTAGGCCGGTCAAGTCCGCCTATCATATTGAGAAAGGTTGTCTTGCCGCTGCCGGAGGAGCCGACAACAGCTATAAATTCACCTTCTGATACAGAAACAGAAACTCCGTCAAGAGCATAGACTTTGCCTGATGGAGTTTTATATATTTTTTTGAGATTTTCTGTTGTTAATATATTCATAATAATTTACTCCCTTTTCTGATGATTTCTGTTTTGAATAAAATTCTAGCAGGGAGTTATTACAATCTGCTTACATTTTAAGAAACAGGAAGAAAAATATACATATCAAGTCCGTTTTCTTTTCGGCGCGCTTTCATAAAACCGCCGTGCAGCATCACAATCTGTCTTGATATATACAGGCCCAGGCCAAAGCCGGGCTGGCCGCTTGTGTTTTTCCCTCTGTAAAACCTTTTGAAAATACGGCTCTCCTCATCTTCGGATATTCCTGCGCCAAAGTCCGATACGACTATTCTGACATACATCTCATCTGCGGCGGCTTTGATAGTTATTGCGGAATTTTCCGGTGAATATTTAATGCTGTTGTCAATAAGGTTATATATGGCCTCTCCGAGCCAGCCTGCATCGTGAGGCGCGGATATTTCAGGCAGAGCCTCCAGCCTTATGTCTATATGCTTTGCCTCTGCGGCTCTGCTTGCCGTAAGAATGCTTTTTAGAATTGTATCTCTAAGAGAAACGCTTTCTTTTTTTATCTGTATAATTCTGTTTTCAAGCCGCGCCGTTTTTATAAAGCTTTCTGTCAGGAATTTAAGCTGCTGCTCCGATTTGCAGACAGCTTCAAGATAGTGACGCTGCGCATCATTTTCAAGAGCGCCCGACAGAAGTTCCGTATAGCTTTCGAGATTGGCAAGAGGCATTCTCATCTGGTGAGCTATTTCTGCGATAAGTTCTTTTATCTGACTGTGCTCAAGAGCAGCCTGCTTTTCTCTTGCCCTGAGCATTTCATCAAGCCGGAAAAGCTGGTGAGTGATTTTTGAGGGCAGGGTGTCTGTGTATTCCGCAGGAGGTTCAAGAACTTCTCCGTTTAGTATCTTTTCAAGAGCAAGAGATATATTCTTCATTTCTTTTCTGCTGTTTTTCATGGCTATTCTCCAAAGGTGTATCCCAGACCGAATATATTTCTGATGTAGAGCGGGTGAGAAGGGTCAGGCTCTATTTTCTTTTTGAGTCTGTTAAGGGTGACGTTTACTGTATTGTCGTCTACAAAAACGCCGCGGGAGTCCCATACCTTTTCTAAAATCATATCTTTTGTTACGACTCTGCCGCGGTTTTGCGAAAGCAGCTCCAGAAGCTGATATTCCCGCGGTGTGAGTTTTACAGGGCTTCCTGCAAGCTGTACCTGTTTTTTATCATAGTCGATATACATATCCAGGTAGTGCAGTTCATTCCTGCTACCGCCGGTTCTTCGCAGCACTGCCTGAATGTGAGCCGCAAGCACAGGCATGGGAAACGGTTTTACAAGATAATCATCTGCGCCGCAGCCGAAAGCCCTGAGCATATCCTCCTCGCCGTCCTTTGCGGTAAGAAATATAACAGGAGTCTTACCGCGCACCATGCGGCATATTTCAATGCCGCTGCCGTCTGCAAGCCCTATGTCTGCCAGCAGCAGATCGGGGTGTTTATCTGCAAGAGCCATACCCTCTTCAAAAGAAAAAGCGCTGTCGGTAATGTATCCCAGTGTTTCAAGGTATGTACACAGAGCCTCGTTAAGCAGCCTGTCATCTTCTATTATTCCGATACGTGTCATAAAATTTCGTTCCTTTGCATTGTTATATGCCGATTATATCATATCGGAATAATTAAAAAAACCCGGGCTGCCGGGGCGTTTAGACGAAGCTGTCTGTTATGCGACTGCCTGACACAGACTATTCGTGTATTACGGCATCATCTGCGGTATAGCCGCCAAGGGAGTTTTCCTTGACCTGAATACATGCAAAGCTTATAGCCGAGTCATCTGTGGCGGAAAACTGTCTTTTGCAGGCAGGGGAGATGCGAAGCCAGTCGCCTGCGGCAAGCTCTACTGTTTCACCGTCTATAACTGCCTTGCCTCTGCCTGAAAGTACCGCATATATTTCCTCATTTTCCTTGTGTGAGTGAACAAAAGGAACTCCTGCGCCTGCCGGCAGATTGTTGATGCTGATTTCAGCTCCTGTCAGATTAAGAATATCGTGAAGCTCTGTTCTTGCGCCGTCTGCAACGTTTGTCTTATTGAAGTTAGCCATAATATATACCTCCTGAAAATTTGTTGTAACTTTAATCGATACAACGAGTATATACCCGTCCCGTTGTAATGTCAATAGTTACAACAAAAATTTGAAAAAATTTCCGCATACTGTGTTCTGTCAGTATGCGGGCTAAAGCTACATATTTATAAGTCTGTCCGTATCGTCTGCAATATCCTGTAATGTCACCGAGCTCATTTCACGCTCCATTGCCTGCTGGATACTGTCAAGCCGCCTGTCTAAAACAGAGTGGATATTTCTGCCGACAGGGCATCTGCTGTTTGGATTTTCATGAAAATGAAACAGATTTCCGTTGTCTATACATTCGACTGCATTGTAGACATCAAGCAGGGTAATCTCATCAAGAGGCTTTTCTATATATGCGCCTCCGCTGCCTCTTTTAACATTTATAATGCCCGCTTTTTTGAGCTGCTGGAGCAGCCTGCGTATTACTACGGGATTGACGTTTACGCTTGAAGCGAGGAAATCGCTTGTAATCTTGTAATCCTCTTTGAATGTTTCTATACATATGAGTATATGAACTGCAATTGTAAATCTGCTTGATATCTGCATAAAGCACCTCGTGGTTTAAAATAATAACAATATGATAGCACAAACAGACTTTAAATGCAAAAAAACAGGGCGTCTGATATTTTCAAAAGCCCTGCCTGCGCAAACCCTATAATTTTACAAGCTTTTCCGGATTTATATTTCTGCCGTTTTTTAAAACCTCAAAATGCAGATGAGCCTCATCACTGCATTCAAACAGCGCCGTATCGCCTATGCCCGATATAACCTGTCCCTGCTTTACCGTGTCGCCGGTTTCAACCATACTGTCGGTTGAAAGGTTGGAATAGACCGTACATATATCGTTTCCGTGGTCGATAACTATGGTTATTCCCATTGTGTCATCGGTAAAGACCTTTGTAACCGTGCCGTCTGCGACTGCCTTTACCTGAGCGTCAAGCTTGCCGCCGATGTCTATGCCTTTATGAACCATATACTGATCCAGTGTTTTTGAGTAAACTAATCCTTTGCCGGAATACCCTTTAAGTATATTTCCCTCAGCAGGGGCGATATACGCAGCTTCTGACTGTGATGTACTCTTTTGGGCCTGACCGCTTTCCACTATGGGAATTTGTGATGATGCAGCGCTTTCTTCCGGTTTTGCCTTGGCTGTTTCCTCAACGCGCTTTGAGGTATCGACCTCTTCACCTGCAGGCGCCTGCACCTTATTTATATTGGCCTTGAGCGTAAACACCGAAGCTAAAGCGATTACACAGAAACACAGAACAAGTGCTATGGCAGTCTTATCTTTTTTTCTGACCTTTTGTCTCATTGCTTTCACCTCCGTTAATATTATCGCCACCATATACAAATTTAATACTGACAATGCTTGTAATAAATTGAGGTTTCGAATATAATAAATAGTAACTGTACCCAGATACAAGCATTAAAAATCGAGGCTTACAGCAATTTACACATATGAAAGGAGAATTGAGATGGCAGAATATATAATGGCACAGGCAAACGGAAGAAAAATTCCAAAAGAGGATAAAATATTCGGAATAAGCACAAGAGCAAAGGCAATGATAGCAGAGAAGGGCAAGGAAAACGTAGTTAACGCTACAATAGGTGCGCTTCTTGATGACAGGGGAGATTTAATCGTAATGTCATCAGTTGTTGAGGAACTCAAAAAATTAAACCCTACGGATTTTGCGGAATATGCGCCTATAGGCGGAATTCCTGAATTCAAAAAAGCAATTCAGAAAGCAGCTTTCGGAAGCTTTGTTCCAAAGTGCTTTACAGAAGCTGTTGCAACACCGGGCGGCACAGGTTCAATCAGAAACACAGTATCAAACTATTCAAAGCCGGGAGATGCAGTACTTACGGCAGACTGGTTCTGGGCGCCTTACAACAGCATAGCGCAGGAGCAGGGCAGAACTCTTGAAACCTATGAGCTTTTAAACAAAGAGGGAGGCTTCAACAAAGAGGCGTTTGACGCCAAGGTAAACGGACTTCTTGCAAAGCAGGACTCTCTTGTTATACTGCTCAACACACCGGCTCACAACCCTACAGGATACTCGCTTACACTTTCCGACTGGGACAAAGTAATCGAAACACTTTCATCAGCAGGCAGCGACAAAAAAATAACTCTGTTTGTTGATATTGCATATATAGATTTTGCAGGTGATGAAGAGGAATACAGACAATTCCTGCCTAAGCTTGAGGAGCTTCCTGCAAACGTGCTTCCTGTACTTGGCTACAGCGCATCAAAGACTTTCACACTTTACGGAATGAGATGCGGAGCTATGATATGTATGGCAAAGACAGCGGAAATTGCGGCTGAATTCAAACAGGTATGCGAATTCTCTGCAAGAGCTACATGGTCAAACAGCACAAGAGCAGCCCAGAAAGTTATAGCTAACATATATGAGGATGAGAAGCTGCTTGCCAGGGTAAACGAAGAAAGAAAACAGTACAGAGATATGCTGGTTGCAAGAGGCAGAGCCTTTGAAAAATCAGCAAAGGAGGCAGGTCTTGAAATCGTGCCTTTTGACTCGGGTTTCTTCGCATCAATACCTTGCCCTAATCCTGATGAAATCAGCAGAAAGCTTGAAAAAGAGGGTATTTTCATAGTTCCTCTTGCAAAGGGCCTGAGAGTGTCGGTTGCATCTATATCAGAAGAAAGATGCGCAGCAATTCCGTTTAAAATTGCAGAAGCAATGAAATAAATTAAAGAAAAAAAGGTGGAAAAATGTTTAAAAGCGTAAAAGATGTAAGAGCATACTGCGAAAAAAACAAAATCGAAATGATCGATTTTAAAATGATTGACATCAACGGAAGATGGCGTCATCTTGCATTCCCGTGGAAACGACTTACTGAGGACACAATGAAATACGGTATAGGCTTTGACGGCTCCAATTACGGATATGCGGCAGTTGAGAAATCCGATATGGTATTTATACCGGACCTTTCGACAGCGGTTATTGATCCGTTTATGGATATACCGACAATTACAATGATGGGCGATGTAATGATTATAGATCTGCCCGAAAACAGACCTTTTGACCAGTATCCGAGAAACGTTGCGGCTGCAGCGCAGGAGTATATGAGATCTGAAGGCATAGCAGACGAGATGATTATCGGACCTGAATTTGAATTCTATCTGTTTGACAGAGTAAGCTATGAAACCAAGACGCAGACTGCGGGTTTTGAGGTTGATACAAGATATGCGGAATGGAATTCAGGCGAGTATGACAACAATATGGGGTATCAGGTACCTGTAAAGGGCGGATATCATGTTGACATTCCTCACGATACAACCTACGGACTCAGAAGCCATATATGTATGCTTTTAGAGGACTGGGGCGTTGGAGTCAAATATCACCATCACGAGGTAGGCGGACCGGGACAGGTTGAAATCGAGGTTGAGCTTGGACCTATGCTTGATATGGCAGACAAGACAATGATTGCAAAGTATGTAATCAAGAATGCCGCTGCGCAGGCAGGCAAAACAGCAACGCTTATGCCAAAGCCTATATATAACGAGGCTGGCTCCGGCATGCATGTGCATATGCATCTTTTCAAAAAAGGCAAGCCTTTATTCTATGATAAGAACGGTTACTCGCAGCTTAGCGATACGGCCATGTACTTTATAGGAGGACTTCTCAAGCACGCGGCTTCTCTGTGCGCATTCACAGACCCGTCAACAAATTCATACAAAAGACTTGTTCCGGGATTTGAGGCTCCTGTGACAATAGGATTTGCCACAGCCAACAGAAGCTCGGTTATAAGGATACCGGCATATGCCAAATCTCCTGAAAACAAGAGATTTGAGCTTAGAAACCCTGACGGCACATGCAATCCGTATTATGCCTATGCGGCAATACTTATGGCGGGTATTGACGGTATCAGGAATAAAATCGACCCTGTCAAAGAGGGCTGGGGACCGTATGACTTCAACCTTTATAATCTGACAGACGAGGAAAAGGCAAAGATACAGGGACTTCCAAAGACTCTTGATGAAGCGCTTGCAGCACTTGACGAGGACCACGATTACCTTACAGCAGGCGGAGTATTTCCTGTTGAACTGATTAAGATATGGAGAGAAAACAAGCAGAAAGAAGCTGACTATATCAATTCAATTCCGTCATCGGCAGAGTATGAGAAGTATTATGACCTGTAGAGTTAATTTCAGATAGTATGAACAGTATCCAGAGGGAGCGATGCGCTTCCTCTGAATTTTTGTGATAACATAGGTGTGAAACAGTGATTTGTGCTTGACTTTTAACAAAAATAATATAGACTAATACTATAGGTGAGTTGCTTCTCACCTTATTAAATTAATAAAAACGGTGATGAAGAGGAGTAGTAATAAGGGCGCCTTACAGAGAGTGGAGTCTACAGGCTGAGAGCTTCGCAGGAATGTGTATTACGAAGGTTGCTTCTGAGTTTTGCGATAAATGAGTGTCTGCATATATGATATGCAGGAACAAAGGTGGTACCGCGGAAATATTTCGTCCTTTGCAGCCGGTCTGCAGAGGGCGTTCTTGTATCTGCAGAAAGGCAGAACACACTATTTTAACAAGGAGATATATCGAATGGAAAAAAACTTGGCAAAAACATATAATCCTAAGGATTTTGAAGACAGAATTTATGAGATGTGGGAGCAGAAAGGCGCTTTCAGAGCAGAGGTGGACAAGAATAAGAAACCGTACACTATCGTAATGCCGCCTCCAAACATTACAGGCCAGCTTCATATGGGACATGCACTTGATCAGACACTGCAGGACGTTCTGACAAGATGGAAGAGAATGCAGGGCTACAGCGCGCTGTGGCTTCCGGGATCAGACCACGCAAGCATAGCTACAGAGGTTAAGGTTGTAGACAAAATCAGAGCAGAGGAAGGCCTCGAAAAAGAAGATCTGGGCAGAGAAGAATTTCTCAAGAGAGCATGGGCATGGAAAGAAGAATACGGCGGAAGAATTACAAAACAGTGCCGTAAGCTGGGCGACTCCTGCGACTGGGAAAGAGAACGCTTTACAATGGACGAGGGCTGCAACCGCGCAGTAAGAACTCTGTTTGTACAGCTTTACGAAAAAGGCCTTATATACAGAGGAAACCGCCTTATAAACTGGTGTCCTCAGTGCGGCACATCATTATCTGATGCCGAGGTAGAGCATGAGGACAAAAACGGCAAGTACTGGTATTTCAGATACGATGCGGCAGAAGAAGGCGGAGAGCCTATGGTAGTCGCAACATCAAGACCTGAAACAATGTTCGGCGATGTGGCTATAGCAGTACACCCTGATGACGAAAGATACAAGGATATGGTAGGCAAAAAAGTAATACTTCCGCTGGTGGGAACAGAAATTCCTATCATAGCTGACCCTTATCCAGATCCCGAAAAAGGAACAGGAGCAGTAAAAATAACTCCTGCACATGACCCTAACGACTTTGAGGTAGGACAGAGACACAACCTCGATATGCCTTGCTGCATCAACCTTGATGCCACAATGAATGAGCTTGCGGGCAAATACGAGGGTATGGACAGATACGAATGCCGTAAGGCGTGGGTTGAAGATCTTGACAAGGCAGGATTTTTAGTAAAGACAGAAGAAAAAGTAATCCCTATGGGAGAATGCTACAGATGTCATACTACAGTTGAGTCAATGCTGTCAGACCAGTGGTTTGTTGCAATGGAAGAGCTTGCAAAGCCTGCTATTGAAGCAGCTAAAAAAGGCGACTTAAAGCACGTGCCTGAAAGATTTGAAAAAATATATCTTCACTGGCTTGAGGAAATCAGAGACTGGTGTATTTCAAGACAGCTTTGGTGGGGACACAGAATTCCTGCATACTACTGCCAGGACTGCGGCGAGCTAATGGTATGCCTTGACGAGCCTCACAAGTGCACTAAATGCGGCAGCACCAACCTTAAGCAGGACGAGGACGTGCTAGACACATGGTTCTCATCTGCACTGTGGCCGTTCTCAACACTGGGCTGGCCGGACAAGACAGAGGATCTTGACTACTTCTATCCTACAGATGTACTCGTAACAGGATATGACATAATATTCTTCTGGGTAGTAAGAATGGTATTCTCGGCGCTTGAAACTATGGGCGAAGTACCTTTCAAATATGTATATGTTCACGGTCTTGTAAGAGATGCCGAGGGCCGCAAAATGAGTAAATCCCTCGGAAACGGCATAGACCCGCTTGAAATAATCGACCAGTACGGCGCTGATGCCCTCAGATTTATGCTTACAACAGGTATCACACCGGGTAACGATATGAGATTCAAGACTGACAAGCTTGAGTCCTCAAGAAACTTTGCAAACAAGCTGTGGAACGCCTCAAGATTTGTTATTATGAACCTGCAGAACGAAGACGGCAGCTTTAAGGATATAGCTGACGGAGATATTTCACAGATGGCCTTAAAAGATGAGGACAAGTGGATGCTCTCAAGAGTAAATGAAGCTGTTAAATACGTTACGGCGGCAATGGACAGATTTGACCTTGCCCTTGCGGGACAGAAAGTATACGATGTAATCTGGAATGAATACTGTGACTGGTATATCGAAATCGTTAAAGGCAGACTGTACGGTGACGATGAGGCGGACAAAAAAGTCGCAAGATTTGTACTCGTAAGAGCATTAAAGGATATGCTTTCACTGCTTCACCCGTTTATGCCGTTTATAACCGAGGAAATCTGGAGCTACCTGCCTCAGGGAGAAATAAAGGCGGACAATCCTGAAAACTTCCTGATTAAATCAAGCTGGCCGGTTTATGATGAGGCTCTTACTTTTGAAGCCGAAACAGCAAGACTTGAGCTTGCAATGGAAGCTATCAGAGCAATCAGAAACATCAGAGCTGAAGCGGACGCAGCGCCGTCAAAGAAGCTCAGAGCTGTAATATATGCAGATGCGGCAGATATGGATTTTGTTAAATCAGCTGAAAGATATATCAAGGGAATGGCAAACATCACAGAGATAGAATTTATCACAGATAAATCAGAGGTTCCCGAAGATGTAATGTCAGCGGTAATTGCGGCGGCTGAAATATATATTCCGTCAGACGATCTGCTTGACTACAAGGCAGAGTTTGAAAGACTCACAAAAGAAAAGAAAAAACTTGAGGGCGAAGTGGCAAGAGTTACAGGCAAGCTTTCAAATGAGGGCTTTGTAAGCAAGGCTCCTGAAAAAGTAATCGCAGCTGAAAAAGAGAAAAAGGTTATGTATGAGGATATGCTTGCAAAGGTAACCGAAAGACTTGCTATGGTAGAAAAGAAATTATAATGAGCGCAATAGACAGAATAGAAGAATTTAATAAATTCGGCAGTATATTGGGACTTGAAAGAATGAGCGTGCTTATGGAGCTTCTTGGGAACCCCCAGGAAGCTCTTAAGTGTATTCATGTTGCAGGGACTAACGGCAAGGGCTCATGCTGCAGATATATATATGAAGCCCTTCTGGCAAACGGATACAGGGCAGGGCTTTACACCTCACCGTTTATAGAGGTGTTCAATGAGAGAATACAGCTTGACGGCAGCTATATATCCGATGCGGAGCTTGAAAAATATACAGCAATTGTCCTTGAAACTGTTGAAAAAATGATAGAAATGGGATATGATTCTCCTACAGAGTTTGAAGTCATAACAGCAGTTGCATTTGTATACTTCAAGGAAGCGGGTGCAGACTTTGCAGTGCTTGAGGTGGGACTTGGAGGCAGAGGCGATTCAACCAATATAATTAAGAAGCCTCTTGTCAGCATCATAACCTCAATATCGCTTGATCATACAGACAGACTGGGAGATACAATAGAGCAGATAGCTGCCGAAAAGGCAGGCATAATCAAACCGGAAGTTCCGGTTATATCAAATGTGTCGGATCCTGCGGCAGCGAAGGTTATAGCAGGAGAGGCATACAGACAGGGCTGCCTGTTTACGGATGCATCCGGGATAAAGCCTAAATATATGTCGGAGCATTTGGGAGGTTCTGCCGTTGATCTTGAGATAATGGGGACAGACTACAGCGGAGTTGAGATTTCTATGACGGGGGAGCATCAGATAAGCAATCTTACAGCGGCTCTTGCGGCCATAGAGCTTTTGAGGAAGCAGAGAATAATTAAGATAAACCGCAGCGACCTGTACAGAGGCCTCAAAAAAGCCGTACAGATAGGACGCTTTGAGATAATATCAGAGAAACCGTACATAATACTTGACGGAGCGCACAACGAAGCAGGAGCCAGGGCGCTGGCAGACACTATGACGAAATACTTCGGCAGAAGCAGAGTGCTTATGGTCTGCGGTATACTTGCCGACAAGGATGCAGACGGAATTCTTGACAACTTTACACGCATAGCTTCAAACTTTATTGCCTGCGAGCCTGTAAGCGACAGGAAGCTTGATGCGGGCAGCCTGCAGGCAAAAATACAGAAGCGCTTATGTGACTGCACAGTGGCAGCCTCACCGGAAGAGGCGGTGGCTTTAGCAGAGAGTATGAAAGGTGACTACGATGCGGTTTTATATGCGGGATCGTTATATCTGATTGGGGAAATAAGGAGGATTATCGGCAATGAGCGGAATGAAACAAAAAAAGGTACTTCTGTTTTATAATCCGTTTTCGGGAAACGGAATGTTTAAAAACAATCTGGACCATATTATAGAGAGGTATCAGAAAGAGGGCTATCTTGTAATACCGGTAAGAGCAGAAAAAGGCAAAATATTAAATGAGCTTTTGCCCGAGGTTAACCAGGAGGAGTACAGACAGGTTATTGTTGCAGGCGGTGACGGCACTATCAATATATGTGTCAACGCGCTTCTCAAAAACGGTATAGACCTGCCTATCGCAATATTTCCGTCGGGGACAGCCAATGACTTTGCATCATACTTTGAAATGCCTGAAAGCATAGATGCCATGATAGATGTGGCGCTGGGTGATTATCAGGTACCGGTTGACGTGGGCATAGTAAACGGCAAGTATTTCATAAATGTTGCCGCTATGGGCAATATGGTTGACGTGAGCCAGAAAACAGACCCGGTGCTCAAAAACACTTTGGGAAGATTTGCATACTATCTCAAGGGCGCATCCGAGGTTACAGAGCTTAAGCCTATAGATGTGAAGCTGACAACGCCTGAGAATATCTATGAAGAGGAAATGTTCTTTATGATAGTAATGAACGGCACTTCGGCAGGCGGCTTTAAAAATGTTTCACCGGACAGCGAGATAAATGACGGACTGTTAAATGTAATACTGTTCCGCAAGATGCCTATACTTGAAATGGTTCCTCTGGGAATTAAAGTGCTTCAGGGAGTGCATCTTGACGACCACAGAGTTCTTACCTTCAAGACAGACAGACTTCTGATAGAGTCAGATGTGGACATACCGACAGATGTTGACGGAGAGCACGGCGAAAAGCTTCCTCTCGACTTCTCTGTACTGCACGACAAAATCAGAGTATTTGTAACCAAAGCGGAGCGTGACTACTATGAAAGATTTAAAAATAGCGGAAACTAAAGATTATGACAGGCTTGTGCCCATGTTTATAGCAAACAGGCTTGAGTTCAGCGAAGATGAGCCTGTGCCCACAGATATAGTCAAGTGCTGGCAGCTTACAGATGAGGCAGGAAACCTGCAGGGCGGAGCGGTGCTTGCTCTGCGCGAGGGAGAGTTTATCGTTGACGGAATAGCTGTAAACGAGCCTTACCGTAAAACAGGAGCCGGAGCACAGCTTCTGGACTGCATTACAGATGAAACACTAAAGAGAGGCGGCAGCAGCATATTTCTTGTTGCAAGAGCGCCGGGCTTTTTCAGAAAATCCGGCTTTGTCACCATTGAGAGAGATGAAGCCCCTCAGTTCTTTGAATGCTTTACCTGTCCCCAGTACGGTACAGAGTGCCGGCCAGAGGTTATGAGGCTTGATATTAAATAGTATGAATAAAACAGATCCTTTCTAATAAAATGTAACATACACTTTTATTGGGGAGGATTTTTTAATGGAGAGGCTGGAAACAAATATTGCCGTTCTGACAGGCGAGGTTACGGGAGAACTCATATTGAGTCATAAGACATATGGTGAAACCTTTTACCAGCTGGAATTGTCCATTGACAGAAGAAGCGGCTACAGAGATGCAATTAATATAATGATTTCAGACAGGCTGCTTTTTGACAAGACTTTAAACAAAGGCGATATGCTTCATATAAACGGGCAGGTGAGAACCTACAATACAGCGGTAAACGGAAAAAACAGGCTCAACGTTGTTGTATTTGCAAGAGAACTTGAGGTGCTTGAGGATATAGAGTATTACCAGAATGAAATATATCTTGAAGGCTATATCTGCAAACCGCCGATTAAGAGAACCTCGCCGCTGGGCAGGGAAATATGCGACATTATGCTGGCTGTCAACAGAATGTACAACAAATCCGATTACATACCCTGCATCGCATGGGGCAGAAACGCTTCCTATGCGGCTGCCATGGAGGTCGGAGAAAAAATCTGCATAGAGGGCCGTATCCAGTCAAGGCAGTACAACAAAAAGGACAGCGAGGGAAATGTGACGGTACATACAGCATATGAGGTGTCTGTAATTAAAATAGACGAGGCAGAGCAGGCTGACAAAGATGAAATTATATGATTTAACGGCTTGAAAAAAATATAACAGTAATTTATAATTTAATTTATTAGAGCCATAAGCAAAAGACAAAGAAAGGTAACACAGCGCACAGGCTGTGCAGGTAGAATATGTATTCAATCGAAGAAATAAGAAAAACAGACAGTGAAATAGCAGAAGCTATAGAAGCCGAGGTTGCAAGACAGAATTCCCATATTGAGCTTATTGCCTCAGAAAACTGGGTAAGCAAGGCTGTTATGGCAGCAATGGGTTCACCGTTTACAAACAAATATGCCGAAGGTTATCCGGGCAAAAGATATTACGGTGGTTGCGAGTGCGTTGATGTGGCCGAAAATCTGGCTATAGAGAGAGCAAAGAAGCTCTTTGGCTGTGAATATGTCAATGTGCAGCCTCATTCGGGAGCGCAGGCAAATATGGCTGTATTCTTTGCGGTATTAAAGCCGGGAGATACTTTCATGGGTATGAACCTTTCAGACGGCGGACACCTTTCACACGGAAGCAAGGTTAATATGTCAGGTAAATATTTCAACCCGGTTGCATACGGTGTTGATGAGAACGGATTTATAGATTATGATCAGGTGCGTCAGATTGCACTTGAATGCAAGCCTAAGATGATAGTTTGCGGAGCAAGCGCATACTGCAGAGCTATTGACTTCAAAAGACTCAGAGAGATTGCAGACGAGGTTGGAGCTTATCTGATGGCTGATATTGCGCATATAGCAGGACTGGTTGCAGCAGGACTTCACCAGAGCCCGATAGAATATGCACATATAACTACAACCACTACTCACAAGACTCTCAGAGGACCGAGAGGCGGTATGATCATGAGCAGTCAGGCTGTTGCCGATGAGCTTAAATTAAACAAAGCGGTGTTCCCGGGAATACAGGGCGGTCCTCTTATGCACGTTATAGCTGCAAAGGCGGTATGCTTCAAGGAAGCGCTGCAGCCTGAGTTCAAGGTATATCAGCAGAATATCGTTGCCAACGCAAAGGCGCTAAGCGATGGTCTTATCAAAAGAGGCATATCAATAGTATCCGGAGGAACTGACACACATCTGATGCTGGTTGACCTTGTTAATACAGGTATTACAGGCAAGGAGATGGAGGCTCTGCTTGAAGAGGCAAACATCACATGCAACAAGAATACTATTCCAAATGACCCTCAGTCACCTAACGTTACAAGCGGTGTCAGACTTGGAACTGCAGCCGTAACCTCAAGAGGCATGAATACAGAGGATATGGACAAACTGGCAGAGGCAATCTCACTTGTAATCAAAGATGCGGACAGCAGAGAGAAAGCAAAGCAGATAGTTGCAGAGCTTACAGCTAAATATCCGCTTAACGCATAGCGACAGACACAAGATAAAGAATATCAAAAAGGCATATCGCAGAGGTATGTCTTTTTTGCTGCTTTTCAATAAAGAGTGCTGTAATATACAGACTGGCAGAAGAACGATATATCATTCCATACAGCAATATATATCAGGATATGTAAGGTAGAATTATAGCTGTGCCTATATTTCTCGAAACTTATACAAAAAACTTTTAACGAAAATCACCTCTGATTGTTTCCCTGCAGCTATTAAAATTTCAAGGCGCAACGTAATTTTAAAAAAAGAATTGACGGTAAAAACGAGGTGTAGTAAAATGGTAGCATAGACAATTTATGAAAACGCACAGATAGGCCGTTTAGGTTGAATTAAGTTTCAACTTAAGCGGTTTTTACTGTGCGTTTTTTGCTTTCTAAAAAATTAAATAGGAGGACAAACAAATGGAAGCAAAAAAGGCAAAAGTAAACAGAGAATTTAAAGACGGTATGTTCAGGACTCTGTTTAACGACAAAGAAAAAATGTTAGAGCTCTACAATGCGGTAAGTGATGAGCAAATGGGAAAGGAGGCTATAGATGATATTGAAACACTTACAATTGAAACGCCACTCTACATCGGCAGCAGGAATGACCTTGCTTTTTTAATTGACGGCAAGTCTAGCCGTAGAGTGCCACACGCTAAAGCGTTGCACTCTTGACAGAGGACTTACCAGCAGCTCATACTTCGCTGGGTCAAGTCTCCCTGTTCTTTTGTGAACAGCAGTCAACCAGATCGGGAAATATGGCGCTTAGACTGTCATCGTATTTTGGCAAGACTTTAGATATGATGTTTGGTTCCGAAATATACGGAACAAGGAAGCTGATGATGGCTCCGCCCTC
>URGK01000033.1 GCA_900547295.1 uncultured Eubacteriales bacterium
CTCGGATGTCAATAGTTTATTGATACTTTAAGACACTTTTTACCTTTATATGAGTTTTATGTTGCGTAAAAGACACTTTTGTGTTATACTGACATCAATTAGAAGGGAGTGTGAAATTACAATGGATGTCGGTCAAAGAATTAAAGCTTTAAGAGAAGAAAAGGGTATGACGCTAGAAGAATTAGGTAACAAAGTAGGTGTTGGAAAAAGCACCGTAAGAAAATGGGAAACTGGAATAATCGCAAATATGAGGAGAGACAAAATTGCAAAAATTGCTGATGCACTCGAAACCAGCCCCGCTTACTTAATGGGATGGGAAGAAAACGCCTCTCATTTTTCTAAAAAAGAATCCCTTGCAGAAGTCTGTGACAAATCCCAAAACGATGCTCTAAAATTTCAGGGGAATCAAAAAGAGTTTCATACTATATATCAAAAATTATCTTCTGCTAATCAAGACCGGGTTCTTTTGTATGCAAAAAACCTTTTAAGTACCCAGCAGATGGAAGATGCCGTAGCTCTTAACGCTGCACACGATTCCGGAGCAACACCTGAGCAGAGGCAACACGCTGATAATATTATGGAAGATCCAGATGAATGGACGTGATGATATGAACTACGAAGAACTTCTCATAGAATCAGATCGGGAAAATCTGATTGTAAAAGAAAAAGATATTCCTGGGTATGGTGGACGTATTTATAAAAATCGAATTGCCATCCATAAGGGATTGACTACCTCTGTAGAGAAAGCTTGTGTACTCGCTGAAGAACTCGGGCATCACTACACAACCTATGGAAACATCCTCGATCAGAGCGATACCTCCAACAGAAAGCAGGAACTCCGCGCCAGAGCATGGGCATATAACAAGCAGATCGGACTGCTCGGTCTGATCAGAGCCTATGAGCATGGATGCAGAAACCGGTTTGAGATTGCAGAATATCTTGAAGTGACGGAGGAAGTGTTGGAAGAATGTCTGGTCTTTTATCGGAATAAGTATGGGAAACGTACGAATGTTGATAACTATGTGGTGTATTTTATACCAAATTTGGTAATTATGAAAAGAATATAGAAAGGAGTTTTCTATGAGTACCTTAGAATTTATCGAATATCTGATCCAACGCTTCAAAATTGAACAGCAAAAGCGTGATCGTTCCGGTATCTACGGTTTTACGCAGCGTCTGATGGCATACAACTCCAACAAGATCGAAGGAAGCACACTGACCGAAGAGCAGACTGCTTCTCTCTTCGATACCGGTACACTGCCAAAATCGGATGATTACTACCGGGCCAAAGACATAGAAGAAATGAACGGACATTTTCTGATGTTCAATAAGATGCTGGATACACTGGATGCTCCGCTCAGTCAGGAGCTTATCAAACAATTTCATTATGAATTGAAAAGTGGAGTCTTCGAGGATCGTGCCAACGGATATGCAATCGGTGACTATAAGAAGCGTGCCAATATTGTCGGTATGCAAAAAACCGTGTTTCCAAGCCAAGTTCCTGCAGAAATGGAAAAATTGCTGACCTGGTATGAGAATCAGGATGTGTCTCTGGAAACACTGGCAGAGTTCCATGCCAGATATGAGAGCATCCATCCATTCCAGGATGGAAACGGAAGAACCGGCCGGATGATCCTGTTCCGCGAATGTCTGTGTCGTAAGATCTCACCGTTCATCATCCAGGATGCAAACCGGCCGGAATATCTGGAAGCGTTAAAAGCGTACCATAATACCGGGGCCGTAGCAGGGCTTACTGCCCTCTTCCGGAAAGAACAGGATTATTATCTGGATCAGTGCCAGTATTTTTTCGCTGAATAAAATAAAATTTTACCAATCGCCAACTGCAATGTGACTATTGCAGAGACAAAAATAACATACTGGAGACAATCTATGACTGATAATGAATTTAAAGCACTTATGACTATGCAAAAACATATAGATGATGCTAAAATAGAATTACCTTTAATTGGTGAAACAGGGAAAACTATTACTGTTTTCTCCGATACTACCTCTGACGTTTTTGTTATTGATTCTGATCGAAAAAGCAGAATCAGTTTAATAAAGAAAAAATTGCAAAAACGTCATATGAATACTCAAGAAAGACTTATTCGCTTAGAAATTGATGCCAGACCGCATACAAACCCAGATGGGCAAGTTTTGTCTCGAAACCACATTCACATTTTTAAAGAAGGTTATGGTTTATCTTTCGCATATGATCTGGAATCTTTTGATAATAAATTGTTCAAAGACTTATCAAGCTTCGAACAGGTCTTTTACGATTTCTGTGAGTATTGCAACATAAAAACTGATGGAACAGAAATACAAGGTGTGATATGACATGAAAACTGATTTTAAAAAAATTTTTATTTATATTTTCGTATTCATTATTGTATAGAATGTATTCTACCATATAAATGCTGTAGTTTCAATATACGATGTGAAAATACATTTTGCATATATGGAATAATGTACAGAATTCGTTCTGTGTTTCGTTCTAGTTTTAAATGTGTTACAATAGCCAAGTCAGAAAGAAAGAGGTGTATTATGGGTTTTAAACTTGCTAAATACATAGAGCCGGATTTTACACAAAAGAAATTTGCAGAGGCACCTGATGCAAAGCTGATGGTTGCACCGCATGCCAAGGCGGCGCCAAAGGGCTTTCACGCAAATTCTATTTTTCCGGAATATTTTAAGATAGACGGCAAATGGCATCTTGCCAAGGACAGCCGAATGGACGCAGTCCCCGTATGGGATGGTGAGGAAATAAGGATTGTCGAATTTAGAAATATCAAAGAAGGCGATATGATAGTAACCGGCAGAACAGAAGATGCCAGCGAGGGAATTTATGTCCACGCAGACTGCTGGGAAAAAGAAGGCGAGGATGTAAAGAACACTTTCAGTTTTCGCCAGAGCAGAAGCAGAGAGACATCTTTCACACAGGATTACAAAGATCTGATCGAGCTTCTGAAATACGAAAAAGCAAACAACGGTTATGTAGTATGGGTACTGGGTCCGGCCTGCAGCTTTGATGTTGAAGCCAGACGGGTAATGGGAGAGCTTATAGCGCAGGGCTACTGCCAGGCGCTTCTTGCAGGAAATGCTCTTGCTACTCATGACCTTGAGGGCGCTTATCTCGGGACAGCGCTGGGCTGCGACATAGTCAATCAGAGAGAGCATTTCAACGGTCACTACAACCATCTCGATACAATTAATGCCATCAATACATATGAGTCAATCCCGGCCTTCATAGAAGGCGAGGGCATAGACAGCGGAATTATATACAACTGTGTTAAACACAATGTACCGTTTGTGCTCAACGGCTCAATCAGAGATGACGGCCCTCTCCCCGAGGTGTTTGAACATACATATATCGGACAGGACACAATACGCTCACACGTCAGAAAAGCAACTACAGTAATAGGTATGGCAACAGTGCTTCATACCATAGCGGCAGGAAATATGACGCCGACTTACAGAGTGCTTGAAGACGGCACAATTAGACCGCTGTACTTCTATATGGTTGATACCTCTGAATTTGCGGCAAACAAGCTGGGAGACAGAGGAAGCCTTGCTGCCAAGGGCATTGTGACCAATGTACAGGACTTTATGAGAAACTTAAGTATAGGATTGAATATTTAGAAGGAGAATTATATGAACGGAGAAATTTTAGCATTTGCCTTATATTTCGTAATGATAATCGGAATAGGAATATACTTCTTTGTAAAGGGCAAGGAAAGTGACAACGAAAGAGACTACTTCCTGGGCGGAAGAGCAATGGGACCATGGGTTACTGCAATGTCAGCGCAGGCATCGGATATGTCAGCATGGCTTCTTATGGGACTGCCCGGAAGTATTATGGCATTCGGTTTCGGCCAGATGTGGATAGGAATAGGCCTTGCGCTGGGTACTGCGGCAAACTGGATTTTCGTAGCAAAAAGACTCAGGAAATTCTCAAAGGTTGCAGGTGATGCAATTACAATTCCTCAGTATCTGAGCAACAGATTTATGGCAAAGAGCCACACACTGCAGATTATATGCGCGATAATATTCTTTGTATGCTTCACACTTTATGTGGCATCGGGATTTGTTGCGGGAGCTTCAGTATTTACGACAATATTCCCTGCCCTGAGCAACAGAGCGGCAATGATAATATTTGCAGTTGCAATGCTTATCTGCACATCACTTGGCGGATTCAAGGCTGTATGCTGGACTGACTTCATACAGGGACTTCTTATGGTAGTAGCGCTTCTTGCAGTTCCTATTGTAATTGTTGCAACAAAGAATATGGATACAGCGGCATTAGATGTTGTTTACTCATACACAGATGCAGTAAGCGGACAGTCTGTTGAATGTTCATTCGGTTCAGGCGTATTCAGCGCATCATGGAAGGAAATCATATCAGGTCTTGCATGGGGTCTTGGATACTTCGGAATGCCTCACATTCTTGTAAGATTTATGTCAATAGAAAAACCTTCAATGATTAAAAAGAGCGCTACAGTAGCTATCATATGGGTAGTATTTGCACTTCTTGCAACCTGCCTTGTAGCATACTTCGGAAGAATGTTCCTTGCAGAAGAGCTTCTTACAGTAGGCGCGCAGAAAATGGTATTTGTAACCTTTGCAAGAAAGCTGTTCCCTGCATTTATAGCAGGAATACTGCTGGCAGCTATAATGGCGGCATCAATGTCAACAGCAGACTCACAGCTTCTGGTAGCCTCAAGCTCATTTACATCAGACATATACAAGCCTATCTTCAGAAAGAATGCAAGCGACAGGGAAATCCTGTGGATAGGCAGAATAATCGTATTTATCGTATGCGTTATCGCATTCATCATAGCTTCAAGCAAGGGAGAAGGTGCGCAGGCGATTATGAACCTGGTAGAAAACGCATGGGCAGGCTTCGGTTCATCATTCGGACCTGTAATACTTCTGTCGGTATTCTGGAGAAGACTTACCTACAAGGGCGCAGTTGCAGGCGTTGTAGGCGGAGCTGTAACAGATGTGCTGTGGTACATATTCCTTTCAGGCTCAACAGGAATATATGAACTGTTCCCTGGATTTATTGTAGGACTTATCTGTGCTGTTGTTGCATCACTTGCAGACAAAGAGCCTCACAAGGACATCGAAGAGCTGTTTGACAAGGCTATGAACCCTGAAATGAACGAATAATATATCGGTGACAAAAAGGCGGTCGGGTAATTCGGCCGCCTGTTATATTGAGCGAACGGATTTAAAATGAAAGCATAATTTGTTTTCATTCCGTTCTTTTTTTGGTATAATATCTGCATATAATTATATACTTGAGAAATCAAAAGGGAGATATTATGAAATTAAAAGTATTTTTCAAAAGATACATACTGGTAACATTCATTATCTGTATAGCGGTATTTATGATACTGTCTATCACAGGCTACTATGTATGCGGCAAAAATATAGATATAGCAAATAATCTGATAGGTGCGTTTATGGATATGGCAGATGACAGCGGACTTATTAAAGACGACGGTCAGATATCGGTTGTAGCTCTGTTTTTAAATAATCTCAGAGCAACAGGCATGGCTGTTGTCCTCGGCATTGTGCCGTTCTTTTTCCTGCCTGCAATAGTGCTTTTATCAAACGGAGCGATAATGGGTTCGGCCTTTGCGGTTATAGGGCAGCACAGCGACAACCTGCTGGCATATTTTATAGGAGGCATACTGCCTCACGGGATTTTTGAAATCCCTGCAATATGCCTCGGTATCTCAATGGGTATAATTGTCTGCCTGTTCATATGCCAGAAGATATTAGACAAGGGAAAGCTGTCCCATATCCGAGCAGGGGAGTTTTTCAAAAACATCGGCAAGCTGTTTCTGTTTGTCGCAGTGCCGCTTCTTATGATTGCCGCTGTAGTCGAAACATATATAACCCCTGTTATAATGAATGCATTAATTTAACCACTGCGAAATCAGTTCGTCTGTTTTTTCCAGAGGTATGCGGCTGTAGTAGAATATAAGGGTGTTTTCGCCTGAAAGCTGCACATCAAGGCCCATTTCGGCTGCCTTTGCGCACAGAGCCTCTGCGGCCGCAGGCGATTTTGTTTCCAGTATTATATTTATTCCCGAGGAAGTATTGACTGCCCTTACACTGTCACTGCCGCAGGCGCTGATAGCTGTAAGGGTTTTCTGCAGCTTATGGGAATAAAGGCTTCGCAGCTTCTTTATATTTGTCTGGTACATGCCGTTCTCCATAAAAAGAGATAGTGTAAGCTGCTCCGCCTTGGAGCAGGTCTGGGTGTAGTTTGATTTTATCTTCTGGAATATATCCGCCATTTTGTCAGGCAGTATCATATAGCTTATCTTTATTGACGGAAACAGCGTTGATGAAAATGAGCCCAGATAGACAACGCATCTGCCGCCGTCTATACCTTGCATTGCAGGTACGGGGCGACCGAAATAGCGCAGTTCGCTGTCATAGTCGTCCTCAATGATTATGCTGTCGTTTTTGTAGGCCCATTCAAGAAGCTCGCGGCGCCTGCCTATAGGCATTACGGCTCCTGTAGGGAACTGGTTTGACGGACTCACATATGCGACAGAGCGGATATTGTCGGGAAGCTTTTCGATGCATATTCCGTCGGCTTTTACGGGGACAGGCGTGATTACAAAGCCGTTGTCCTTAAATATGTTTCGTACAGGTATATAGCCGGGCTCCTCCATGGCGGCGTGACTTATACCCATCTCATTTAGTATACGGGTAAGCTGAATTGTTATCTGCTGGGTGCCGGCGCCTATTACAATCTGCTCCGGACTGCATATTACCCCTCTTGCGTTGAATACATATCTGGATATTTCATACCTGAGCGGAGCTTCGCCCTGCGGGTCACCCTCAAACATGAGAAGATGCGAGTATTCGGTAAAAATCCTGTTGGAGCATTTTTTCCATTTGTTGAAATCAAAACAGGAAACATCATATATGTGGTTTCCCGGTATGTCAACCGGAGCTTCATATGCGGAAATCGTTTTGTCGGCATCTGCTGACGGGATTTTGCCTATATCCTTGATATAGTAGCCGGAATGGGGGCGGGGTTCTATATACCCTTCAACTGCCAGCTGATTGTAGCTTTGAGATACCGTTGTAATGCTGATGCCAAGGCTTTCGGCAAGGGAGCGCAGTGACGGCAGACGCTCTCCGCAGAGCATATTGCCTGTCAGAATATCTGATTTGATATAGTCGTAAAGCTGAAGATATATGGGCCTTGTTGATTTAAGGTCAAAATCGGGAATGATAGCTTTCATACATAACTCCTCTGTATATCTATTCTGTTAAAAAAAGAAATAACAATGTGGTTAAATGATAGCCCAAACTGCTGAAAAAGTCAAATTGTATATATAAAAATAATGGAGTCTGCATATTTAAATATATACAATTATACGTTAATATATACATAGGATTATGATAAAGGAGATTTGCAAATGACAACGGCAGAAAAAACAAATAAGCTGGTAATGACGGCGCTTATGATGTGTATGATTATAGTTCTTACAATGTTTGTAAAGGTACCTATTCCTTTGACTCAAGGGTATGTTCATCTCGGCGATGCAATGATATTTATTTCAGTTATGCTGCTAGGCTGGAAATACGGCGCGGCGGCAACTGCGGTAGGCTCGGCAATGGCGGATATATTCTGCGGAGTTGCAATGTGGGCACCGTGGACACTGGTTATCAAATTTATAATGGCGATGATTATGGGCCTTATACTTGATAGAGGCGGCGAGCATATATCAGTTATCAGACAGATTATAGCTATGGCGGCAGGCGGAGTGTTTATGGTTGCAGGATATTTTGCTGCAGAGGGTATAATGTACGGCAACTGGGCAGCGGCTGCGCTAGGAATACCTTGGAATATAGGGCAGTTTGTTGTAGGTATGATTATAGCTGTTGCGCTGTCTACGGCACTTTGCAGGACGTCTGCAGGCAAGCTGTTCACATACAGACTTGCAGGCAAAAAGAACGCCTGAATAGACGAAAATTAAAATATATACATCAATTTAACGATAAAAGGGTCTGACTGCAGGCTCTTTTAGGTACTGTAAATTATCGTGTGGGTTTAAATCAAAATCAGGCACTTAAGGCAACCGCAAAATAGTTGTTTTAAGTGCTATTTTGATTATTTTAATTTCCTGTCTTATGATATGGACGTGTTGCTTTTTTTGTATTCTTTGCAGAAACGTTTCTTTACATTATAGCAGATATCATCTGAAGACTACCTTACGAGGCAGAGTGTTTGATACGCTTATGTTCGTGCTAAATTCTTTTTTCGTGGTAGCGTATAAGCTTTTATATCAGGGATATATCATAGTAAATGGTATCTTTTAAATTTACGTTTTTTTATTAAGCAAGATAATCATAACGTGAAGGACTTTTTTTACCCACACAATAATTTAAAGCTCACCCACACGGTCTGAAAAAACAGGAGAAAAAGACCCACACGATAATTTATTGTCCACCCACACCCACACGATAATTTAGAGCGCCTCTTTTTTAATTCCCATTATTTACACGTTGACAAATTGTCTGACAAATAGTATTATTTCCATTATAAAAGGGCTTTTTCCAGGTAGAGGGGTGCCGGCAGGGGTGCCAATTTTACCTAAAGAAATGGGGGAAAACAGTAATAGATGAGTACAGAGTTTTAGGAACATAAATAAAGAAC
This sequence comes from uncultured Eubacteriales bacterium, assembly GCA_900547295.1. GTDB lineage: Bacteria > Bacillota > Clostridia > Peptostreptococcales > Anaerovoracaceae > UMGS973. Next base: position 8,690 of record URGK01000033.1, read on the forward strand.
ATAATATACATAAAATTAGAGGGTAACTGTATCAGATATTTATCTGAAGCAGTGCCCTTTTTCTGTTTTTGAAGCAACAAACCGGAACTTGAATTATTTGAGGATTGCACAAATTTAGACAAATTCCGATTTATTTTATAAATACAAAACCGCAAATTTGGGTTATAAAGATAATGTGTAAATGTTTTGAAGATGTTTTGTATAAAAGTTAGGAGGAATATTCATATGGAATATGTAAAGGATCTTGAAACTCCTGCTGTAATTGTTGATTTGGATATAATGGAAAAAAATCTGAAACATACAGCAGAGCTTGCAAGAAATGCAGGAGTGAAGCTGCGGCCTCACTGCAAAACCCATAAGAGCATATGGATTGCGAAAAAACAGCTCGAATACGGTGCAGCGGGAATTACTGTTGCAAAGCTCAGCGAAGCAGAGGTTATGGTTAACGGAGGAATAGATGATATACTTGTTGCTTATCCTATTGTAGGTGAAAAAAAGCTGAAAAGACTGGAAAAACTCATTAAAAGAGCCTCAATAATCGTATGCACGGACAGTGTTGAGGTTTCGCAGGGACTGTCTGATCTGGGAGTATCAATGGGCAGAAAAATCAAGACCTATGTACAGGTAAACTCAGGACTGCAAAGATGCGGCAGAGAGCCCGGAGAAGAAACAGTGGAACTTGTAAAGAGCATAATAGGGTTGCCGGGGATTGAAATCATAGGCTTAATAACCCACGCGGGCTTTTCCTACGATTATGTCGGGGAGGACAGCATAAGAGCAGCAGCTCACAAAGAAGCTGATGCGCTTCTTACAACACAGAAAATGCTGGAGAAAGAAGGTATTGAAATAAAAGAGATAAGCGTGGGCTCAACGCCAACATCCAAGTTCATAGGCGAAATGAGCGGAGTTACAGAAGTAAGACCGGGAGCATATGTGTTTGGAGATGACCAGCAGCTTTCCACAGGAATAATATCAGAATATGAATGCGCAATGCACATACTGACAACTGTTGTAAGCACTCCGAGAGAGGGAAGCGCAATAGCAGATGCAGGTCTCAAAACGCTGTGCAGTGACGGCTGTCCTCATAGAGAGGGTTATGGAATGTGCAGAACAGACCATCGCATATATATATCAGACTTATGCGAGGAGCACGGAATTATGAAAGTACCGTCGGACGTGAAGCTCAAAGTGGGCGACAGACTGGAAATACTGCCGAACCACTGCTGTGCAGCTGTAAATATGCACGACTATATATACGGAGTAAGAAACGGCATCGTTGAAAGAACCATTAAAATTGATGCCAGAGGAAAGGTTTTATAATTAGGTGAAAAAATGTCGATTACATATCAGCTTGAAAAAAACAGAGATTTCCCGTTTGCATTTTCACAGGCAGTAAGAGCAGGCAACCTGGTATTTGTTTCAGGGCAGGTGGGAGATGACCTTGAATCCTTTGAGGTTGCAGGAGACACCATCGAAGACCAGACAAGACAGTGCCTGAAAAACGTTGAGGAAATTCTGGCAGAAGCAGGGCTTACCCTTGATCACGTTGTAAGAGTAAGCACATACCTGAGCAGACCGGAGGACTTTGACGGATATGACAAGGTTTATTCGGAAATATTCAGCAAGCCGTATCCGGCAAGAGTTACAGGCTATGTGGATATGAAAGATTATCTGCTTGAAATGGAAGTAATTGCAGATGCAACTGCGGTTCGCCATGAAAAATAAATATATTAACTACAAGGAAAGGAGTGAAAATTTATGGAGCGCAAAGAATTAACACAGCGCATCAATACGTGGGCAGAAGAAAACAAAGATTACATTGAAAACTTTGCAAGTGAATTACTTAAGATTGATTCACGCAACCTGCCGCCGAAAGGTAATGAAAAACAGTGCCAGCTTCGTTTTGCAGAAGAAATGAAGAAAATAGGCGGAGATGTTGAGGTGTACGATGTATCAAAAGTAGAGGGGCTTACAGAGCATCCGGCATATTTCAAATCAAGAGATTATACGGACAGACCTAACACAATCAGCGCTTTTTTCGGTGAGGAAAAAGGACACTCGATTATGTTCTCCGGACATATGGACACAGTATCATTCGGAAACGAGGATGACTGGACAGACAGCCCGCTGTCGGGAAAAGTGAAAGACGGCAAGTTGTACGGCAGAGGCTCATATGATATGAAAGGCGGACTTGCGGCAGCTGCAATGGCAGTAAAATGCCTTAAGGATTTAGAAGTTCCCGTAGCAGGCCCTGTCTATGTGGAAACCGTTATAGACGAAGAATACGGCGGAGCAATGGGAACACTTGCAGGACGTATTCACGGACCTAATCCCGACATGGCGGTAATACCTGAGCCTACAAACCTTACAATGTACCCTGCACATCTTGGCGGCTGTACATTCAGAGCAAGATTCAGCGGAGTTTCAGGTATATCCTTTGCAGGAGAAACCTTTGTAAACGCCCTTGAAGGCGCGGCAAGATTTGTCGCAATTATGAAAGACTATAAGGAATACAGAAACAAGAACATTACAGTGCCGAAATGGTGGGACAAAGACTGGGAACTTGACTGTTCAATAAGCGGATTTTCATCGGGTACGGTAGAAGGTCAGATTATTGATGACAATCCGCCGGAAGCTACAGTTGCTTTCTGGATTGAAACATATCCGGGAATGAGCTATCAGGAGCTTGTAGACGATATTATGGATTTTTATCATAAGAGCGCAGATAAATACACCAATCTGACAGCCTGTGAACCGGTACTCGAACCTGTACACGCATTTCTGACAGGTACTGAAATGAAGGACTGTGAGCTTACTGATAAATTCCTTGAAGCGGCAGAACAGACAGGAAAGAAAGTTCTCGGAGATGAATTCCCTGAACCTGCGGGATCACCGTTTGCATGTGACGCATTTATATTCAACCTTTACAGCAGCACACCTGCAATGGTTTTAGGACCAAAGGGCGGCAATGCGCACGGAGCTGACGAATTTATGGATTTGAAATCATACAGAGACTTAATCTGCTGGTATGCAGAACTGATCATCGAATGGTGTGGCATTAAATAAGGAGGCACAAAATGAACTTAGAAGGTAAAGTGGCAATAGTTACAGGCGGAGCGCAGGGCATAGGCAAAGGCATTGTTGAACGCTATGTAAAAGAAAATGCAAAGGTTGCGATATTTGATATCGACAAGGACATGCTTGAGGCAACCGAGGCTGAAATGAAAAGCATGGGCGGAGATGTTATGACATTTACGGTTGATGTTCTCTCAAAAGAGCAGATTTTCAATGCCGTAAATGCAGTTGCCGACAAATGGGGACATATAGATATCCTCGTAAACGACGCAGGAATCTGTCCTTGGGCCGATTTTCTTGAAATCCCCGAAGAGGACTGGGATAAGGTTATGGGAATAAACCTTAAAGGATATTTCCTTATGTCACAGGCTGTGGGACGCATAATGTCAAAGCAGAAGGACGGCGGTTCAATTATCCATATGTCCAGCGTAAACGGACTTGCGGCAGAGGCGCAGATTGCACATTACAACGTTTCAAAGGGCGGCATCAATATGCTGACAATGTCAATGGCATTAGAGCTTGCAAAATACAATATACGTGTTAACGCTATATGCCCGGGATTTATTGATACAAGACTCAACCGTTCAGATATAGAAAACGAAGAATGGCTGAAAGAATATCTCAAAACAATTCCTATGGGAAGAGTAGGCAAGCCTTCAGATATAGCATCGGCGGCATTTTTCCTTGCATCTGACGATTCAGCATATATAACAGGCCATCTGCTTGTTGTTGACGGCGGACAGATTATAAAGCTTTCATAAAAGGCAGGAAGATAAATGATGAAAAAAGAATGCAGACTGATCCTTGATGAATTTATGGAGCTTGGTGAATGTCCGTTATGGGACGACAGAGAGCAGATGCTTTACTGGGTGGACACCGATTACAAAAGAGTGTACAGCTTTGACCCGGAAAGCAGAAAAAAACAGGTTTTTCAGCTTGATCAGAAAACCGGCTCCATAGCAAAAGAAAATTCAGGGAGTATGATATGTGCACTTGAAGACGGTATTTACAGATTAAATCTTCATAACGGAGAAAAAGAGTTCATATGCAATCCTGCAAAAGACAGGGAAGACAACATATATAACGACGGCAAATGCGACAGAAACGGACGATTCTGGGTAGGAACAATGAATATATATGAAAAAGCCGAATGCGGCGGACTGTACTGTTTCAGAGCCGACTGCGGATATGAGGAAAAGCTCGGCAGAGTGACTATCTCAAACGGGCTTGCGTGGAGCGGCGACAGCAGGACAATGTATTACATAGACAGCCCTACCTACAGGATTGCAGCCTTTGACTATGACATTGAGACCGAAACGATTTCCAATAAAAGAACCGTAATAGCATTCACAAAAGAGCAGGGTATGCCGGACGGAATGACTATTGATACTGACGGAAATCTGTGGGTTGCAATGTGGGGAGGCTGGAGCATTCTCTGCTGTAATCCGTATACGGGAGAAATCATAGACCGCATAAATATTCCGGTTTCAAATGTAACCTCGTGTACCTTTGGCGGAAGAGATATGAGCACGTTATACATAACAACCGCAAGAGCAGAGCTCAGCGAAAAAGAAAAAAAAGAGCAGCCGCTTGCGGGAGGAATATTTGCTGTAGATACGAAAGTGAGAGGAACAGAGTCGTTTCTGTTTGGAAAAATAAAAGAAGAAAATTAAGAAAGGAGTAAACTTATGAGCAACAACAATGGAAAATCACCTAAAAGCGCTGCAATAGAGAAATTCCGCGCAAGAGAAAATATGATTGGAACTTCTTTTGATCTGGGATCTCCGGCAGTAGTAGAGGCATCGGCCCTTACACCTCTTGACTGGTGCGTATTAGATTGGGAACACGCCCTATGGAATGCGACAACACTGCCCGCAGCTATTCAGGCACTTAAAGACTCACCTATGCTGTGCATAGTAAGGGTACCGTCGGTATACGGACCTTTTATTAAGAAAGCACTTGACTGGGGTGCTGACGGAGTCATAGTACCTAACATTCACGGCGTCGAGGAAGCCAGAATGTGTATTGAAGAGGGCAAATTCGTGCCGCTTGGTCACAGAGGTGTAGGACCGTACCGCCCAAGTAAAAATTATACTCAGATTGATCCTTATGTCAAGAGGGCGAACCACGATACCTTACTGATGCTTATGCTGGAAAAGAAATCTCTGGTGGACGAGCTTGAAGAGGTTTGCAAAATGGAAGGCATCGATGGATTTATAGTTGGAAGAAACGACCTTTCACAGTCAACGGGAAGATTTTATTCGGACTGTGAGGAGGAAATAGATCAGCTTGCGCAGGACGCTATGGATATCTGCGTGGCAAATAACAAGTGCGTCGGTATTTTCAGCGGAGATCCGGAAGAAGTTCTCAGGTGGGAAAAACGAGGCGTCAATATGATGATAATCGGAGATGACGCGGAGTTTATAAGAGACGGTATGACTTCAGTTGCAGAAAAGCTCAACGGCAGGCCTGTTGCAAAAGTAGAAAAAGACTATTAATATTCGGGAGGAAATTATGAGTGAAAATATTAAAAAGGTAATGGGACCTGAAGAAAAATTAAAGGAGCTGGGAATCGAACTGCCGACTCCTCCTCCTGTTGATACCAGCGCATGGAACCTTGTTTTATGCAGGCAGGTCGGAAATCTTGTATGGGTATCAGGCGAAGGTCCTGAGCATCCTGACGGATCGTGGACTTCCGGACGTCTGGGAGAGGATATTTCCATCGAAGATGCGCAGGAAGCGGCGCGCTTATGCGCAATAAACCTGATGGCATCATTAAAATCACATATAGGAAGCTTAAACCGTGTAAAGCAGATTGTAAAGCTTCTCTGCATGGTAAATTCAACACCTGATTTTCATGATCAGCCAAAGGTTGCAAACGGCTGCTCGGATTTACTTGTTGAAGTATTCGGCGACTCAGGCAGACACGCAAGATCTGCTATCGGCGTAACATCTTTTTATGCCAACATTCCGATTGAAGTTGAAATGATTGTGGAATTAAAAGATGAAAATGAAGAATAATTAAAAAAATATCTCTAATATTTTATTTAGGAGGACATATATATGGGTACGTTATTTTTAGTATTAACTGCTGTACTGTTTTCAGCATCTTATGTAAATCAGAATAAAATGATGACTCTGCAGAATGCGCAGAGCTCCAACGTTATTCCTTTCCTGTTCGGTATTATGTGGTCTTTACTGACTGCGTGCGGCTGGTGGATTACCATCATCATTCAGGGCGACTGGACTTTCATTCCTATGGATATACTGTTTGCGGCTATCGGAGGCATAACTGCCGGCGCCTGCAACCTCTGTTATGTAATGTCGCTTTACCACGGACCGCTGTCACTGTCATCAGTAACACTGGGGCTTGGACCTATTGTTCCGGTTGTACTGGCAGGTATTTTTCTTGGACAGCTTCCTACAGGAATTCAGTTTGTAGGACTTGGACTTACAATCGTTGTTATGATTATCGTTAATATGGGACCTGTTGACAAAAGACCTACACTCAAATGGTTCCTGCTGGCATTCGGTGCATTTGCTATGTACGGTCTGCAGCTGTTCACATTCAATATGCACTATGCGTATGTTGAAAACCCTAACAATGCGCAGTTTATGGGAATGCTGTATATATTCTGCGCACTGACATTTGCAGTAGGATTCTTTGTAATGAAAAACAAGACAAGAGACGATGCTGCGGAAACAGAACTGTTATCAAAACTGAACTACAAGCTGATTTTCCTGTTTGCAGTTATTCAGGCAGCTACAAACGGTATTGCAAACGCATTATATGTAAAGGCTGCAGCTGATATTCCTGCGGTAGTTCTGTACCCTACAGTTGAAACAGGCTCAATGCTGCTGACTTCACTTGTAGCATTCATATTCTTCAAGGAAAAACTTACAAAGACAGGTATTATAGCACTTATTCTCGGATGCGCTGCTGTTTTCCTGTTAAATATGTAAAAGAAGTATTATAATATAAAGAAGTTATGCATGTGAGGGAAAAAGATGAGTAATATAAATTATATTTATTTTCAGGAAAGCAAACTGGAATCCGTTATAGAAATAAAGGATATCGTTGCCATGAGATATTATGAGTTCCAGAACGATGTAATATTTAACAAGCCTGAAGTGCATAACTTCTGGGAATTTGTATATGTGGACAAGGGTCAGATTAAGATAATTGCAGATGACAACTGTTTTACGCTGATGCAGGGAGAAATGGTGTTTCATAAACCGGGACAGGCGCATGACCTGTTTGGAGACGGTATTATTGCGCCAAATGTCCTTGTCGGCTGCTTCTTCTGTGACAGCGAGGCTATGAATTATTTCCAGGATAAAATAGTTTCAATAAATAAAAGAAACAAAGAGCTGCTGTCATCAATCGTGTACGAATCCAAAAATGCGTTTGTAATGCCTCCGGATAATATCTACAGGCTGGACTCCTTTGAAATGGAAAAAAAGAAGGACGGGCTGATAGGAGCGCAGCAGCTTCTCAAAATAAATCTTGAGGAATTCCTGATACGACTTATAAGGGATAATGAATTCGTAAGCAAATACGAAAGATCAAAGTCAATGCCTCGTGACAATTTCGAGTCTGATTTTGTGGAGGAGATAATCGCCTATATGAAAAAAAACCTTGACAAAAGGATAAAGAGAAGCGATTTCTGCCATAAATTCAACGTGAGCATTACAAGTATGGAAACTGCCTTTAAAAAGATTAAAGGTCAGCCGGTTATGAGATACTTTACGAAGCTCAAGATTGAAGAGGCCAAAAGAATGATACGCGAAAATGCATATAATTTCACGGAGATTTCCGAAATGCTGGGGTTCAGTACGCCTCACTATTTCTCTACGGTTTTCAAAAAGACTATTAATATGACCCCGTCGGAATATGCAAATTCCATAAAAGCAATCATAGATGATGATATTGTATGACAGACCGGAGAAAAGAAATGGAAACATATATAATTAAAAGAAAGCAGAATAAAGATTATGAGGGCGCTGCCAAAGCGCACATTGACAATATTCTGTGGGAAAGCACATATGAAACCGACTGCTATGCGCAGCTGATATTTGTAGAGGGCAGGGGCTTTTACGCAAAGATATATGCAAAAGAAGAAAACCCACGTATGACATACAAACCGTATGACTTCAGCGATGATGTATGCGATGACAGCTGTGTTGAATGGTTTATGGACTTCCTGCCGGGAAATACCGAGGGGTATATGAACCTTGAAGCGACTGCCTGCGCTGCAATCAACTGCTGCACCGGTACAGGCAGAAACGGCAGAATTCCGCTTAATGAGAGATTTGGTATGCTGCCCGAAATAACAGCCGGAAGAAGCGGTGAATACTGGTGGGTTGAATATTTCGTATCCCTTGAACTCATACACAGAGTTTACGGAGATATTGACTTAGGCAGCGGCGCAGTATACAGAGGCAACTTCTACAAATGCGGAGAACTGACGCCATCACCTCACTACTTCTCATGGGCCTACATTGATCTTCCGAATCCGGAATATCATTGCCCTAACCATTTTGGCAGATTTATAATGGAATAGTATATAATTTTTTCAGGTGGGCAGGATTTGAAATGCTCACCTGATACTGCTGTATAAGAGAGCTTAAAGCCGGAAAGGAAACGAATATGACAAGCATTATTGATCCATTGAAAAAAGAAAGTCTGACTACCCTCAGAATACAGTATAACTGGAAGCGGGATATCGTCAGACTCGAAGCCGCAAAGGAATGGGAAAGCGATACAGACTTTTCACAGTACAACAGAACTTTCTGCGCAGATGACATACTGACTGAGGATGCCCGTTATCTTAACACAGCGGAGACAAGGCTTCTGTACAGGAAATACGGGCTGGAGGACTATCTTGATACAATTATTTCACTGATTAAAAAAGGAAAACATCTTGGAATTACCTTATACTATTATAGTGAAAGGGATATTAAATTTGTATGCCACAGGCACAGCGTCAAAAGAGGAATAAATAACAGACGCGGCGCAATGTTTATCGACGGAATCAGAAGATATGAGCCGGAGGACAATGAGCTTGATATGATAAAGGACGGTCTTGCCATAAGCAGAGGAATGAGTCTGAAATGCATTGCCGGAGATATCAGCTTCGGAGGCAGCAAAAGCACGGTTCAGATGACTCCGGTTGACCTTGAGGATATGAAGACTCTTGGATTTCTCGCATACGCCCTTGACAGAAACAGATGTATGACAGGTGCAGATATGAAAATGCCTACAGAGATAGCAGACGTCGAAAACAGATACTATTCGATGAGCTACACCAGCGGACCGTCATCACCTCTTGGAGAAAGCGGCAGGCCTACTGCCTACGGCGTGTTTGAAACGCTCAAAAAAGCTGTTGAATTCAAAGAGGGAAAACCTGACCTTGATGGCAAAAGCGCTGTTGTAATCGGACTTGGCGCGGTGGGAATGCATATGGCGCAGATGCTTGCAGACAACGGCGTCAGACTGTATGTTTCAGATACCAATACCGGAAATATAGATAAATTTATAGCCGCAAATCCGGGCAAAGACATAAAGGCTGCCGATGTATCGGAGGCGCTCTATCTTGATGTTGATATTATATCTCCGTGCGCGGTGGGAGGCATTATAACAGAGGATAACATCGAAAAGTTTAAATGCAGATACATATGGGGCTCTGCCAACAATCAGATAAAAGCATCTGACATAGATGAAGAAATACAGATTGCAAAGCTTTTGAATGATGCGGGCATCGTATTTCAGACAGAATGGTGGCACAATACCGCAGGTGTAATGTGCGCGGCGCTGGAGTATATGGAGGGCGATAAAGCGACATATAATCAGCTTGTGGACATTATTGACCGCACCCTGCCCGGCTCCACCCTGAATAATTTTGCCGAGGCTAAAGCAAAGGGAATAACTCCTACCGAAAATGCATACCTTACATGTAACAGAATGCTGTATGATGAGGCATAATAAAGTCAATATAAAAGACCGTTTTACCAGTTAAGTAAAGCGGTCTTACTTTATATGCAGAATAAAATGATATTTGACATTACAGCCCGACATTAAGGCCAATCGGTGGTTGCATTATATTACAATACATCAAGAGTCCATATGAAGCGCACTTCTGATATGAACGTAATTTGCTGATGAAAAGAATTTGTATATCGTCTATATCTTTAAAGGTGGCAAATGAAAAATTTTAAGAAACAATGCCGTAAATATGTAAAACATCATTTTATGCACATACCGTATTGAATTATTCCGATTCTGTTTTTGAATATATTACAACTCCAGCTATGGTTATTATGCTTCCTATGATAACAGGCAGAGATGGAATTTCCGAAAACAGTATAAATGCAAACACTGCGGCGATTGCAGGCTGACAGAGCTTGATTGCGGCAATAAATGACGGAGAATAGTATTTTATAGCCCAGTTGAATATACTGTGCCCCAGCAGCGTTGAAAAAACGCACAGCAGCAGCCCTACGATGATTGCGGACCAGCCGTAGCCGGTAAAGGAGATATTCGAAACAGGAATCATTATACACAGTGAGACCGCGCAGAAAAAATACACTATAAAAGTATATGCCGTGGTACTCAAATTCTTTCTTACCTGCTTGCCTATGAGCGTGTACACCGTTGAAAAAAGCGCAGACAGAAGCGCGAGAAAATCTCCGTACAGACTGTTTCCGCCGGCAGAGCCGTCTGCCATTGCAATTACAATGCTTCCTGCAACAGTTATCGCTATACTGATTTTAGCCTTCGTCACAAGTTGACCTTTCATAAATATGCAGTAGCCGAGAGCTACCCATATAACCTCGGTGCATACTATGGCGGTGGAGCTTGCGACAGACGTAAGATTGAGCGACTCAAACCAGAGGGAAAAATGAAACGCGAGAAAAATGCCGCTTGCTGCGCAGAGAAGCAGCGCTCTGCCTTTCATATTCTTTATTTCACCAATTACCTTTTTGTTTGCAAGAACTGCCGGCGTCATAATCAGAACGGTCCATATAAGCCTGTAGGCAGCCGTTATGAGTGCCGGCGCCTGCGAATACCGCACGAAAATTGCCGATAGTGAAACTCCTATCACTCCTGTAATGACAAGAGGAAGAGGGTGCTTTTCAAAATATTTCATTGTAATTCTCCAGTGCCTGTTTGATTTATGAAAATATTCTACTCTGCATATATCACTCATTCAATCTAAAAAAAAACGAGATTTGACCAAAAAAAACCTTAAACCTGAAAAACTGTGGTTTTGAACGTGAAAATGTATTAATATGCAGGTAACAGACGGATAGAAAGGTCTGAAATTCAAAAAAACAGGCTTATAGGTGGCCTTCAAAAACCTAAATAAATTTGATGAGGAGATTATTTATGGCAAAAGTAGACGGATCGGTATTAGCCGTAAAAATGCTTAAGGACGCAGGAGTCGAGTGCATATTCACATTAAGCGGCGGACATATTTTCAGACTGTTCCACGAATGTGAAAAGGCGGGAATACGCGTGCTTGATGTTAAACACGAAGGCGCGGCAGCCTATGCTGCGATGGGTTATGCACAGGTGACAGGCAAAATGGGCGTTGTAGTTGCTACGGCAGGCCCCGGAGTTACAAACACACTGACAGCAATTGTGGATTCGCAGATTTATGATGTACCTGTACTTCTTATAGGAGGCGGCGGAGCGGCAAAACAGGAACTTACGGAAACCCTGCAGGATTTTGACGTTACTTCAATATTTAAGCAGACTACAAAATTTGCAAAGAAATGCCCGTATACAGAGCGAATTCCTGAATATATTGCAACTGCAATAAGAAGCTGCTGCAGTATGCAGCCGGGTCCTGCCTACCTTGAACTTCCGCTTGATGTACTGGAGGTTAATCGGGTTGAAGAAGAGGATATCATGTATCCTGTAAACTATATGATGAACAGAAGGACCGGCGTGGAGCCAAAGGTTGCGGAAGAAGTCGCGGATATTCTTATAAACGCGAAAAAACCTGCAATGCTTATAGGCGAGGGCGCTCAGTATTTTGCAGAGGATATGACTGCTTTCAAAGAACTGGCAGAGTACCTGCAGATTCCGACAAGCGTTACACTTACCAACAAGGGCAAGTTCTTTAAGGAGGATAAAGACCTGTTCAAAATGGGAAGCTTTGCGGCGCCCGAAGCTGATGTGGTAATAGGATTTAACTTTAAAACCGATATGGAAAGCGGCATGTTCTTTGTAAATCCGCAGGCTAAATGGATAAACGTTACCACAAATCCACTGGATATAGGTATGAATATAGGGGCAGATATAGGTATTGCAGGACATTCAGATGTTGTTGCGAGACAGATCCTTAATAGTGTTAAGACTAAGACATCAGCAAGAACTGAAAGTAACTGGCTTAAGGAAATATCAAAGAAGACATGGGAGTTTATGGCTGAGCTTGACAAAACATCGTTTGACAGCGACAGAATGCCTATGCATACTGCGCGCGCAGCAAAGGAGTTCTTTAAATTCCTGAACAATGAGGGAAAAGACTTCATACAGGTTGCAGACGGCGGTGACTGCCTTGAATGGATAAGACCTTATATATCATTAAAGCTTGATGATGCGGGAATGTTCCCGGGCAAGTTCTTCCACGGAACAAAGTTCGGCTGCATAGGTTCCCAGATGGGAGCGGCATTAGGTGTATGGGCGGCAACAGGAAAGCCGATACTCCATACTACAGGCGACGGCTCGTTCGGACAGTATGTGGGCGAAATGCTTACATATGCAAAGCACGGTGCGCAGGTTATCGCGGTTATAAACAACAATAACAAATATGCAATGATTAAAGGCTTTGCCAATATTGCAACGCCGGATGAAAACAATGATATCGGACAGGATATAACAATGCCTGACGGCAGTCCGTTTGAGTATTACAAGCTGCCTGCGGTATGGGGCGGCTATGGTGAAAAGGTTACAAAGCCGGAGGATATAGCAGGCGCAATCTCAAGAGCTGCGGCAACAGGAAAGCCTGCGGTTATTGAAATAGAGGTTGTGGAAAGTGAAGACACATATTCACCGGGAACAATCGAATGTTTCAAAATAGTGACAGCATAATAACCTTTTTAGCATTTTTATAACATTACTTTCTCCAATGATTTCTATATAGATATGACATTTTAAAAAGGTTACGGCAGTAAGGCGCTCTGTGTATACAGGGCGTGCTGCTGTATTATAAAGTAAATAAAAAAAATACAGCCATCGGTAAAACTGATGGCTGAAAGCAATTTATAATACAAGTGACGGTGCGGAGTAAATTCTCTGACCAAGTTCCTGATCCAGCATATACAGACCCTTTGCATCTGTGCCGAACATTTCATATTTTGAAATCAGTGTAGTTGCGTTATCCTCTTCTTCCATCTGTTCTTTGATGAACCAGTCAAGGAACTGCATTGTTCTGAAGTCTTTTACCTGATATGCGGCATCATAGATATTGTTGATAAGACCTGTTACAAGTCTTTCGTGTTCAAGTCCTGCCTTGAGCGGGTCAATTCTGTCTGCGAATACCTTGTCAGGCTTTGCTATAGTATCAAGTTCAACCTTTTCATCGTTCATCTGCAGATACTTGATGAAAAGCATTGCGTGGTCTCTTTCTTCCTGAGCCTGGATTGTGTACCAGTTTCCAAAACCGTCAAGACTTTCATCAATATAGTAATTTGCAAAATCCAGATACAGATAAGCTGAATAGAACTCTGCGACAACCTGTTCGTTTAATAATTTTACTACTTTTTTATCTAACATTGTTTTTACCTCCAAGCTTCTTGTTTATGATTATATTATAATATATTTTTCGGGCAATGTATGTAGCAAATGACACAGTTTTTAAAAAATATTTCAGCGGCTTTGTTTGTAATATATGATGAATTAATGTATACTTATAATGTTGATTAAAATTAAGAGGAAGAGGACACAGATGAAAAAATACCATATTATAACCTTTGGGTGTCAGATGAACGAACACGATTCGGAAACAATAGCCGGAATGCTTGCGCAGCAGGGTATGGAGCCGGTTTTAGATAAAAAAGAAGCAGACATAGTAATCATAAATACATGCAGTGTCAGAGAAAACGCAGACAAGAGATTTTTCGGCACACTTGGGCAGCTCAAAAAGAAAAAAACAGAAGATCCCGAATTTGTGGTTGGCGTATGCGGCTGTATGATGCAGCAGCAGCACGTTATAGATACGCTCAAGATGAAATATCCGTGGGTGGATATAATATTCGGAACTCACAACATACATATGTTCCCGCAGCTTCTCGAAAACGTGATGAATGAGAAACAGAAGATAATGGACATATGGGAGGATGGCGGAGAAATTGTAGAGGGACTGCCGGCAAAGCGCCTTTACAAACACAAGGCATTTGTCAACATCATGTACGGCTGCAACAATTTCTGCACCTACTGCATAGTTCCGTATACGAGAGGCAGAGAGAGAAGCCGCAGACCTCTTGATATAGTAAATGAGGTCAGAAATCTTGTGGCTGACGGAGTTAAGGAGATAACACTGCTGGGTCAGAATGTAAATTCCTACAAAGGTGATGAGGATACCGACTTTGCAGCTCTGATATATATGCTCAATGACATAGAGGGACTTGAGAGAATAAGGTTTATGACCTCTCACCCTAAAGACCTTTCAGACCGTCTTATACAGGCATACAGGGACTGTGACAAGCTGTGCAGAAACATTCATCTGCCGGTGCAGTCGGGCAGCAGCGGTATTTTAAAACGAATGAACAGAAGATATACCAAAGAGGACTATATGAAGCTTGTGGAAAGACTGAGAGCAGCTGTGCCGGATATAACGATCTCGACAGATATAATTGTGGGATTTCCGGGCGAAACCGAAGCGGATTTCCTTGAAACGCTCGATCTGGCAGAGCGGGTGAGATACGATTCAGCATTTACTTTTCTTTATTCAATAAGAAAGGGAACGCCTGCGGAGAAATTTGAAGATCAGATTCCGGAGGATGTCAAGCACGAAAGATTTAACAGACTTGTAGATACCATTAACAGAATTTCCGCAGAGAAAAATGCAGAATATGTCGGAACTGTTCAGCAGGTACTCGTTGAGGGCACCAGCAAAAACGATATTATGACATACTCCGGCAGAACCGACGGCTTCAAGCTGGTGAATTTTAAAGCTTCAGAGGATCTGACAGGCAGGATGGTTTCTGTCAGAATAACAGAGTCAAGTACATTCAGTCTTGTGGGAGAATTATGTTAAAAACAGACAGGATAACGATAGGAATAACAGCGCCCGTTGATGCAGGCAAAACGACTTTGTCAGAGGCCCTGCTTTATCACGCAGGCAGCATAAGACAGGCTGGCAGGGTAGACCACCAGAACGCGTTTCTGGATACCCACAGCCTTGAAAAACAGCGGGGCATCACCATATTTTCAAAACAGGCCTTATTCGAGCTGGGCGAAAGAAGCATAACGCTTCTTGACACTCCGGGTCATATGGACTTCTCTGCCGAAATGGAAAGAACGCTGCAGGTACTTGACTATGCGGTACTCCTTATTTCCGCAGCAGACGGTGTTACAGGCTATGTCAATACGCTGTGGGGGCTGTTGTCTGAATATGAGATACCGGTGTTCATATTTGTAAATAAAATGGATCAGCCGGGAGCAGACAGACAGAAGCTTATGGAGATGCTGAGAGAAAAGCTTGATGAAAGATGCCTGGTACCGGAGCCGGCATACTATGAGGATATAGCCGTATCCGATGAGCAGGCTATGGAGGAATATCTTGAAACGGGTACAATCACGGAGAACAGGCTTTCAAAGCTGATAAAACACAGAAAGCTTTTTCCTGTATATTTCGGTTCGGCTCTCAAGATGGAGGGTACAGAGCAGTTTATAGACGCCCTTGACAGATTTATGATTTCACCTGAATACGATGAGAAATTCGGCGCCAGAGTCTACAAGATTTCAAGAGCTGCGCAGGGCAACCGAATGACCCATATGAAAATAACGGGAGGCAGCATCAGAGCAAAACAGCTGATACCTGAATGCAGCGAAAAAGTACAGCAGATAAGAATATACCAGGGCGCTAAGTTCACAGAAATACAGGAGGCTCCCGCAGGTACCGTATGCGCAGTGACCGGTCTTAGCAGCACTTACTGCGGACAGGGACTGGGCAGTGAAAAAGAGTTTTACTCTCCTGTTATGAGTCCTGTACTTTCTTACAGTGTGATACTGCCGGAAGGCTTTGATGTTCACGATGCGTTTGTAAAGCTTTCGCAGCTTGCAGAGGAGGACCCGCAGCTTCATATAGAATTAAACAGAGAACTGGGTGAAATCTGTGTCAAGCTTATGGGCAGGGTGCAGACGGAAATACTCAAAAGTCTTGTGGCCGAAAGGTTTGGAATTGACATTGAATTCGGAGAAGGCAATGTGGTATATATGGAAACAGTGCAGCAGGTTTCAGAGGGCGTGGGACATTATGAGCCTTTGAGACACTATTCGGAGGTTCATCTTGTACTGGAGCCTCTCGAAAGAGGCAGCGGTGTTATATTTGATACGGATGTCAGCGAAGATCTGCTGGACAGAAACTGGCAGAGGCTCATACTTACACATCTGTGTGAGAAAAAGCACAGAGGAGTGCTTATAGGGGCTGAAATAACCGATATGAAGATTACCCTTGCGGCAGGGCGCGCTCACGAGAAGCATACGGAGGGCGGAGATTTCAGACAGTCCACCTACAGAGCCGTAAGGCAGGGTCTTATGCGAAACAAATGCATTGTGCTGGAGCCGTTTTACAGCTACAGTCTTGAAATACCGCAGGAAATGACAGGCAGAGCTATTTCGGATATTCAGAGAATGGCAGGAACCTTTGATGAGCCTGAAATTACAGGAGATATGACTGTAATCAGAGGCAGAGCGCCTGTTTCAACCATGAACGGGTATTATACAGAGGTTCTTTCGTACACCAGAGGAACAGGCAGGCTTTACTGCAGTTTT
Organism: uncultured Eubacteriales bacterium; assembly: GCA_900547295.1. Lineage (GTDB taxonomy): Bacteria > Bacillota > Clostridia > Peptostreptococcales > Anaerovoracaceae > UMGS973. Next base: position 25,770 of record URGK01000033.1, read on the forward strand.
TCCGGCTATGATGCATGTCATAATCAGGAGGAGGTTATAGCGGCGGCAGGATATAACCCTGAGGCGGATCTGGACAACCCACCGGGTTCGGTATTCTGTTCGCATGGCGCAGGCTTCAATGTGCCGTGGAATGAGGTTGAACAGTATATGCACATCAAAAGCGTACTGCAAAAAACTCCTGCGGCAGATGCAGGCGCAGTCAGGAGCCTAAGTGACAGAAGCGGTGTGTTTGATGATGAGCTTAAAGCAATATTCGAAAAAACCTACGGCAAACGGAAAGAAAAATCAAAGCCGTATGTAAGGAAGTCGGAAAGGCAGTACAGCTCGGACTATAAGGCGAGGGAGCCTTACGATCCTGACCGCAAAAAATATCTTGTGATTGACGGCTACAATATGATTTTTTCTTGGGATGATATAGACTCCGATAATATAGGATTTGCAAGAGAAAGACTGCTTGACATTATATCTGACTACGGCAGCAGTACAGACGCTGAGATTATACTTGTGTTTGACGGCTATAAGGTGAAAGGCAATAACGGTACTGCGGAAGATATAAACGGTATCAGCGTGGTTTACACCAGAGAAAACCAGACGGCGGACAGCTATATTGAAAAGCTGGCCTATGAGCTGGGCAAAAAAGCCGATGTTACAGTTGCAACCTCTGACTATATGGAGCAGCTTATGATATTCGGCTCAGGCGCAAAACGAATTACCTCGGCTGAACTTAAAGCGGATATCGAAAATGCAAAGGAAAAGATAAGAAGTTCTATCAACAGGACTGGCAATGACAAAAACTATGTTCTTGCGGAACTGTTAAAAGAGGTAAATGATAAAGAGGCTGATTAGTTTCCAGCCTCTTTGTAGTATTTGCAATATTGATTTATAGGGCATTCGGTGCATTTTGGCTTTCGGGCATCACAGCAGTTTCTGCCGTGGAATATAAGGCTGTGATGAGTTCTTGTCCATCTGTTTTCGGGGATGACCTCCATAAGAGCAAGTTCTGTTTTGAGGACATCTTTTTCACATACAAAGCCTATTCTGTTGGCAACTCTGAAAACATGAGTATCTACAGCAAGTCTTTGATGACCAAAGCCTACGGAAAGAACCACATTGGCGGTTTTGCGCCCCACGCCGGGAAGCGATACAAGGCTGTCGTAATCGTCCGGAACCTTGCCGTCATAGTTTGCGACAAGAGCCTTTGACAGATTGACTATATTCTTTGATTTGGTTCTGTACATGCCGATTGACCTTATGTATTCCGCAACATCATCGGGGTCAGCCTGCGAAAGGGCGGCTGCATCGGGATATTCTGCAAACAGCGCAGGAGTAACCTTGTTTACGCTTTTGTCTGTGGTCTGTGCTGAAAGCACAACACAGATAAGAAGCTCAAATATATCAATATGCTCAAGCGCACAGCCCGCATCAGGATAAGTCTGCTCCAGTATATCAAGTATTGTATTAATATCTTCTGATTTCATAATCAAAACCTGCCGTTTCATATATTTACTGATGATTTGTTTCACAAATCGAGTTAGGTCATAAACTGAAAAATTGCATTCTCGCTAAAGCTCGGCAATTTCTGTAGTTTAAAGACTTGTCTTGATTTATGGAATAAATCATAGAAAGTCTTATGCAAAGACTCTATACATACTGTTGTAAGAGTCTACTGCTGACCTACCAACAGTTCACTTCGTTCACTGGGTTAGGTCATAAAAAAGCAGCAGAATTAACTGCTGCGTATGTTTTAGAATAATAACTCTCTGTTGTCAAGGATTTCTTTTACGGTTTTTTTGATGCCGAGAATAGCCTTGTTTTCGTCTGTTACAGGAACTGAAGCGAGTTCTTTTTCGAACTCTGAAATCATAGCTTCTGCAGCAGCCTTGTTTGCTTCTTTGTCTTCAAGTGTTTCAAGATATTTCTCACAGGCAGCCTTTAATTCATCATTTGGTTTGTCTGTAGGGAAACCGCAGAGGAAATAAGCGTCAAGCTTGAACTTCTCGTTTGCAACGATGTCATTGATTTTTTTGATAAGCTGTTCCTTATTCATAAAAGCCTCCCTCTAGTTTAAAGCCTTTTTAGCTGTATCACATAAAGCAGTGAATGCAGCGGCATCATAGATTGCCATCTCTGAAAGCATCTTTC
>URGK01000034.1 GCA_900547295.1 uncultured Eubacteriales bacterium
TAACCTGAATAATGTTGAAGCCCGGCTTTCGCCGGGTTTCTTCTATTATCAGGTTTATTTAATTATCTTATTCTCTGACATACATCTCTCCCTGTTTTACCATGCACTCCTGATTGTAAAAGCTGATGCCGTATTTCCGTATAGAAGAATAGCCTTCGCTAATAAAAGGCGCTGCATATTTTTTGTCCTCTATCTGCTTAAGAGCTTCATCACATTTGGCTTCAAGCTTTTGAGCATCTTTTGTAATCTTAAATTCCAATATAATCACTTTACCGTTTCTGACGGCAGGAGTCTTGAAGACCAGATCATATCTGCCATATCCGCTTTCCTTGTTTGAGTCCATTTTGTACCTGCCTGTTCTAGCCAGAAGCCCTGCAAGCAATCCATGATAAAAGCTTTCTGTGCAGTCGAAGTAACTTATTGTAGTTTCAAATAGAGTGTTGATGAAATCTTCTGCAGCTTTACAGTCACCCTGTTCCAGCGCTTTGATAAACAGGGTATTGTCTGTATTTGATATCTTTTCATCAAACCATCCTCTGATAGTCCGTTTGTATATCTCTCTGACTTCCTTGTTTGGTATAGCAAGTTCAAGATAAACAGTTCCATCATCTGTATACGTACTTTTCATCTTTAGATATCCTGTGAAAAACAGGAAATTCCACAGATTGTCCTGATTGGAATGAATATCTCCGTAAGTTATGTCCTCATGTACGGGTTTGGCTATCGTGCCGCCGCTCATCAGCATTTCAAGGTCGTTTCTGGTTTTGTTATCAGCCTCATATATCAATTCTTTCACTATGCTGTTGGATGATGTATTTGACCAGTACGGCCTTGCAGCCGGTGTAAAGCCACCTTCGCCCTGCGCCTCATCGATATAGCTGAGAATACTCCATGGGTTATATATCTCGGCTTTGCCAAACATATATCCGTCATACCATTCTCTGACTTCCGGATATTTATCTGCAAAACCATAATAGTCCAGTATTTCTTTGACCTCGTCTTCTGTAAAACCAAAGCATTCACTGTAATGTGAACTCAGTATGGACTGGACTTTGAGATTGTTAAGTCCTGTGAATATGCTTTCCTTGCTGATTCGCAGACACCCTGTTATGATACCCTTTTCGAGGTATGGATTTGTTTTGAGGGCTGATTCAAACAGAGAACGGATAAATCCCATCATCTCATCATAGAAGCCTCTGCTGTATGCGTTCTCTAAAGGTACATCATACTCGTCTATGAGTATGATTGTGTTTCTGCCATGATATTTAGCAAGACATTCAGAAAGGAATTTCAATGCATCGTAGTACTCTGCATGCTCAGCTTTTCTTATCATAATCTCACGATATACTTCCTTTTGATCTTCCGCAATAATGTCTGATTTAAGTATATATTGATGCCTGCGAAATTCGCTTGCAATCTCTTTGATCAGCATAGCAAATGCTGTCGCAAAAGTATCCTGTTTTGCTGATTTTAATGACAGGAATATAACGGGGTACTGCTGCTGATGTTTCAATATATCCTCGCCGCACCTGCTGATATTAAGACCGTCAAAGAGGTAACTGTTATCTATTCTGTCTCCCTGTTCAGTGATTTCATACTCAAGGAATCTTTTTATCATGCTCTGGTTCAGGGTTTTGCCGAATCTGCGTGGTCTTGTAAACAGCGTCACCTTGGCATTGCTTTCAAGCACATCCTTAATCATCAGTGTTTTGTCTACAAGGTATCCGTTTTCATCAATGATTGTTTTAAAATCCTCCACACCTGTGGATATTTTCTTTTTCTGATTGTTCATAGCAGTCTGCTCCTTTCCCTGAAATTAATCTCTATAGCTATAGTATACTTTATTTTCACCAAATGTACAACTTAAATACCTTGGTCAAGGCAATTAATATTTTGCAGAAAATCACATTACATGACCGGCTTAAAATGTTGAAATTTCAACAGTTAAAGGCATTCTAATACTTCAAATCAAATCGTTAGCCCACCGGAACAAGGAAATCAAAGGCTATATGGACCTGTGGGAGACAAAGAACAAAAAGAAAGGAAATAACCGAAATGAAGAAATTTTTATCAATTCTTCTTGCACTGGCTGTAGGCTTTACTTTCACATTCGGTTCAGCTATGAGTGCTTTTGCGGAACCTGCTGATAACACGAAAGTGACAGAAGCTACAGTTATGGCAGATACTTTAAGTGCTGCTAACTATGCTAAAGCACAGGAAAAGACTGCTATGGATAAAGCAATAGACGCTTTATTCGGAAATGAGACAGTTAAAACTTTTAACGGTACAAATGTATCAAAAGCTTCTGTGACTGCAGTATTTACAAAAGTATATGAAGAAGCAACAGCAGATATTGACAAGCAGTATAATGAAAAGCTTGCAGCAATTCAGGCTGCAATAATAGCTGATAACGCTTCCGGAGAACAGTTCTCAGGATACTTTACAACAGGAACAGCTGAGGATGGTTATCCTCAAGTTGATGCAACTTGGACAGTGTATAACGCTACTACTGTTTATAGTGATTTGTTTAAATCAGATGGAACTGGAACAAAAGCAAAAGACGTATATAGCGAAGAATTTACTTCATTAAAAAATGCAACTATTACAGCAATTCAGGCTATAGACCTTACAGTTTATTCAACTGATGCTAAAGGCGCAACAGAGAGTAACTATGATAAGGCAAGCAGACTCGTTGCTCAGGCTTTAAATGAAATCACAATACTTCAGCCTGCTGACAATGCTAATGCTACTGCATTTATTAATGCAATCGCTAAGCTGTATAAAATCTATACTCCTGGTGTAAATGCTGCAGGTCCTACAGGCGATCTTTTTGCAGGAACAAATGTAAGTGGAAAGAGCTATGCTCCTGGTCTTGACAATATTCAGAAGACAACTGCTGAACCTACAGAAGCCGCTAAACTTCAGTGGGCACAGGATAAAGTTCTTGGAGAACTTACAGCTGCAATAACTTCAGCAAAGAATAGTGCAATTAAAACTCTTAATGATGCAATCATTGAGGAAAACTTAAAAACAAAACCTAATCAGACAATTATTGATAAGGCTAAAGAAGATATTGCGACAGCAGAGGCTCAGTATGCTGCAGCTTTAGATGTTGCTACATATCTTGTGAAAGACTGTGATGATTACAATGAATTAGTAACTGTAGATCCAACTACATTCACCAAAAGTTTAACTGATGCTAGCAAGTGGTCATTTACCGCTGGCGTAAGCAAATTTGCAGGCAATAATTACACCCTTGCAAAGTGCAAAGATATCACTGATAAAATTGCTGAACTTAATGCAGATGCAGAACTTGCAAAGAAATCAGTAGAGCTTGATGGAACAACATACGCAGAAATAGATAAGGCTTTAAAGAGCGCAACAAAAAAAGCTTATTATGGTGATTTAACTGTATCAATTAAGAAAGCATCAGACAGTGAGCTTCTTAAGGATAGAAAAGCTGATTTAATAGGAAAAGATGACAAGAGTCAGGTTAAGGTTAATAATAAAACTTATGATGCAGTAGAAGCTTGGGATAAGGCTTTAACATCGACATATAATAAAGATAAGTTTGATGCTGTAAGAAAAGTTATGGATGACGCAAAAACAGCAATCAAAGCAGCAAAAACAACTGCTGATGCTGATGCCGCATTCCTTGCAGGAATAGATGCTCTTAAGGCTGTTCCTACAAAGAGCGATAAAACTCTTGCACAGGCAAAGAAAGATTTTGCGGATCTCAAAACAAAATATGAGAAAGACATTAAAGCTTATGCCGACTACAAGGCTGCATCATATCCAGCTAAAACTTACAAATATGATGCAAACAAATTCAAAGCTAATCTCGTTAAGGAATTTTTGAATGCATACACAGTTGATGAGTTGACTGCTATATACAATGATGATGTTGCTAAGGTTGACGCACTTAAGACGGAAGCTCAGTTAAAGGAAGACAAAGCTGCTATAGAAAAACAGATTGCAGCTATACCTACTAAGGTTACTGTCGAAGATAAAGCTTCTGTAGAAGCTGCAAGAAAAGCTCTTGATGAACACAATGAATATTGTGATTTTATTGGAAACACTACTGAAAAGATTGTAGTTGTTACACCATTAGTAAATGCTGAAAATGCTATTAAGAATGCTGAAATTAAAGCTATTGAAGATGCATATGATGCAATAGTGAAAGATAATAAAGTTACTCTTGATGAAAAAGCTGCTATAGAAGCTTTAAGAACTGCTTTTGATAACTATTGCAAAGCATATACACCTGAGAATGCAGCACCAGCAGAGGTTGTTACTGCTGCAGGAAAAGTAACAGAAGCATCAGTTGCAACATTAGAGGCTCAGTTATATACAAAGGAAGCTGATAAAGTTAAAGAAATGATTGCAGTTCTTGATGTAAATAACATAGATGCTGCTGCAGTAAAAGCTGCAAGAGAAGCCTACGATGCACTTAACGAAGATTATCAGTTTGGTGGATCATATTATGACAAACTTGTTGCTCTTGAAAAAACACTAGCAGGCAATGCAGATGAAAATGCAAAAGCATATGTTCAGGATCTTTCAATCGCAGTAAGAACTGCTAAGGTTGGTAAGAAGGTTAAGGTTACAGTTAAGGCTGACGTTCAGACTCTTATAGACAATGGCTACACAGTAACTTACAAGTTCTACAAATCAACTAAGAAGGGTTCAGGATACAAGAACACTGTAAACAAGACTACAAACACTTACACTAACACTAACCCTGTTAAAGGTAAGAACTACTACAAGGTTAAATTAGTAGTTAAGAATGCTGACGGTGCTGTAGTTGCTACTACTCCGCTTACTCAGTGCAAATATGGTGTTAGAACTATCAAATAGTTAATTAACCTGAATAATGTTGAAGCCCGGCTTTGCCGGGTTTCTTCTATAATCGGGATATTTGCTTATCAGTCTGCCTTAACACTGATTTTAAGCCCGTCTGTTATCTGTCTGAAAAACTCCCTGTTCCAGAGTTTTAGGGATGAGCTGTCCTTTATAAACGGCAGTACATCTTCTTTGGCCTGTTCATAATCTATATCTGCAAATCTGTCATACAGAATATCTTTGATGTCTTTTTCTGTACATCTGAGATCACTCCCTATATAACCGGACTGAACAAGCCTTGCATTCAGATGTCTTAGGTTTACAGGTATTCCCTGTGACAGATAGAAAACATAATCATAAAGATCTCTGCCCTTGACCCTGCTTTGCCATGCTCTGCATATTACAGCGTGAACCTTACCTGCAAACAGAGAAGGCGCATCATAGAGGCTGATCTCATATGGCGCAGGCTGAAGCCTGTACCTGTGCTCAAAATCTGCATATGCAGGAGGATCCGTATCAATCTCAAATTTAATCTTTATTACTTCATTGGAAGGACCAGAAGATAGAAGGCTCTCGTCAGAATAGAATTTCAGCAGATGTTCTTTTGTATTGCCTTTTAAAAAGGCTGATTGTATATTGGATTTTTTGTTCTTCTCTTTTTCGCTGATGTCAACTCTGAGCCCAAAAGCTTCTGCTTCTTTTTTCAGTGCAGGAAAATATGCCGAAAGTTCAAATACGGGTTCCGGTTTAAGCAATGAAAAATCCAGACCCTCAGAAAACCTGTCAAGACCATAAAATACCCGTAATGCAGTACCTCCGTAAAATGCGGCTTTTTTAAAAAAGTCTGCGCGCGAAAGTCCGCACAGGACAATTTCCTGTATCACTTCCTTCATGGCATTTTTCCTGTCATAAAGGCTTGCAGGCTCATACCTGCCTATCATCTGCTCAATTATATTATTCATATCTGTCCCTCCTCAGCACTGCAGCAAACAGTTTCAGATTAGTGCATCTGTATTTTAAAGCAAGCTCTGCCATAATACCTTTATCAAGGTGTTTAAACTCTGTCCTGTCAATTCTCATATCTTCAAAAAGAAGCGATTTAAGTTCCTGCTGATTTTTTACAGGCGGCTTTGCATAGAGCATATCACACAGAGCCTTTTCAGGCGATGCAATCATAAAATCATAGCTGTTTTCATTACAGAGTTTTACTTCCAGCGGGAATACAGAGGATGGAACATCTCTGTAATAGAATTTCCCAAACAGGGTGTCATAGCTTTTACTTTTTTTCTTTTCGAATGTTGCAGATGTAAAGACATATACAGCCTCAGGTATAAGGCTGTAATATGAAAGTGCAAATTCAAAAGACAGATATGACGGTCCGTATATACTGCCTGCAAGAAGATATCCCGAAGTGGTTCTGTCTGTTTCATACAGGCCTTTCACAATGGGGAATATCTCACCGTTCTTTACCATTCTGCCGATCTTGCAGGCCGGATTCGAGTACCTGTGCAGTTCATCTATAAGTATTGATGTGGTTTTTATCATATTCTCACCTCTATATATATTTATATTATATTTTCAGGAGAAAATCAAGCAAAATTCACCTTATACAGGTATAGCTTTGACAGATTGAGGTTATGATATGCAAATAATGTTGAAACCCGGTTTTTCGCAGGGGTTCTTCATTTATCAGGTTGTTTAACCTGTATTGCCCAAAGAAGAATAAAATCTCATATCAGCGAAACACTATCTGTGAATATTATTGACTTCATCTGTATTTTAGGATGATATAAAGTATGCATTACATTATCCTAAAGGAATGCCTTATGAAAAAAATATATATACACAGAGATCTTGAAAGAAAATTTCTTCATATGAGCAAGTTTTTTAAAGCTGTTCTTGTAACCGGCGCACGACAGACCGGCAAAACCACTATACTGAAACACCTTGTTCAAGGTTATAACAGAAGCTATGTGTCCCTTGATGATTTCTTTGCCCGCCAGCTGGCGCAAAATGATCCGGTAGTGTTTTTTCAGACCTATGCCCCCTATGATAATTGATGAGGTTCAATATGCCCCGCAGCTGTTTGAACAGATTAAGATAATCTGTGACAGAAGTGATGAAACAGGATGTTCTGGCTGACAGGCTCTCAGCAGTACAGCATGATGCAGAATGTCAGTGAAAGCCTTGCAGGCAGAATTGGAATCATGACTCTATTTTGAAAATTATGTGGTTATGGAACTGATTAAATATTATGCGTACTCACCGGTAAAGGTTAATATGACATACTGCAGAGATTCCAGTGCAAAAGAAATTGACCTTATTATCGAAGAAAACAACTCGATACATCCTGTGGAAATAAAAAGAGCGCATCTCCTGACAGTCGTGAGATCAGGAAATTCGCCATTATAGATAAAACTGAATTTGAACATGGCATGGGAGGCATTATATGCATGTGTGATGACGTGATCCCTATAGACAGGTTGAATCTGTATATACCATGCAATGTGATATAGCTAAGTACCCGGAAAGAAGAGTCATAAGGCTGATTGTATATTCCATTCCTGTTGACATATACTAAGTTAAAACGTATAATTTACTTAATCGTTGTTAACTTAATTCTATTTAAGTATTGGAGGGCAGTATGTTTATAGGAAGAAATTTTGAGCTTGCAGAGCTTAACAGGCTGTATGATACAGACACTTTTCAGTTTGCTGTAATTTATGGCAGGCGGCGTATAGGCAAAACCACCATAATCAATGAATTTATAAAGGACAAAGAGGTAATATACTTTACAGGAGTTGAGTCAAATGAAAAGCAGAACCTTGCTAATTTCAGCAGAAGTATTATAGAATATGAAACCGGGCAGGAAGCAGAACTCATATATCCATCGTTTCAGAGTGCCTTTGAGCAGGTATTCAGACTTGCACAGGACAGGCGCCTTGTTCTTGTAATAGATGAATATCCTTATGTGGCAAGAAGTGCGAGAAGCCTTGCCTCCACCCTGCAGATGCTTATAGATAAAAATCGGGAGCAGTCAAAATTATTTATAATTCTCTGCGGCTCGTCAATGTCATATATGGAAGATGAGGTCCTCAGTTACAAGGCGCCTCTTTACGGCAGAAAAACAGCTCAGTTTAAAATACAGCCGTTTGACTTTAAAGAAACCTGTGAATATCTTAAAGACTTCAATGACCTTGATAAGGCATTCATATATGGCATAATAGGCGGCACCCCTCAGTATCTCTCATATGTTGATCCAGAAACAGATATTGAAAGTAATGTCAAATCACTGTATCTCAAATCGACATCGCCGTTGTTTGATGAACCTAACAGTCTGATAAAACTTGAAATGAAAGACCCTGCAGCCTATACCGCAATAATATCGGCTATTGCAGACGGATATGCAAAGCTTGGCGATATAGCGAGCAAGGCCGGTATATCCACTGCATTATGCGCGAATAATATCAGGCAGCTTATTTCTCTTGGCATAGTCAGAAAGGAACTCCCTGTGGGAGAGCATAAGACAAAAAAGACTTTATATTCGCTGGAGGATAATATGTTCAAGTTCTGGTACAGATTTATCCCCGAAAACATATCAGCTATAAATTTAAGAGCCACAGATACAGTATATTCCAACAGAATAGCGCCATTTTTGCCGGAGTATATGGGATATATATTCGAGGATATTTCAAAGCAGTATCTGTGGAAGCTCCTTATTAAGGATAAAAGTCCTGTAAAGTTTGTATCACTTGGCAGATGGTGGGGCGCCGATGAAAAACGCAAAACAAAAACAGAAATAGACATTATGGGTATAGAAAGTAAGGAGAAAGCCTTATTTGGAGAATGCAAATGGACCAATAAGCCCGTAGATAAGCCTGTATTGGATTCGTTACTGGAAAAGGGAGAACTGTTTAATTTCTCTGATAAATATTATTATCTTTTTTCAAAGACAGGATTTACAGACAGATGCATAGAAGCAGCGCAGCAAAACAGGAACATTAATCTTGTGAGCTATGCCGATATTGCTGAGAGTAATAAATAACCTGATAATAGAAGAAACCCGGCGAAAGCCGGGCTTCAACATTATTCAGGTTAATTAACTATTTAATAGTTCTGCAAGCGTATTTGCAGTCCTTAAGAGCTGTAGTCAGGATAACTGTACCGTCAGCGTTCTTAACAACTACCTTGAACTTGTAGTAATTCTTACCTTTTTTAGCGTTAGTGTTTGTATAAGTTGCATTGTCTGCAGACTTAGTAACTGCGTACTTATAGCCTGAAGATTTCTTAGTTGACTTGTAGAACTTGTATTCTACAGTGTAGCCGTTTTCGATAAGCTTGCTTGCATCGAAGTTAGCTGTTACCTTAACTTTCTTAGCGCCAAGCTTAACTGATGTAGCCTTAGTTGCCTGATCAAATACATATGCCTTAACATCTGCATCTGTCCATTTTTCAGCTTCTACTAATTTAGCAACTGCATCAGCAATTTTAGCAATGCCTTCTTCAACTGTTGCATCAGGTGTTACACTATATTCATCGATGAAGTCAGCTATAGCCTTCTGAAGTTTTTCTACAGCAGCCTTATCTTCAGCCTTCAGTGAGTTTGAAACATATTTAGCATCTAATGTGTTGTAATCAGCCTTGATAGCCTTTGCTTCTAAGTTCTTAATGGTTGTTAAAGCTGTATCATATGCATATGGAGCAGTATTTAATGATTTAGTTGTGTAAGCGTCAGTATCCTTATATGCATCATATGCAGCCTTTGCAGCCTTAACAGCTTCCTTGTCAGCAACAGTTACGAATGCAACGTTAGGAAGATCTAATGCCTTTGCCTTAACATCATATGCTTCAAGAGGTTCAACTGCCTTAACTGCAGCATCAAGAACAACCTTGTTAGTTACATAACTCTTAGCAGTTGTTCCTAAAGCATCGTATGCATCAAATGCATCTACGATTGCAACCTTGTCGCCTAATACAACATTCTTAGCAGCCGGAAGTGCAGCAATTTTAGCTGTAACAGCAGCAGCGTCAGCCTTTAATGTAGCAAGAGTCTTGAAGCCGTCAATTACAGCGCAAGCATCTTTGTACATTGCTTCTGCTTCTTTCTTAGTTTCAGCACCCTTAGCGATGTACCAAAGGTTTACACTTGTAGTATCAAGAGTTGTTGCAGCATTAACTGCTTCATCAACTGTTGTAAATGTAACGTAGATGTTAGTTAAAGTAGAATCTGCAGCCTTAGCCTGGTTAAATGCTAATTTAGCATATGCGTTTAAGTTATCCTGAGATGCAGTTGATACTGCAGCGTATACTTCGCTTGCAGTCTTAATTTCGTCGATTGCAGCAGCTAGAGCATTAGTTGCAGCTTCGATATCTTTGCTTGTAACTGATGCAGCTACAGCAGCATTATATGTATCAACAGCGGCCTTTACCTTTGTCCACTGTGCTTCAAAATACTTTTCGCCTGATTTTGTTCTATCAATAGTGCCAGTTTTTGATGCCTTTGTATATTTAACTTCTACTGGTAGCTGATATACTTTTGCGCCTGTTGCAACTGTATTATCAACCTTAGCAACTACATCTGAGTAGTCAATCTTAGCTGCAGCCTTAGCACTTGCAGTTAAGTCAGAGCTTACGATTCCCTTTGTAGTTGTTAAATAAGTTTTGTCTACAGTAGGCATAGCAGTGCCAGTCTTATAAAGTGCTAGAGTAGCTTCTTTTTCAGCCTTAGCAGCTTTTGCATCGTTCCAAGTGTAACCCATTGCAGTGTACTTAACCTTTGCTGCTGCCATGTCATCAGCGTAGTTCTTAACTGCAGCTAACTTAGCCTGGTACGCAGTTGCACCAGCAAGAGCCTTGTTAACAGTAAATGTTAATGCATCAACGTTTGCTTTTGTTTCGTTATCAATGATAAAGTTCTGAACTTCCACGTATGCATTTAGTTCTGCATCGTGATCTGCAGCTACATAATCATCAGTAGCCTTGAAGTTAGCGATAGCCTGTGCTAGCTTAGCTTTTGCAGCAGCCTGTGCAGCTGCAAGTGTAGCAGCATCTCCGGCTTCTGAAGCTGTTGTAGCATAAGTTGCAACAAGTTTGTAAGTTAGACCTGTTGTGTATCCGCTTACTTTGTCTTTAACTTCTACAGTTCTAATTATCTGCTTAGTTGAAGGAGTTACAGCCGAAGTAGCAACAAATACAGCATCATATAAATCCTTGTATGATTTAACTTTCCATGTTCCGGAATTGATTGCAGCCTCTGATTTAGCGACTGAAGCATCAAATTTTGCATTGCTGATTACTGCTTTAGCATAAGCGATATCAGCATCAGCAGCTTCCTTAGCTGTCCAATATTCTTTTCCATCCTTAGCTGGGTAAGCAGTCTCCTGTTTAGTTGTTGTGTAGATTGAAACATCTACTTTGTCAACCAGTCCAGTAAGGAATGTTTTGTAATCATCAAATGCAGCAGCGTAAACTTCGTTTAACGCAGTAGTATCTGTTGTAGCATTTGATTCAAGATAAGCAACTAAGTATGCAATGTCTGTCTTTTCAGTTCCTGTCATAGTAACACCAGCAATTGTTGTTACTGCGTCAGCACCAGTATTAATTGCATTGTATGCTTCTTCATAAAGCTTTGTGATACCTTTCTGTACCTTAGCGGCATCAATTTCAAAGACAGTAATATCTTTTGCACCTACTGTTGCTACATCATAGTCAGCATCATATGCTTCAGCCTTTGCCTGACCGTATGCTGTCTGCAGTATATTCTTAGCTTCATCTTTTGTGTAGCTAGTCCATGGTGCCGCAAATGCTGACATAGCTGAACCGAATGTGAATGTAAAGCCTACAGCCAGTGCAAGAAGAATTGATAAAAATTTCTTCATTTCGGTTATTTCCTTTCTTTTTGTTCTTTGTCTCCCACAGGTCCATATAGCCTTTGATTTCCTTGTTCCGGTGGGCTAACGATTTGATTTGGAGTGTGCCTATAGCTCAAATCGTTGAAATTTCAACATTTCAAACAAACGCCTGCAATTATATGTATATCTGATAAAATTATAGGGAAAGTTATAGGGAAAGTTAAGGAGGAAGTATATATGGCTTTACCAATAAATATTACCGAAAAGCTTTCTATATCAGAAAAATGTCTAATACAATACGGGCAAATAATATTGATGAAAAAGAACTGTTTATGCTGTCCAATAATATTCCTTTTGACGACTGTATGAATATGTCCGCAAATGTAGCTGATTTAAAACCAAGCCTTATTTCAGAATTTCTATACAATGTTAAAAGTGATTTGTATCAGGACTCTCTGTCAATGCCTGTTTATGATACAGCAAGAGCTATGCAACTTGTTGATGGCCCTGCAGAGAATGTAAGGCCACTTAATGTGGGACTTATGTTCTTTAATGAAAGTCCTGATAGCTTTTTCCCTTATACACAAATTGAGGTTGTGGATAAGCCTGATCCGACAGGAACGGGAATGACAGAAAAAATATTTACAGGCCCTCTTGACAGACAGCTGAAAGATGCACTTAATTATATAAAGAATTATATAATTAAAGAAAAAGTAATTAAAATTCCGGGGCAGGCGGAGGCTGAAAGGATATACAATTACCCGTATGAAGCTGTTGAGGAGGCTCTTTCCAATGCCATATACCACCGTTCATATCAGATAAGAGAACCTATAACTGTTGTATCCTCAGAGAATAGACTTGAGATAACAAGTCTGCCGGGTCCTGACAGAACAATTACAGATGAGGACATAAAAAAAGGCCATATGGTATCAAAGCGATACAGAAACAGACGAATTGGAGACTTTCTGAAGGAGTTAAAGCTTGTTGAAGGCAGAAATACCGGAATACCTACTATTTTACGTGCTATGGAAAAAAACCGTTCAGAAGCCCCTGTATTTGAAACTGATCCAGAGCGCACATTTTTTACAGTTACTTTACCTATACATCAGGCCTTTCTGACAGAAGAAAATACATTCAGAAACACTTATAAAAAATCAGTAACAAAAAGCGTTTCTGATATTAAAATTGAAATAGTTAAAGCTCTCGAAAACTCTAAAAGCATGTCTGTAAATGAGCTTGCAAAACATATGGGATATTCAAAAGCAACAGCCAAGGTATATAGGGCTGTAAAGGAACTCATAGCTGATGAGGTTACAGTATACTCTGATCCCGACAATCCTACTTCGAGAAATCAGAAGCTAAGTTTAAAATAACCCGTACAACGAAGAAGGGAGCTTATCGCCTTGGATTTTATCCTGATGCGACAGCCCCTTCAACATTATTAAGCTATATTTTTTTATCAGGATTTTGGTTATTCAAGAAGCCAGTCTATGAGATTTTCAACCTTAATTCCGTTATAGTTTCCGATACTCAGCCTGTCGGCAGTAAATATGATTTTTTCATAATTATCGCGGATATTCTCAAAAGGCTTCATTTCACGATCAAAAGTTTCTTTTGCCGTCATATCTGCAGTCACCTGAAAATATGTGTATGTTCCCTGTTTTTCGGCAACAAAATCCACTTCTGTGTTACCTGCTTTGCCCACAGTAACCCTGTAGCCACGTCGCAAAAGTTCAAGGTATACGATGTTTTCAAGTGAAAACCCTATATCATAATTACGACGTGGTAAAATGTGATTACGTATACCCATATCTACAATATAGTATTTTTTGTTAGCTTTCAGCAGCTGCTTGCCCACAACGTCAAAACGTTCGACAGGATAAAAAACAAAGGATTCTGTTAAAGCCTCAACATAATCACTGACAGTATTAGGAGAAACCTTTCTTCCGTTGGATATTAAATAATTAGTGATGCTTCTGACAGATACAGGACTGCCTATGGTGCTGGCAAGGAACTTTGCTATTGTTTTCAGAAGCGATATATCTGTAATTTTACGTTTTGTCGGATCTTTTTCTTTCCTTGACTGTCTTTCTTCAATATCCTTAATAATCACAGTATTATAGATACCCTCTAAATAAATATCTGTTTTTTCGGTAGTGCGATCCATAACAGCAATATACGGAAGACCGCCGTTTTGTAAATACTCCGTAAGCCCGCGTTCAGTATCCATTCCGGTTAAGGCTAAAAACTCTTTAAAAGATAACGGTAGCATTTTAATTTCAACATATCTGCCTGTTAAGAGAGTTGCCAGATCGCCTGAAAGCAGATAGGAATTGGATCCGGTTATATAGATATCAATATTTGGTTTTACATATAAACTGTCTACAACCTTTTCGAAGTTGCTTACATTCTGTATTTCATCAAGAAAAATATATGTGGTTTTATTCTCTGCAAGACGTTCCTTAAGGTAGTAATACAGTTTTTTGTAGTCAAGCAGTTCCTCATACTCCAGTTCCTCAAAGTTGACAGATATAATCTGATCATCGGTGATGCCTTCTGTTTTTAACCATTCCTGATATTGAGTAAGCAGTGTTGATTTACCGCAGCGACGAATACCGGTTACCACTTTAATAACCTGTTCATCTTTCCATTGCTTTAAACTCTGAAGATATTCATCTCTTTTAACCATTGTACTTTCCTCCTGCAAGAAGTATTCCCATTATAGCACGAAATATGTGAATCGTCAATATAGTATTCCCAAATGGGAATATAATTTAAATAAACAGATGTAAATTCCCAATACGGAATACTGTGCATATGTCTGATGATATTGCAGCATGACGGCATAATCTGATTGTTTCAATAACACTTTTCAGGAGGCTATACCTTATATTATATTTTCCATTTGCAATCTCTTTAAATAATGATTTAATCCACAAGCACACCCCCCATATCAGAACAGAACAATTACAGCTGAATCGGTGAATTTCCTAAAGAGTTAAAGCTTGTTAAAGGCAGAAATACCGGAATACCGACTATTCTGCGCACTATGGAATGGTATAATTACAGATGATTATTTACAGACGATTGAGATCTCAATATTTTAATTATGCAAAAATATTTGTAATATCAAAACAGAAATTGAGTGACAGTGTGACTGCCGACTTAACTGCCGACTTAACTGCCGACTATCTTATATCTTAGTATATCCTTTTTTATGATCGGATAATTGTTAAACCTCCATCTGCAAAACCATACTCGTTTTGCACTCAAATCCTTGGGATTTCAGCAGTTCGCATACAATCAATCAAACCTTTCTTGCTGATGTTTTTACATTATGATATAATCATTCCAAAAAGGTAAACAGGATTGCCAATATGTATGATTACTGCAGGTAAATCACAGATTATGTTAAGGAGAAATCTATGGATTACACAAATGAAAACGAAAAATATTTAGAGATATTTGAAGCATATCTCAGAGAAAAAGGCCTGTCTGACAATACAATATCTACCCATATGGGTAATGCAGCTTTCTATATCAGCACATTTCTTCCCTGGGCCGGCAGAGTAACCCTGTCAGAAGGGTGTTTCAATATTTCCGAATTCTTTGGACACTACTTCATACGAAAATGTATGTGGTCAACGCCTGCAACTATCAAAAGCATCGCTGCAAGCCTCAAAAAATTCTATAAATGTATGATGGAAAACGGTTTTGTTGAGGAGACGGACTACAAGAACTTTTGCGAAGAAGTCAAATACGAGATGGAGGACTGGCAGGAAACCTGCAGACAATATAACGATCCTGCGATCGAAAACCCATTTTTTGTTTTCTGATACAGTGACTGCTGTCATACTAATAGTTCCTGCATCAGGACAAAACACAAAACAAACCGGTGCATCTGATTTTGCAAATGATGCCGGAAAAATCAGCAAATGAAGTATTGTGCGCATTATTGAGAAAACTCAAATAAAAAAGTCTCCGTTGGTAAGCTATTAAATACCAATAGAGGCTTTTGTTATGCCGGATGTAATAATTTTTGCATTTATTTCTGTAGCTGCTCCAATGCCAATCCGATCAGTCTGTCTGTTTGGTCTGCCATAAACAGCGGAATGTTCAGCATATCATCATCAAGTTTCAGATTATCCAGAGAAAAACGTATACGGAGCTTAACCTTATCAGGAAACAGCTCCTTGAATTTTTTCATACTCCTGCTGGTTGTGTTGGCTTCGGATTTTACTTCAACAGGAAAAATATCGTTCTCCCGCTGAATGAGGAAATCCACTTCGTAAGGCGGGTTGTTCCGGCTCCAGTAACGAGGCATTACTTCGAACTGCGTAATTAAAGTCTGCAGCACAAAGTTTTCGGTCAATGCGCCTTTGAATTCAGTAAATAGACGATTGCCTTCGCCAAAGGCCGTGGGGGCCAGCTGTGCCAGACGGCGGAGCAGTCCCACATCCACCAGATAAATCTTGAAAGCAGATAAGTCATCATAAGCTGCAATCGGCAGGCCGGGAGCTGAGCTGCGATAAATTTTATGCACCAGACGGGCGTCAACCAGCCATTGCAAAGCATTCTCATACTCACGGGCTCGTGCGCCTTCCTTGACCGCCTTATAGATAAATTTCTTGTTCTCCCTTGCCAGTTGAGAAGGAATAGATTTCCAGATCATTGAGATTTTCGGGAACTCGCTGAGATTAGGATGCTTGGCAAAATCACGCTCATAGGCTCCAAGGATTCCGGACAATGCTTCCTGCATGGCAGAAACATCCCGCGCCTCCGTCCACATCAATACCGACTCTGGCATACCACCGGTGACATAGTACATCTTCAGCTTCTCGTACAGCGGATTAAAGAAGGCGTCAGGGATGGGTTCAAGAGTATCCTCCTGTTCCAGATACTGCGCCAGATTTTCATCACCGTTGGCAATTAGAAACTCAGTGAAGGTCATTGGATCAATCTGCATGAAATTGACCTTGCCCACCGGAAATGAGGAGGGCTTTGCCAGAGCTATACCTAACAGAGAACCGGCGCAGGCAACGTGATACTGCGGTGCGTTTTCGCAGAAATATTTCATGGAGTTGATGACTTTTGGACAGTCCTGTACCTCGTCAAAAATAATGAGCGTCTTTTCCGGTATGATTTTTTGGCCGCTGACGAGCATCAGATTTTGCAGAATACGGCCGGTATCCTTGGTGGTTTCAAAGAATTGTTTGTATTCCTCATGCTCGTCAAAATTGAAGTAGGCAGTATTTTCATAGTAACGCCTGCCGAACTCTTTGAGCACCCATGTTTTGCCCACTTGCCGCACACCTTTGAGAATCAGCGGTTTGCGATAAGGAGAACACTTCCATTCCAATAGTTGTTTTAAGATAAGTCGTTCCATAAATATCCCTCCGACATATTTTGTCTTATCGTTAGTATACCTGTAATCATTTCAAAAAACAAGCGAATCACATAAAAATATATAAAAATGTGATAAGAATCACGTTTTTATACAATTATTTAGATGTACGTATCACATTTTTATATTTTATCCTCCTAAATGTCACCTTTTCTTATCGTAGTGATTCAAAAATTTTTTTGAACAGAAGGTATGCTTCGCAAAGCGGGATTGCACGTGGACAAACCGGAAGCGGCATGCTAAAATAAACGTATATCTATATTATGTATACTCTAAAAATGTACTCACTGAAGCGAAATGTTGCTTGCGGTAGGATGAAATCTGCAAGGGGGGGAGAAAAAACATGATTGACTTTTCCAAGATAGAGCAGTATCGGGAAAACAATCGCATCGAGGCTAAGAAGGCTCTTGGCGGGCTGCCTAAGAGTATTTGGGAGACATACTCCGCATTTGCCAATACATACGGCGGAATTATTCTGCTTGGCGTAGAGGAATGGGCAGATAAGTCCCTGCACACGGTGAACCTGTCGGATCCGGACAGGCTTATCAAGGAGTTCTGGGATATTGTCAACAATCCAAACAAGACCAGTGTGAATGTTCTCTCGTCGAAAGACGTATTCGTGCAGGAGGTCGACGGTGACCACATTGTTGTTATCCGAGTACCGCGCGCCGAACGTTCTTATAAGCCGGTCTATGTGGACGGCAATCCTCTCTGCACTTATCGCCGCAACGGTGAGGGCGACTATCGCTGCACCAAGGAGGAATGTCAGGCTATGGTGCGGGATGCCTCTGTGAAAACACAGGATATGCTGGTACTGCAAGAAATGGATATGCAGGTATTCAACAAGGAGAGCATTCGCAGCTATCGCCAAAGGATGCGTTTGTCTCGACCCGGCCATGTGTGGGAAAGCTTGGAGGAAGAGGAATTCCTTTTGAAATTGGGGGCTGTCGGTATCGGTACTGACGGGAAAAAGCACCCGACATCTGCGGGCTTGCTCATGTTCGGCAATGAGTATGACATTGTGCGGGAATTCAACACCTATTTCCTTGATTATCAGGAACAGTACGAGGCTGACATTCGCTGGACGGATCGCATCATTTCTTCTTCCGGCGACTGGAGCGGGAATGTGTATGACTTTTATTTCCGTATCTATAACAAGCTGATTCAGGACATCAAGGTGCCATTTAAAATGGATGGCGGCAGCCGTGTGGATGACACGCCGGTACATCAAGCCCTGCGCGAGGCTTTAGCCAATTGTCTGGTCCACGCCGATTATTACGGCAGACAGGGACTGGTTATCATCAAAAAAAGAGACTGTATCACCATGAGCAATCCCGGCAGCTTCCGTATCGAGATCGACGCAGCAAAAAGCGGCGGCATTTCCGATCCGCGCAACGGGGCGATGCTGAGGATGTTTAACCTGATCGATATCGGTGAGCGTGCCGGAAGCGGTATTCCGAATATTTTCCGCGTTTGGCGTGAAGAAGGCTGGACAGCACCTGAGATTACAGAGCAGCTTGAGCCGGAGCGAACGACGTTGACGCTTACGTTTGAAAAAAAAGAAAAAATCGGCGATAAAAAATCGGCGATAAAAATCGGCGATAAAAAATCGGCGATAAATATAAAAATGAAAGAAACGATCATTGAGTATCTTACCGATCATGCAGAAGACAAAGCCTCCTCGATTGCGGATTACATTGGCTTGAAACCGTCTCGTACCAGAGACTATCTGAACGAACTGATCACGGAAGGCGTTGTTGTCGCCGAGGGCGGGAACCGAAACAGGACATACAAGCTGAAAGCATGAGGGAAGCGAACTAAAAATCGAATTAAAAAATGAAAACACAAAAACAATGTTCGTCATAATTCGAACATTGTTTTTGCATTCCAAAAAAATATGGAAAAATATACGGATTTTCCTTGTTTCGTCTTCACAGGAGGATTATAATATTCACATCAAAACGACAAAATTCTTTGAAGTGATTACAAGGAGAAAAAGGAGAGGAAATGAAAAAGCTTTTAAGTGTTTTATTAGTGCTTGTCATGGTCTTTTCACTGGCGGCATGCGGTAGCGGCGACAACGGCGGCGATGCGGAAGGTGAAGTATACAATGTAGGTATGATCTGTATCGGCGATGAGAACGCTGCTTACGACAGAAACTTCTACATGGCTGCTGACGCCGCGAAGGAACAGCTGGCGGCAAAGGGCATCAACATTGCATGGACTTATACCTATAACCACCCGGAAGGAGACCCGGTCGCAACGGACTGCCGCGACCTCGGTGACGCAGGCTGCATCGCGGTATTCTGCAACTCCTACGGTATGGAACCGGCGATGCTGACGGTTGCGCCGGAATATCCGGACACTGTTTTCGTCGGCATGACAAACGAAAACTCCTGGAAAGACGATTTAGATAATACTGTCAACACATTCCCGTCTGTTTATGAAGGCAGATATCTGGCAGGCGTTGCCGCTGGTATGAAGCTGCAGGAAATGATCGACAACGGCGAGATCAAGGCTGACGAAGCGGTCATCGGTTATGTAGGCGCTTACACCTTCGCAGAGGTTATCTCCGGCTACACGGCATTTTTCCTCGGTGCACAGAGCGTTTGCCCGTCCGCGACCATGATGGTCGAATTCATCGGTTCTTGGGGAGACCCGACTATGGAAGCCAACGCGGCGCAGGATCTGATCGACAAGGGCGCGGTTCTGATTTCTCAGCACTCCGACTCCACGACACCGGCAACCACCGCGCAGAAAAACGGTGTTTACCACGTGGGATATAATCTGGATATGAGCGATGTCGCGCAGGACGCTTCCATCGTATCTTCCAGAATCGACTGGACTAACTACATGGTTTATGTGATTGAAACGATCGTTAACGGCGGTAAGGTCGAACAGGACTATAAGCAGCACGGCTATGCTGACGGAGATGTCAAGCTGACTGACTTAAACGAAAACGTTGCGGCAGCAGGCACTGCTGACAAGCTCGCGGAAGTAGAGGCCGCTCTTGCGGATGGTTCCCTCCAGGTATTCGATACTTCCAAGTTCACCGTTGGCGGCAAGGAGCTGAAGTCCGCGTTTGCGCTGGATACAGATGGCGACTTCACGCCGGACAAGGAGGAAGCGGTATTCGATGGCGCATTCCACGAATCCTACTTCCAGTCCGCACCGTATTTCGCGCAGAGAATCGACGGCATTACCTTGCTCAATGAAGAGTACTAAAGGGCAGAGAACGTACGAATAGAAATATCGAAAGAGGACTTTTTTCAGTCCTCTTTTGGTGTTTTATTATAATAGAAAATATCGCGAGGCGAATTTTCAAGCACACGACAAAAGACAGAGCAAACAAGAGCAAAAGGTGAAACGAATGGAAACAATTCACGCAGTAGAGTTTAAGGGAATCACAAAACGATTCGGCAGCAATATTGCTAATGACAAGGTAGATCTATATCTGGACAAGGGGATCATCATGTCGCTTCTCGGAGAAAACGGCTCGGGCAAGACGACGCTGATGAATATGCTTGCCGGCATCTACTTTCCCGATGAAGGGCAGATTTTCATCGACGGAAAGCCCGTATCGATCGCCTCACCCAAGGACGCTTTCGCAAACGGCATCGGCATGATCCACCAGCATTTTAAGCTGATCGATGTCTTTACGGCAGCGGAGAACATCGTGCTGGGTCTAAAGGAAGAGGGAAAGCTCGATCGCAGGGCGGTTTCCGAAAAGGTTAAAGCAATCAGTCAAAGATATGGGTTTGAAATCGATCCTGATAAAAAAGTTTATGAAATGTCTGTCTCCGAAAAGCAGACTGTCGAGATTCTCAAGGTTTTGTATCGCGGCGCGGACATCTTGATTTTGGACGAGCCGACCGCGGTGCTGACGCCGCAGGAGACGCAAAAGCTGTTTCAGGTGCTTCGCACGATGAAAGAGGACGGCAAGTCGATCATCATCATCACGCATAAGCTGAATGAGGTGATGGAAATCTCCGATGTGGTCGCGGTTTTGCGTAAGGGGCAGCATATCGCAACGGTCAAGACAGCGGAAACCGATGAAAGCAAGCTGACCGAAATGATGGTCGGACGCAAGGTTTCTCTGAATATTGACAGACCGGAGCCGGTCAATCCGCAGCCGCGGCTGACGATCGCGGGGCTGACCTGCAGAGATAATGAGGGGATAGTGAAGCTGGATAATGTCGGCTTTATCGCTTACAGCGGCGAAATCCTCGGGATCGCGGGCATTGCGGGCAGCGGACAGAAGGAACTTTTGGAGACGATCGCCGGGCTTAGACATGTGACAGGCGGCTCCATTATTTACACGCCGGAAGGCAAAGCGCCGGAGGAGCTGGTCGGCAAGACGCCGATGGAGATCAAGGACGCGGGCGTCGCGCTCGCCTTCGTACCGGAGGATCGTCTCGGCATGGGACTGGTCGGCGGCATGGGCATGACCGGCAACATGCTTTTGCGTTCCTGGAACAAGGGCAAGGGGATCTTCATCGATCGTAAAGCGCCGGAACAGCTCGCGGAGCAGGTGCTCGAAAATCTTGAGGTCAAGACGCCGGACATCGATTATCCGGTGCGCAAACTCTCGGGAGGCAATGTGCAGAAGGTGCTTGTCGGAAGAGAAATCGCTTCCGCGCCGTCGGTGCTGATGAGTGCCTACGCGGTACGCGGCTTGGACATTCATACTTCTTATACGATCTATAATTTAATGACGGAGCAGAAGCAAAAGGGCGTTGCTGTCATCTTTGTCGGCGAGGACCTCGACGTGCTGCTTGCGTTATGCGATAAAATCCTCGTCCTCTGCGGCGGTCGGGTTTCCGGCATCGTGGACGCGAGAACGACGAGCAAGGAAGAAATCGGTCTTTTGATGACGCGATACGGCGGAAAGGAGGAAAACTAAATGAACGAAAAAACACCTCTGATTCGCCTTGCGAAACGCGAGGATATGTCCAAAAGCAAAGTCTGGCTGATTCGCGCCGCAGCGTTCCTGCTGGCGATCGTACTGGGCGGACTGGTATTTTTAATCGCCGGCACGAACCCGATAACTGCGTACGGCGCGATTTTGAGCAGTTCACTGGGCAAAGCCTCCGGCATCAAACAGGTTGTCAAGATCGCGGTGCCGCTGCTAGGTACCGCGCTGGCATTGGCGCCGTGCTTCGCGATGCGCTTCTGGAATATCGGCGGAGAGGGGCAGATTACAATGGGCGCGGTCGCGGCGAGCTTTTTTGCGCTGAACTACGCGGGTTCGATTCCGTCTCCGCTTCTGCTGCTCCTGATGGGTATCTTTTCGATCCTGTTCGGCGCGGCATGGGCGGCCATTCCGGCAAGCTTCAAGGCTCGCTGGGGAACAAACGAAACCTTGTTCACCCTGATGATGAACTACATCGCCATCGGCATTGTCGGCTGGCTGCAGGGCGGCCCCTGGGAGGGTAAGCCCGGTTCGCAGATTATCCCGATGTTTGACCAGGCGGCGGTGCTGCCAAAGGTTTTCGGTGTCCACTGTGGGTGGATCATCGTACTGCTTCTGACAGCAGGGATGTACATTTACATGAATTACACCAAGCACGGTTATGAGGTCGCGGTACTCGGCGAATCTGAAAACACCGCAAGATACGCAGGCATGAATGTCACGAAGGTGACGATCCGTACAGCCTGTTTGTCCGGCGGCATCTGCGGTCTGATCGGCTTTATGGTCTGCTCCGGCACCCACATGACGCTCTACGCGGATGTCGCGGGCGGCGTCGGCTTTACGGCCATCGTTGTCGCTTGGCTGGCGCAGTTCAATCCGTTCGCGATGATCGCGATCTCACTGCTTTTGGCAGTGCTCGAAAAGGGCGCGAGCGGGCTGCAGACAACGCTGCGTGTTCCGGCCTCTATCGCGGACATCATCACAGGCATTATTCTCTTATGTATGCTGGCCTGCGAGTTCTTCATCAATTATCGCATCATTTGGCGCAATCAGGAAAAGGAGGGTAAATCATGGATATAAACATCATCGGCTTGATCAGAGCTGCCGTACTCAACGGAACCCCGCTCCTTTTTGGAACTTCCGGCGAAATTCTGACTGAAAAATCCGGAAACCTGAACCTCGGTGTCGAGGGACTGATGTTCATGGGCGGTGCCTTTGGACTCTGCGGCGCGTTTGTCTACGGACAGGCCGCGGGCGATCACGCTGTTGGCGCGGTCGCGGTCGCCATCGCGCTGCTGGCTTCTTTTGCGGCAGGCGTCATCGGCTCGCTGATCTTCAGCT
This sequence comes from uncultured Eubacteriales bacterium, assembly GCA_900547295.1. GTDB lineage: Bacteria > Bacillota > Clostridia > Peptostreptococcales > Anaerovoracaceae > UMGS973. The sequence continues at coordinate 23,351 of URGK01000034.1, forward strand.
TTTTGACTATCACGCTGCGCGCAAACCAGAATGTAACCGGCCTGGCACTGACGATCTTCGGCACGGGTGTCGGACAGTTTGTCGGAGAGCTGATGCGTCTCAAGGTCGGCGGCAACGTTACCGTCAGCAACGCGCTCAAGGACGCGTTCGCGAATCCGGTTTTACCGAAGTTTTTGCAGGATATTCCGGTCGTCGGACCGATCCTGTTCAGCTACAACTTCTTTGTATATCTTGGCTTTGCGGCAGCAATCATCATGGCTTACGTGATGGCGAAAACCCGCTGCGGGCTGAGTCTTTGCGCGGTCGGAGAGTCTCCGGCAACCGCGGACGCCGCGGGCATCAACGTGACCAAATATCGCTACCTGGCGACAGTCATCGGCGGCGGGATCTCCGCGGTCGGCGGCATGGTCTACACGATGACGATCGCGGGAGGCGTTTGGAATCACACCGGACTCTCCGGTGAAGGATGGGTCGCTGTGGCGCTGGTTATCTTCTGCCTGTGGAAACCACTCAACGCACTTTGGGGCTCGATCCTGTTCGGCGGACTGCTGATTTTTTATCTGCGTTTGCCGCTCCCATTCCTACCGACACAGATCTACAAGGTATTGCCGTATATCGTTACAGCAATCGTGCTAATCGTTGTATCCATGCGTCAGCATAAGGAGGATCAGCCGCCGCAGGGTCTGGGGCTGAACTATTTCCGCGAGGAGCGCTAGACTGCGCCGCACGGCAGCGAACAGATACCGCGCGTCCGCAAAGCGTGAAACGAGTACAAATCGGACTCGAGCACATAGAATCACAACATCATCAAGAAAGGAATTTTCAAACAATATGGACAAGTTTTTTAAAATTACCGAACACGGTTCGACCGTAAAGACCGAGATCATTGCCGGCTTTACGACTTTCTTCGCAATGGCTTATATTATCTTCGTCAATCCGAATCAAGTGACCGGATTCACAGAAGGTCTTAGCAATATTTGGAATGCTGTTTACGTCGCGTCTATTCTGGCAGCGACCATCGGCACGCTGTTGATGGCGTTATACGCCAAGATGCCGTTCGCGCAGGCTTGCGGCATGGGGCTTAACTCCTTCTTCTTCGTCAGCTTTATTCTGCCGCAGGTCATCGCGGGCGGGGACTGCGTACAGGGCTATCAGGCAGGGCTAGTCATCGTTCTGATCTCCGGTATCATCTTCATGGTCCTTTCGCTGACAGGCGCAAGACAGTATATCGCGAAAGCGATGCCGGAATGTCTCAAAAAAGCGATCCCGGCGGGTATCGGCTTGTTCATTACCTATATCGGGTTCCAAAATGTCGGCATCATTCAGGCAAACCAGTACACACTGACGCAGTTCGTGGACATTCATGGTGCGATCAACGGCGAGGGCGGTATTATGACGGTACTTCCGGCATTGCTGGCGCTGCTCGGCTTCCTGCTCATCGTTATCTTAGGCAAGCGCAATGTCAAGGGCAACGTTCTCATCGGCATTATCATTACAGCTGTGCTCTACTATGTTTTCTCCGGTACTGTGCCGTCCTTCGACATCACACAGATCGGCCAGTCCTTTAAGGACTTTGCGGATATCGGCGTGACAGGTGTCTTCCACGCGGCGTCCTGGAAGCACGCATTCAGTCCGGAGTTCGTCGGCGGCGTCTTCAGCGCAATCCTTTACATCATTACCTTCTGCTTGATCGACATGTTCGACACCATCGGTACCCTGTATGGTACGGCAGCGCAGGCGGACCTTTTGGATGAAAACGGCGACCCGCAGAACCTCGACAAGTGCATGGCTTGTGACTCCATCGCGACCGTATCCGGCGCGGTTCTGGGTACTTCCACCTGTACAACTTTCGTAGAATCCGCGTCCGGCGTAGCCGCAGGCGGCAGAACGGGTCTGACCTCTCTGGTCGTATCAATCTGCTTCTTCGTATGCCTGTTCCTGACACCGCTCGCGAGCATCGTTCCGGCCTGCGCGACAGCTCCGGCACTGATCTATGTCGGCGTGCTGATGCTTGGCAACTTCAAGAATGTAGACATGAGTGACCTCAGCTCCGCAGCACCGGCGTTCCTGACGCTGATCACGATGCCGCTGACTTACTCCATCGCCAACGGTATCGGCATCGGCTCCATCGCTTACACCATCATCGCGATCTGCACCGGCAAGTTCCAGAAGAAGGACATCATGGTAGCGATCATCGGCCTGCTGTTCTGCCTGAAGTTTATCTTCATTACGATGTAATCATAAGAGACGCACGAAGAAGTCCGGAAGAGACTCTTCTGCCTGAAGTTTGTTCTCCTCATGATGTAATCGACGGTCTCCGGGCTGGACATCAGCACAAAGTTCCCACTTTTGCAAAAAAAGCGCAAAAAGATGTCATAACGGCAGGGCAAAATCCTTTCCCGCGTGAAAACAACCGATGAAAAAATCTTCTTGACGCGAAAAAACGTCCGAAGAAACAAAAGTTTTAAGTGTTTTTTGGGGCGATAAATAAAATCCATGAAATAAATGGAAAAAGATAAGGCAAAATGAAATGGTAGAGACCTGTGCGATACATCTTTTTGGAGGGAAAAAGGGAAAATGGGAAACAAAGCGAGTGGGAAGCCGGACAAAATGCAAAAGATGGTGAAAAAAATTATTTTGCGCTTGAAACTGTTTTCGTAAGAATCTATAATGTACTTGTCACAGCGAGGCCGAGCCGCAGGGCG
>URGK01000035.1 GCA_900547295.1 uncultured Eubacteriales bacterium
GACGTACAGTTTTCAGAGGGTACGTCAGCGGAATACGGCGAGATGACAGATGATATAAACAGGATAATCAAAACGGTTAAAGCTATGGGAGGAGCAGAATTTGTTAAAGGATAAGCTTGAAAAACTGAGAGAAGATTTAATCGCTAAAAGAAATATAACTATTGCGCTGTCAGGAGGTGTTGACAGCGTATTTCTTGTCTGTTTTGCAAAGGAAGTTCTGGGGGATAAAGTAACGGCGGTAACGGGTACGGCCGCAAACTTTGCTCCCGATGAAACAGAATACGCAAGGGAGATTTGCGGAAAACTTGGAGTTAAACATAAAGTCATAGAGATTTCCGTTATGGACGTGCTCAGGAACAATCCTAAGGACAGGTGCTATCACTGCAAGAAAAAAATATTTTCAGAGCTGATAAAGACGGGTACGAATCTGGCCGACGGCACCAATCTTGACGATATGTCGGACTACAGACCGGGACTGAAAGCCCTTGAGGAGCTCGGTATATGGAGCCCCCTCAGAGATGCGGGACTTACCAAGGCCGAAATCAGACAGGCGCTCAAAGAAAGAAACATAAGCATATGGGATAAGCCTGCATTTGCGTGTCTGGCATCGAGAATTCCCTACGGACAGGAGATAACAGAGGCAAAGCTTGAAGCTGTATATAAGGTGGAGTGCGCACTTAAACAGATGGGCTTCACGCAGGTAAGAGCAAGACATCACGGCGAGGTGGTTAGAATAGAGCTTCTGCCGTCGGAATGGGATATTGCCAAATTCAAAGAAATAGATGAGGCGGGCAAGGCTGCGGGCTTTAAATTTACAGCCTTGGACCTCGAGGGATACAAAATGGGGAGGATGAACGGATAAATGGAAATACTGCATATTGTACTGCCTCTTGTCTTAGGGGCGCTCATAGGATATGTGACAAACTATATAGCGGTCAGAATGCTTTTCAGACCGTACAGGGCTGTTAAAATAGGGAGCCGGACTCTGCCTTTCACACCGGGAGTGATACCGAAAAACAAGCAGAGAATAGCGAAAGCCTGCGGAGCTGTGGTTGAAAGCAGCCTGTTCTCACAGGACGATATTAAAAAAGCAATAACCGGCAGCATCAAAAAACCCGATATAGACAGCATTAAAGTGGCTGATATTGTAAGCGAGGACCTGTCGGAGCAGTTTGCGGAAACCCTTGCGGACAAGCTGACGGGCGAGATTAAAAAGATAGACATCAAAGGCATCATAGCTGAAAAAGGTACAGCGATACTGGAGGAAAAGGTCAAAGATACCATGCTTGCCATGTTTGTAAACAGGGATATGATAGCTTCGTTTGCAGAGCCAATTGAACAGAAAGTGATGCAGTACCTTGACGGAGAGGGATATGTATATCTTAATCTGAAAATCAAAGGCGAAATTGAAACCGTAAGAAGCCGTACTCTGGGACAGGAAGCCGCAGCGCTTAATCTTGACATAGGCGGCTTTACAGACAGGATATTCGATGAGTTTATCGATGAGAAACTGGGAACGCTTACCTCGAAAATAGATATAGCCGCTGTGGTTGAGGACAAGATAAACCGTATGGACGTCAGAGAGTTTGAAAAGCTGGTGCTTTCGGTAATGAAAAAAGAATTGCAGGCGGTTGTCAATCTGGGCGCGCTGATAGGATTTGTAATAGGTCTTATCAACCTGCTGGTGCTGTAACATATGTAAATTGCAGGAGTAAAATCTACAGTATGGAGTGTTGTTGGAGAAAGAATACTCTATACTGTGGTATTACAGATATGAAAAAGAATTATTGATGCAAAACAAAGACCTGTTTTCCGGAAAGCTATGGTTCGAACATCAGGTGTTGAATTTACTTTTACAATTCAGTTTTACAAAAAACATTTGCTATATATTAAATTTATCCTTGAAATATGAGAAATTTATAGTATAATAATAGAGTATCTGGTCCTATGGTCAAGAGGTTAAGACACCGCCCTCTCACGGCGGTAACCCGGGTTCGATTCCCGGTAGGACTACCATCTGCGGATATGGCGGAATTGGCAGACGCGCACGGTTCAGGTCCGTGTGAGTAACATCATGGGGGTTCGAATCCCTTTATCCGCACCAAATCAAAAAGACATCCATAAGGATGCCTTTTTTAGTATACATGAAAAATGATATATTTTCCTATCTAAAGGAAATTTTTCTGAGAAACCGTAGAATGACTTCCGGCTGTATCGGGAAATATCTGCTCTGTCAGAGAGCATCTGCACAAAACAGTAATTATCACAGGAGGCTATATGAAAAAAAGGATTTTGAGATTTGCATCAATTGCACTTGCCGCGGTGCTTATAGTGCTTACTGTGCCGACAGACAGCGCTTTTGCGGCGCTTTCCGAGGTGAAAGCTCCGGCGCAGGTAACGACATTTAAATCCACAACGGATTTTGAAAAAGAATATGTAAGAGCCTATGTTACAGACGATACGGTTCTGAAAATCAACTACAAGACACCTCTTGAAGCAACATTGTTCAGAGTTTCTCTTTATCGGGTAGGAGCAGACAAAGGCGACATCAACCTGGATATTTTTGTTGATGCAAAGCAGAGCGCAGCATCGGACGGCACTACGCTGTACGGCTTTACCTATTATCTGGATGTGGAGCAATTTGATGTTCCGGACGGATACTACAATCTCTATCTCAGACGCTGCACAACCGCAGCCGATGCCGAAACCCTGAACTACAAGTCCAGCGGCGTTCTGTATAAAAATATGGAAATCAAGGTGACGGACGGCAAGGTAAAAATCCTGCGTTACAAGGATGTTATCGAATACAACAACTCTATAAAGGATATCGGCGCGCTCTACAGCACTGACCGTTATCTGGACAACACGCTGGAGGATATCCGCTTCGTGCTGAGAAATCCTGCAACCGATGTCTATGCGAAGATGACACCGAGCAAAATCGCCTACATTCAGAGGATTTCCGACCGCGTTACGCAGGGCGCTTATACGAACTACGACAAACTCCTCAAAATATATGAGTATACCGCAAAGAATTTTTACTACGACTCTGTGGCATTTTCCACGCACTCGTATCAGTATGCGGACCCTTATGATAATATTTACAATTACGAAAACGGTCTGAGCAGTGCAAACAGCGTTTTCGGGCGTGTTCACACTACATGTCAGGGCTTTTCTGCGATTTACCTTGCGCTTGCCCGCGCACAGGGTATTCCGACCAGATTTGTTTACGGTCACAGACTTGCCATTCCGTCTAACGACTGGCTCACAGAAGATAATATTGATGTGCGCGACCACTGGTGGACGGAATCCTATGTAAACGGCAAATGGATTTTTGTCGATCCGACTGTTGGAACAACCAATAAATACAACAAAAACACAGGCGCATGGACTTACACAGGACTGACAAACTATACATACTTCGATGCGTCGAACGAGCAGGTTGCGACCAGCCATGTATATATGAATATCTACCCGGACTACAGAGCCGGAAAATATATTGACGATACATACGAAATGGAGAAGCTCCGTACTTTCTTTAACCAGCGCGTCGGCGATTCCAATCAGACAAACGGCTCGGTAATGAACAGTTCCTATTCGGATTATGATACAGCCACATGGGGAGACGGAACCAAGTCACACTTTATGACAAACGGACGAGGAAAAACAGCGCAGATTCAGTGGAGCTATAAAGGCTTCACCGGTCCGCTCAATCTTTCGGGATTTACAAAGATGACTTTATTATCTTCTCACGATAATAAATACGAGACGGCTGACCTGTCCGGTTCGCCTGTATTAAAGAGCGTTTATCTTTACAACAACAGTCTGACAAGCATTGATTTAAGCAGTTGCTATAAGCTGAGCTATGTTCGCGCGCAAAACAACCCGATGAAAAATCTTAAGCTTTATGTCAACGGTCGCAACCGAAGCTTCATCGCAGGCGATAACGGAACTTTCTGTTTTACGCTGGATACAAGCTACAAAAACAGCAGTCTGTCGCTGTATTCCGACCCGGACATAGGCTATAAACTGGGTGGTGTTTACAGTACAGGCACAGGGGACAGGCTCTCGACTAAGACGACTTATCATTTTACACCGAAAGCAGTCGGCTACAGCATCCGCTTCGTGCTGAATCCGGACAGCTACAAATATTATCTGAACGTCGGTGAATCGAGGTCGTCCAGACTTCCGTATATCCGCGCAGCAGCAAAACGCTTAAATGCGCTGGGGTACTACAATCAGACGGCAGTCGGTGAAGAAGCTTCATATACGGAAGCGCTTGCGGAAGCTGTAACGAAATTTCAGGTAATGCATGACCTTTCCAATAACGGTGCCATCGGCAAAGAAACATGGTCCAACCTGTTTAATAACTCGGCGAATACTATGGTTTCCGATGAGGAATACGAACAGATTCTTGCGGATTACGAAGTAAGACAGGCGCAGCGTAAGGAAGCAGAAGCACTTGTTAAAAACCTGACTCCGGTTGCAGCTTCAGCTAAAGATGCAAAAAAGAACGTTAAAGTTACGCTGGAACTTGATGAGCAGGATAATGAGATTATAAATCAGCTAAAAGGTATGGGCTGTACTGTAAAGTACCGATTTTATCGTTCAGAGGGCAACCGGTCATCATACGAAGCGGTGGTGACAAAAGAAACCCCGTATTATACTAATACAAGCGGTAAAAACGGCAAGAAATACTTCTACAGGGCTCAGGTTATTGTTTACGACAAAACAGGTAAACTCATTGCAAATACCGAACCGGAGCAGTGCAGATATACCTCAGTAGTGTGGAGTAAAAAATAAGGAGCGGACAGAAAAGAAAAACCGTCGAAGCAGAGCATTCTGTGGACGGTGCTGCCCTGCTTGCTGTGTTGCTGAATGCATAGATTAAGGACATTAAAATATTTACAGGGAGATAAGCCGTTTGGACTGGATTGATTTCAGAACAGGCGGCTTTTTATGAGTAAACCGCCGGATAAAGATGGAAAAACACATTTAAAGAGGCGGTTTGGCTACAAAAAAGGCTGTTGACCGCCGCTTAAAAGGTTTTATGATGTATATAATAATAAGAAAAGGTATTACGGATATGATAGGAAGAATAAAAGAAACCGGAGAATTAAATCGTTTATATAACAGCGGCAAAGCAGAACTTGTTGCCATTTATGGCGGACGTCGCATAGGCAAGACATATTTAGTTGATGAATCCTTTAAAGGGCGTATTACATTCAGACACGCAGGTTTGTCACCGGTAGAAGAAAACAAAAGCGGTATGCTCAAGGCGCAGCTGGAGCACTTTTATTATTCACTGCTTCTGCATGGGATGAAAAAAAGCAAAAAACCGGAAAGCTGGCTGGAGGCATTCTATATGCTGGAAACATTCTTAGAAGAAATTGATAACGGTGAAAGACAGGTTGTATTTTTAGATGAGCTGCCGTGGCTTGATACTCCAAGGTCCGGCTTTATGACAGCTTTCGAAGGCTTCTGGAATACGTGGGGCTGCCACAGGGACAATTTAATGGTTGTTGTTTGTGGAAGTGCAAACTCATGGATTTTAGATAAACTGATAAACAGTCACAGGGGATTATATAACAGAGTTACTTATGAAATGAAGCTGGCACCTTTCACTCTTGGAGAATGTGAAGCGTTTTATGAGAGCAAAGAGGTGAAGCTGTCCCGATATGATATCGTGCAAAGCTATATGATCCTTGGCGGAGTCCCGTATTATATGGGCTACTTCCAGAAAGGAATGAGTCTGGCGCAGAATATAGATAATATACTGTTTAACAAACGCGGCAAATTAAGAGATGAATATGATCGCCTGTTTGCATCGATTTTCAGCAACCCTGAGTCGATGAAAAAAATTGTTGAGCTTCTGTATACCAAAAACGCCGGATTTACAAGAAGTGAAATTGCAGAAAAACTGAATGCAAACGACGGGGGAAGACTGTCAAAGAGTCTTAATGCTCTGATTGCCAGTGACTTTGTTGTTAAATATATTCCGTTTGGAAAAGGCAAACGTGAGCATTACAAACTGATTGATCCGTTTTGTCTGTTTTATTTACACTTTGTTAACAAAAAACGCAACCTGAGTGAGAACTTCTGGAGTCAGAATGTAACCTCGCAGCAGATTGCCGTATGGAGAGGCTTTGCTTATGAAAACGTCTGCTTTAATCATGTGCCTCAGATTAAGAAAGCATTAGGCATAAGCGGAGTGATTACCAGCCATTCGGCATGGTCAAAGCGGGGAGATGATACGGACGGACTTCAAATAGATTTGCTTATTTCACGAAATGATAATGTAGTAAATATGTGTGAGATAAAATATTACAGTGATAAATTCACTGTAGAAAAGGAATATTATCAGGTATTGCTTCACCGTCAGGGAATTTTATCAAAAGAAGTTTCTCCAAAAGTTTCTGTTCACAGCACGCTGATAACGACATTCGGACTTGCCTATAACGAATACAGCGGGATATTTTCTAATGTAATAACAATGGACGATTTGTTTCAGGATTGATAAAAACCGCCGGGCAGATTATCTCTGTTTTGGCTGTTTTCTGTCATTCTGTCTTTTCGGCAACGTATGAAATAACCTGCACCTTTTCTTTGCCTATCTGCCTTGTGAAATCTTTTTTCCTTCCGCGAGGCGAGCCGAGGGCGTTTTTTTCTATGAATTTTATTCCTGCCATTGCAAGATTGCTGTATATCCTTTTGAGGTTAATCATTTTAGGGTCAAAGTCTTTATGGTCTTTCCTGAATTCCTCAAGACTGTTGGGAGCAGTTGTATAGTCTATATGGATGCCTGTTATATTTCCCCGTGGTTTAAGCAGGCGGCTGACGGCGCCATATACACCCTCATTGTATGTAAAAATATGATTGATGTTTGAAAAATCGTCTATGTATAAATCCAGAAAAGAAGCTTTCAGAGGCAGCCTGTTTATGTCACCTGCAATAAACATGATTTTTCTGTCGGTGTCGCTGAAATATTCTTTGAGCTTGCTGATTTTTTGAACAGATATATCAACAAGTATATACAGAGCCTCCTCCGGCAGACCTCTGATGTGCTTGAGCAGGAAGTTATATGAAAAAGGTCCGTCCATTATATATCTGAACTCTTTTTTTTGGAGGTGGATCTGCTGATATACCCAAAGCTGAGCCTTGTCCATCAGGTTTCTGTAGCCGGGAGAAAAATTGTCTGTTGCTGACAGAATTGAATTTATATTTTCAAACAGCTTAAACGGTGTGTCATTCAGATGTTCATCGCATAAAAGCACGCCGTCTGAAACAGCAGCCGTATATCCGCATTCACAGTTTAATGCCGCGGATCTGATGCCGCCTTTGGAGATAACAGCGTCTATTACAGAAATCTCTCCGAAACATTCGGGGCAGCACAGAATATTCAAAGCATCTAAAGGCATAGCAGTATTGTCCGGCTTTTCATGTACCGGCCATATGTCGTTATATCTTTTTATCTCTTCTGCCAGCTGCTCTTTGGCCGTTTCAAGGTCTTTTGCTTCAGTATCCAGCTGAATCATTTTTGCTTCAAGATTCGCTAAAATAGTATTCACAACTGCCCTGTCTTTTACAGCGCCGGAATGTTCATAGTTTAACATAATCTCTATTTCTTCAAGAGTGAACTTGAGATTTTTGTACTTGATGATTTTTTCCATCTGATCCATACAGGTGTGGTCAAATATATACTGACCGTTTTCAAGTTTCGGAGTAAGCAGCGCCTTGTCTATATAAAATCTGACAGCGCTTGGCTTTAATCCGTATTTTTTTGCAAAAGCTCCCGTTTTCATATAATCACCCCCTCCCGTATTTTATTACATTATACACTTAAACGTATAACAAACTCAATATATAAAGCAGGTTTATCTTTTCGGATAAAACGGCGAATATGTAAAGTAGCTTTGGGTTATATAAACTTTAACTGTTGAAGTCAATCAGACTTTAGGTTGTAAAATGATTATGCAATTTATTGATTCAAGTTTAAAAAGGAGGAATTTGTAGATGAGTACTATCACACAAATCGAAAAAAACGGTCTGTTTGAATTATCTCAGGAAGCAAGAGAAGAACTTTCAACCTCGAAATATTTCAATGACGACCTCGCTCCATCATCGGTTGCCGAGAGAACATGGACTACATACACCATAACAATGTTATGGGTTGGAATGTCAATATGTATTCCGTCTCTGGCGTTGGCTTCAGGGCTTATAACGATGGGCGTATCCCCTTGGCTGTCGGTATTTAATGTAGCGCTGGGAAACCTTATCGTTTTAATACCTATTCAGCTTAACTCAACTATCGGTACCAAATACGGCATACCGTTTCCGCTGTTCGCAAGGCTGACCTTCGGAATGAAGGGAGCGCACCTTCCTGCGCTGCTGAGGGCATTTACGGCTATGGGCTGGTGTTCTGTACAGTCGTGGGTAGGCGGTGGCGCTTTTGCAGCGATTATCGGTTGCTTTGCGCCTAAATTCTTAGATGCGAACTGGACTATCGGACTTCCGTCATGGGGCGGAATACAGACTGCTTCCGCAGGAACTTTCGTTGGATTTATTCTGTTTATGGCTCTTACTGCATGGGTTGCATACAACGGTCTTGAAAACATTAAATGGGTTCAGAACATTGGAGGTCCTATACTTATTGCAGTAATGATCGGCCTTCTTCTGTGGTCTTATTCTTATGCGCACGGTGCATCCGGCATAGGTTTCTGGGAAGTAATGAAGCAGCCAAACGATATGACTCTTATTAATGAGAAAGGTGGCTGGGCATTTGTATACCTGACAGGTCTGATGGGCAATATAGCTTTCTGGGCTACGATTGCGCTTAATATTCCTGACTTCTCAAGATATGCAAAGAGCAACGGTTCACAGTTCTGGGGACAGATGATTGGTATGCCTGTTCCGATGGCGTTCTGTGCGTTTGTAGGCGCATATTTCGCACAGGCAACCAAACTTGTTGACGGCACTGCATCCTTTGACCCGACTACAGTATTCTACTATCTTGACAACAAGGTGGTTATATTCATATCGGCGATCGGCGTAGTTATGGCAACAATCACAACCTGCTGTGCCGCTAACGTTGTAGCTCCGGCAAACGGACTTTCAAATGTATACCCTAGGAAGATAAGCTACAGAGGCGGCGTTATTATCACCTGCCTGATGGCATTCTTCATTCTGCAGGCATGGTGGATATACGGTTCGGGTTCGGCATACTTCACATGGATGAATGCGTACGGTACCATACTGTCACCGGTAGCTGCTATCCTTGTGGCTGACTACTGGATAGTTAAGAAGCAGAGAATCGATATTAAGGCTCTGTTTGTCGGCGACGGCAGATACGCTTACAGCAACGGTATCAACTGGGCTGCGGTAATTTCGTGGTTCGTAGCGTTCATACTTCCGCTGATGCTGTACTTTGGAGTTGACAATGCATTCTTCACAGCTATCAACTCAATCAACTACATATGGTCATTCGTAGTAGGCTTCGTAGTTTATATGCTTCTGATGAAGACCGGTCTTGCAGGCAGATCGCATGTAACTGAAGAAGAATATGCGGCAATGACTAAAATCGAATAAAATGTAAAGTATAGTTTGTATTTTTAAAAAATATGTTGTTGCAGTCAATATAGCTTAATGGCATATACTAAAAGTATAAATTATAACAACTTGTTTAAAGCTTGTGAATAAGTAGACTGAAAAATATACAAAGACTTAAACAGCAAAGATACTCTCCAAGGCCCGGAGAGTATTTTTGTTTGCAGCGGTATGCTTAATATGTGTAATTAAAACAGAATTCACCCTCTGTTGTTTCTTTGAGCTTTTCTATCTTCACATAATAGGTTCCTTTGTCGAGTTCTTTCTCTACTGACGATGACATAGTGTACTCTTCTTTATTCGATGCATCGGGTGAGCTTTCAAGCAAAGCCTTGTCTCCTGCATCATAAGCAGTCATCTTTGACGGCATGGAGCTGCAGCACCAGAAGTCAAACAGCACCTGCTTTTTCTCCGGTAAGGTGAATTTGTACCATGTCAGGTTTTCTGACTTCGTGAATATATTGCCCAGCCCGCCGTTGTTTTCTACATTTAGGGCCTTGGACTTTTCGGTATGCAGGGCAGGCTCATATTTCTTCTGGTATTCCGTATAGGTGCCGTTTTTCATCATTGATATGCGTATCCGGTATGTGCCGGGGTCAAGTATTTTACTCAGTGATGCGCATGTATCGTCTACAGGCGATTTGGCGAGCTTGTGCCATTTGCCGTCTTTTTTTTCTTCAAGTACAAACTTATTTATCAGAAGTGCGCCAGGCTCTGTATAAATGCTTACAGTGCCACGGCGCTCCATATCAACGGGAACAATCAGGTTTTCATAGGGCAGACCGGTTTTGACATAGCCGGCATAGGAGTTTTCAAGGTCTATAAGTTTTGCCCTGCCAAAACACAGGAATACTGTGACTGCCGCGCATATGATAAGAATTGCGATTACTGCTTTTTTCTTTGCGGATATATTTCTCATTGCGTATTTCCTCCTCAGGATTAAGTATAGATACGGCGTAAGCGAAATGCAAGCCTGATATTTGGCATTAATATATTTACCACTTGCAGCCGTATTCCTACCACTTGCGGATAAGCTGTTTACAGGTAGTTTGTGAGTGGTATAATGGGGCTATCAGATAACAGGAGGAGATGCGGTGAAGATACGAATAGAAACAGATACAGATATCGAAGAAGAAATCGTAATAAAATGCAGACAGCTTACTCCTGAAATAATAAGGCTTCAGCAGATGCTTACAGAGGCTGCAGGAAGCAGCAGGCAGCTGGCGCTTTTCAGAGGCGATACGGAGTATTACATAGAAACGGCAGATATACTTTTCTTTGAAACAGAGGGCACCTCCGTTATGGCGCATACCGCTGCGGATGTATATGAAACAAGGCTCCGGCTGTATGAGCTTGAGGAGCTGCTTCCAGCATCGTTTATGAGAATATCCAAATCGTCTATTGTGAATACGGACAGAATATATTCGATTAACAGAAATCTGACGGCATCAAGCGCGGTGGAGTTTCAGGGCACGCACAAGCAGGTATATGTATCAAGAGGTTATTACAAGGCATTAAAAGAAAAACTTGAGGAAATGAGGTAGATATTTATGAAGAGAAGAGGAAGATGGTTTTACGGACTGATTTTAATAGCGATAGCGCTGCTGCTCATACTGAGCCAGCTTGGCCTTATAACTGCGACTATAGGCATATGGAGCATACTTATGGGAGTTCTGGCTGCTGCAATGCTTGTTCACGGAATTGCAGAGCGCAGCTTCTTTGAAATATTCTGCGCGCTGGGTATTGCTCTTGTCACCTTTGACGAGGTGCTGTCGCTTCCCAATATATCGGTATGGATAGTGATACTTGTGGTAATACTGCTTTCGGCAGGCTTTGAATGTATTTTTCCCAAAAGAAAAAGAACAAACCACCACAGAAACAATGATGAGAAATGGCAGCCCTATGAGGACGAAAATCAGACAGGAGAATACCAGCAGGTAAGAGAAGAAAACAGAGACGGACACATATACTGCTGCAACCGCTTCGGAGCTGCGGCCAAGTACATAAGCAGCGATGATCTCAAAGGCGCGGAACTAGAGAACTCATTCGGGGAACTTAAGGTATATTTTGATAATGCAAAGATAACAGAGACATCAATAGATATACGGGTTAATAACAGGTTCGGCAGCATGGTGCTGTATATGCCGTCGGCATGGAATGTTATTTCGGATATAAGTGTGTTTCTTGCATCATCTGAACACGAGAGCAGATTTACAGCCACAGACGGACCTAAGGTAAATGTAGGCGGCAGCGTAACCTGCGGTGAAGTCAAGATAATATATGTTTAATTAAACCTTGCGAAGGACAGACAGGACATAAAATTATGCTCTGCCTGTCTTTTTTTGAAATTTTTTTGCGCCCGCAAACGTTGAAAAACAGGCGTTTTGCGAAAATTATTAGCACTCTTTGGCGGTGAGTGCTAAAAAAGTGTTTACTTTTTGCTTCAATAGGTATATTATATAAATATAGAGATTGGCTAAAACAGATATATTGATTATGGGGGTAAATATATGAACATAGAAAAATTCACACAGAATGCGCAGCAGGCCATAATGGACTGCCAGAATATCGCAATATCAGAGGGTCATCAGATGCTTGACGGAGAGCATCTGCATCTGGCTCTTTTGCAGCAGACAGACGGACTTATTCCGAAGTTGCTTAAATTTATGGAGGTAGACCCGCATCTTATCATTGCGGACCTTGAGGAGGAGATGGAGAAGCTGCCTAAGGTTTCAGGCGGCGGAGACAACATATATTCCTCCCGCAGACTTTCCACGATACTTATGAATGCGGAGAAAAACGCAGAGAGTTTCAAGGACGAGTATGTAAGCGTTGAGCATATATACCTTGCTCTGCTTGACGAGAAGGGCACTCCGTCTGCAAAGATATTTGCCAAATATCACATAGACAGAAACAAATTCCTCGAAGCGCTGTCAAAGGTCAGAGGCAATCAGAGAGTAACCAGCCAGAACCCTGAGGACAATTACGATGCCCTTAACAAATACGGCAGAGATCTGGTTGAAATGGCAAGAGAGGGCAAGCTGGACCCTGTAATCGGCAGGGACAGTGAAATCCGTCACGCCATACAGATACTTTCAAGAAGAACCAAAAACAACCCTGTACTCATAGGTGAGCCGGGTGTCGGCAAGACCGCAGTAGTAGAGGGACTGGCGCAGAGAATATTAAACGGCGACGTGCCTGAGGGCCTTAAGGATAAGACTATATACGCTCTTGATATGGGCTCCCTTATAGCCGGAGCCAAGTTCAGAGGCGAGTTTGAAGAAAGACTCAAGGCCGTACTTAACGAAATCGAAAAATCAGAGGGCAGAATTATTCTGTTCATAGATGAGATACACAATATCGTTGGAGCAGGCAGGACAGAAGGCTCAATGGACGCAGGCAACCTGCTCAAGCCTAAACTTGCAAGAGGCGAGCTGCACTGCATAGGTGCAACTACTCTTGATGAGTATCGTAAATACATCGAAAAGGACGCGGCTCTTGAAAGAAGATTTCAGAAAGTGCTGGTTGACCAGCCTACAGTTGAGGATACCATCTCGATACTCAGAGGCCTCAAGGAACGTTTTGAAATCCATCACGGCGTCAGAATTACAGACAATGCGCTGATTGCGTGCGCTACGCTTTCGGACAGATATATTTCAGACAGATTTCTGCCGGACAAGGCCATAGACCTTATGGACGAGGCGGCATCAAAAATCAGAACGGAAATAGACTCAATGCCGGCGGAGCTTGACGAGATATCAAGAAAAATAATGCAGCTTGAAATAGAGAAGCAGGCTCTTGGCAAAGAGGATGACAAGGGATCTAAAGCAAGACTTGAAGCCATCGAAAAGGAGCTTTCCGCTCTCAAGGAAGAAGAGCTTTCCATGAGAACCCAGTGGGAAAACGAAAAGAAAGCAATTACAGAGGTTAAGAGCACCAAACAGCAGATTGAAGAGGTTAAGCATCAGATTGAAGATGCCGAAAGAGCATATGACCTTGAAAAGCTGGCGCAGCTTAAATACGGCGCGCTTCCTAACCTCGAAAAGAAGCTTGAGGAAGAAAAAGACCTTGCAGGCAGAGGAGATGAAAACAGACTGCTCAAAGAGGAGGTTACAGAGGAGGAAATCGCAGAGGTTGTATCCGCATGGACAGGCATACCGGTATCAAAGCTGGTTGAATCCGAAAGAGAAAAGCTGCTTAAACTCCCTGAGATACTGCACAGGAGAGTAATCGGTCAGGACGAGGGTATTCAGGCCGTTTCAGAGGCTATATTAAGAGCAAGAGCAGGCCTCAAGGACGAAAACAGACCTATCGGTTCATTCATATTCCTCGGACCTACAGGCGTAGGTAAGACAGAGCTTGCAAAGGCGCTGTCGGAAGCCCTGTTTGACTCCGAAAACAACATGATAAGAATAGATATGTCCGAGTACATGGAAAAACACTCGGTATCAAGACTTGTCGGAGCGCCTCCGGGATATGTGGGATATGACGAGGGCGGTCAGCTTACAGAGGCTGTAAGAAGAAAACCGTACAGCGTTGTACTGTTTGATGAAATCGAAAAGGCTCACCCTGATGTGTTCAACATACTGCTGCAGCTCCTTGATGACGGCAGACTTACAGACAATCAGGGCAGGACGGTAGACTTCAAGAATACAATAGTTATAATGACATCGAATATAGGCAGTATGAGTCTGATTGAGAATATCAGAGCTGACGGCACTATTGACGAGACAGTTAAAGAGCAGGTCAAAAACGAAATGAAGAACTACTTCAGACCTGAATTCCTTAACAGAATTGATGATATAGTTGTATTCAGTCCTCTTACAGAGGCGCAGGTGGGACAGATTATATCGCTTTCACTCAAGAGCCTTGAAAAACGTCTTGCAGACAGAGATATAAGTCTTGTACTTTCCGATGAGGGCAGAGACTTTATTGCCAAAGAGGCTTATGACCCTAACTACGGCGCTAGACCTGTAAACAGATATATTCAGAAATATATTGAAACCGAGCTGGCAGCCAAGATAATCAGGGGCGATATCGTCGACGGCAATACAGTAACCATTACTGCAAATGCGGATGGTCTCGACTTTGAAGTGAAATAAAGGGTATATATAAATACGGGACAGGCAATACAGCCTCTCCCGTGTTTTTTAATGTCGCTTTAGCAGAGGCTCCGAGCACAGAGTGCAAGGAACAATAATCCATCGGATATGCCGGTGCTGCTTTAGCTATAAGTAAAAAACCTCCTGTATTACAATGAATGTGGTTCCCCAACCGCATTATGTAACAAGGAGGTAGTCTATGAAAGACACTGATAGTTTAGCACATACAGCTTGGAATTGTAAATGTCCTATTTTTCAAGGGTGTCACTTATGGCCTTGAGAAGTGATGTTTTACCTGTCATATCCTGCCCCAGAGCCCATACCATAACACCGCCGTAATCTGCGCCCAGCAGGGCTTTTTTGCTTACGGTATTGATACCGTTATATCTGCATGTCCCGCTTATATCATCATACTCGGAGTCTGCGTTGTAGGTTGCGACCTCCTTGTAGGTTACGACCTTGCCGGTGCAGGTGCCGTTTGCATCATATCTGTAGCCGTAAAACGGAATTCCCAGCACCAGCTTGTCTTTGTCTACATTTCTCTCATTTTCAAAATATGAAAGACAGCTCTGCGCATATTCATAGGTTGAATGGTTCTCACTGCTTCCCCTGTTGTCATATGCCATAACAGAAATGAAGTCAAATCTGTCCAGGGTTTTCTCCTCTATGTAGCCGTCAAACCACGAAGCGACGGCGCAGGAGAGAATGAGGCTGTTCTTGCGGCATTTCTTTGATAAATCCTTTACCCATATATCGTAGCTTTTCCAGAATTCAGACTCCACATCTCCCTCTATATTAAGGTCGATGCCGTCAAATCCGTATTTCTGTATATACTCTATGATTTTGTCATCAAAGGCTTTGATTGAGGCTCTGTCTGATGTCAGGTCCGTATAGTGCCTGTAGCCTCCGCCTCCGCCGAGGGCTGCGATAACTTTGACCTTGTGATGATGAGCCTTTCTGATTATTTTTTTAAGCTCTTTGTCGGGAATACTGCATTTCATATTACCGTCTGAGTCGGGATTTACAAATGCAATGTTGATATGCGTAAGGTCTGCAAAATCCACATCGTGATAGCACTGATAGTACCAGCTCGGCAGATAGCCGACAATTCTGGTATCGCTGTGTGATGACGAGCAGCTTTTCATAAATATGAGTACAAGCAGCAGCGCCAGCGTCAGCAGCAGTGAAAATATATATTTCTTCCTGTTTTTTGTTTTTCGTTTTCTTTTTTTCGACATAATTCACCCCTTTTCCCCATTGCTTGAAGTATATACTTTTTGGGGCGATTAGTCAATTATCAGTATTTCGTGAATTTCAGCAGGAATATATCATAGGGAGCCAGCTCTATTGATGTGTAGTACTGCTCCATCATAGGAATAAGCTCAAATTCTATGTCGGGCTTTGACATATAGTTTATATTCTCTATATCCTCATCTTCAAGGCTGCTGCTGAAATTAAGCTGCGCCCAGAAATTGAGGCAGGAATTGGCCGCAATCATCTTGTGCTTTGTAACCTTGTACTCGGAGGAAAGGTTCCTTGCGATTATGTCCACCGTCAGATTTTCGTTCTTTTCGGGATTGAAAATCAGCAGATATTTAGTGTCCGTATCCTGTAATCCAAGATAGTTTGGGCCGTGAAGCACGATGTCTGCGGGAAGCCTTTCAAGCATTTCCAGCAGGTAATACAAAGGCTTTCGGAGACCGTTGGGCGTCAGAAGTCCGGCAACAGAGTCGGGTCTGTCGGTAAGGTTTATCTGAGGATAGGCGAAGCTTCCCGGAGCTTCTGTTATACAGCGCAGCAGGCTTACAGCCGACTCCTGCGGCAGTATGTCGCGATATATTCTCGACATATCGTAGCTGACAGAGCCGGTGGCGAAGCCTGAATATATATCATCGAATATTGCGGAGTTTTTTGCAGGCGGTCTGAACCTGCCCTCCGGCTGCGAGCTGAAATCCATTTCAATATGATTTACCTTTTCGATATCATTTTTGAATACGGGATACTGAGTGAAATTCCCAATAATCGGCTTGAGCTTTTCAAGAGAATATTCCGTTACTTCAGGCTCGACTGCTCCCAGAACCTTATCGCGATATCTTCTGCGGTATTCCTTGGGGTGACAGCCCATATGGTTATAGAAATGGCTGACATAGTATTTGGCGTCCGAAAATCCCATATCCTGCGAAATCTGCGCAATGCTCTTGTCTGTTGACAGCACGGAAACCTCCGACATCTCTATACGCACCATACTTAAAAAATCCCTGAAATTCACTCCCACCAGCTTGCGAAACACATGGGAGAGATAATACGAGCTCATATGCTCTTTTTCAGCTATATCCGAAAGGCTTATCTTGTACGGGTAGTTTTCGTAAACAAACTGAATGATGCGGCTTATTCTGTCAACCTGCATATAGTCGTGAGAGGTTCTGTGAACAAAAGCCTTTTCGGAGGAGTCTATTACAAAGCCTCTGAAATTGTTCATAAGGGTGTTGATAAGAGAAACCGCAGCGTTGTTTATGCGCGCCACATAACCGGGAGAACGGTCGTAATCCTCTGCGGCTATGGCAAATATCTGATCCCGCAGTATATCACGCTTGGCAAAAGAGCCCTCTTCGATATTTGTAATGAACACAGTAGTTACAAAGTGAGGAAATACGCTCTTGAAATAGTCCCTGTCAAAGCTTAAAACCAGCACAAGATTGCTCTCGGTAATGCTTTTGATTGAATGTACGTCCTCGGAATGTATTATATGAATACTGCCAGGCTGAAGTCTGTAGGTGGCGTAAAACAGCGTCAGCGACAGTTCGCCCTCCAGCACATAAAAAATCTGAAAGTCAGGATGGCTGTGTATGGGATAGCTTTTTATGTCCATAAGCTCAACCTTGACGGACAGGTTTTCATAATAGGTAATGTCTTTTATCATCAATATCTCCTTTAAAACGGTCAAAAAACTGATTAAGTTGCTATAAACAATTATATTATATAGCAAAAATGCCGTAAAAGTCAAAGAACAATCATAAATAAATCATATATTAAGCAACAATATTCTGTAAATTCAAAAATGTAATGTGTATACTGTAGCAACAAAACAACCTCTAAAAAAATAAAGTGAAAGGACAAAAGGATTATGAACGAAAAAAGAAAACTGTCAAATGGAACAATATTTGGCTACGGGTTCGGCGCATTTTCCGATGCGGCGGCAAACAACTTTTTCCTCCTGTACATGCTCTATTTCTTTACAACAGTAGTAGGAATGAGCGCAGGCAAATCAGGAGCGATTATTTCAATAACAACAGTGGTGGCTGCGGTTGTCGCAATATTTATAGGACCGGCAAGCGACAGAACCAGAGCAAAAAAAGGTACAAGACGTATATACCTTGTAATCGGAGCGCTTATGCTTCTTGTAGGCTTATCACTCGTATTCAGACCGATGCTGGGACTTGGGGACACAGGAAAGTTCTGCTATTATATCGTATTTTTTATGCTTACATATCTGGGATATGTAGTGTTCCTGGTTCCTTACAACGCAATGGGCGCTGAACTTACAGACGACTATGACGAGAGAACAAAGCTCAGAACCCCGGCAACAATAATGAACTATGTCGGAAACATTATCGGTATTTCACTTCCTATGGCAGGCGTTGCATTCTTTATGAAGCACGTTGAAACAGAGGGAGCTGCATGGAACATCTACGCGATTATCGTGGCAGCGGCATGTTTTGTGGCTGTAATGATATCGTGGATAACAACAAAGGGCAAGGAACTCAAGGTTGAAACAGAGGTGGCAGCAGAGAATGCCAATATCTTTAAAGAATTCTGGCGCATAATCAAGCTGAAGCCGTTCAGATGGATTATAGGGATTGTTGCAAGCTTCGGCATAGGATACACTGTTTTCTCATCAGGTCTTACATACTATGTGCTGTACTATGCGGGACTTACAGAAGTTCAGATGTCAACGGCAACACTGCTGTGGATTTTCATAGGAATGGGACTGACTGTAATTATGTCATTCCTTGCAACCAAGACAAGCAAAAAAACAGCTATAGCGATAGGCTTCCTGCTTTCGGCTGCATGCGTTGCAATCTTCTGGGTATGCGGAGTGCACAGCTTCGGAATGCTGGTACTGATGCTTACAGTATTCGGATTCGGTAACTCATCATTCTGGCTGCTTATCTATCCGATAGTATATGATATCGTAGAGCTTTACGAATACAAATACGGCGAAAGAAAAGAGGGTGCGATGCTGTCACTTTACGGCTGCATATTCACACTTTCAACAGCACTGGGTACACAGGTTCTGACTATTGCAATGACAATAGCAGGATATGACTCATCACTTGCCGTTCAGTCCGCTGACACAATAAACGGTATCGCAGCAATCGTGCTTGGCATACCTGTAATCGCGTTTGTTATATGCGGCATCTTATGTGTTACTTATCCGCTGACAAAGGGCGCTTTTGAAAAGCTTATGGTACAGCTTGAGCACAAGAGAAAAGGTGAGCCTACAGATGAAACAGGCATAGAAAGAATAGTATAGATTGGGTAAAGGCTAAGGAGAATAACAATGAAAACAAATTTAAAGGCAGATATAATTTTAGAGGGCGCAAGTTTTTATTGTGGCAGAGGACTTGACAACGATGTGGATTTTGTTGCGGTTAAGGGCAGCAGAATACTGGCTCTTGGCAAAAAAGAGGAAATGCAGGAGTATATCGGCGATGACACAAGGGTCATATCATATACTAAGGACAACTTCATAACCGCAGGGCTTCACGACAATCACGTTCATCTTATTCAGGCGGGTATACTGGAAAAGTATGAAAAGCTGTATACAAATCCGTCAAAAGAAGATGTGGCAGAGGCGATGGCAAGATTTGCAAAGACTATTCCCGATGAAAAATGGGTTATGGGCGTAGGCTTCAGAAGAATGTCGTGGGAGGACACATCTATGCCGGACTGCGGCACTCTCGATGCGACTATCCCTGACAGACCTGTATTTCTTCTCGATGAGGAGCTTCATATGGCGTGGCTCAACAGCAAAGGGCTTGAAGAATGTCATATAGACAGCAGCACCCCTGACCCTGAGGGAGGCATTATATGCAGAGATGAAAACGGCAGACCTACAGGAGTGCTTCTTGAAAACGCAGTGGCGCTTGCCGCAAAATATGCGCTTGATTTCGATATGCCAACGGCAAAGGAGCTTATTTCAGACTATATAGACAAGGCTGTAAGCCTTGGAATAACATCGGTAAGCGATATGACTCCATACCTGTCGCTGGATCTTGCATATCCTGACGTATACTTTGATATGATTAAAAACGGCGAGTTGAAAATCCGCGTGAATGCAGCAAGAAATCTATTTGAGGATATCGATACATTCAATGCAATCAGAAGC
Organism: uncultured Eubacteriales bacterium; assembly: GCA_900547295.1. Lineage (GTDB taxonomy): Bacteria > Bacillota > Clostridia > Peptostreptococcales > Anaerovoracaceae > UMGS973. The sequence goes on from URGK01000035.1 coordinate 20,092, forward strand.
AGGGCGGAGGCAGAGGGAGAGGGTATGTACCGCATACCGTTTATGAAGCAGTTCATAGACGGAACTCCCGCAAACTTCACGGGTATGCTTCTTGAGGACTACAGTGATAATCCGGGAGAAAGAGGCAAGGCTACTATTGACCTTGACAAGATGGCTTCGGCAATAGAAACTGCAACGGAAAACAATGTTTCGGTAAGGCTTCATTCCTGCGGCGACAGGTCGTGCAGAGAGGCTCTCAATGCCTATGAAAACGCATTGAAGAAATTCCCTGAAACAGAAAGCAGACATATGGTTGAACATCTTGAGGTGGTTGATCCTGCTGATATTCCAAGGTTCGGACAGCTGGGCGTTATATGTTCGATACAGCCTGAGCATCTGGCGGCGGGAACTATGAAGTGGACTGAGAACTGCTACCCTGAAAAGCTTGGTCCTGTCCGTGAAAAATTCACATGGCCGTTCAAAAAGCTCAGAGACGGCGGCGCGGTTCTTGCAGGCGGTACAGACTGCCCTGTTGTAGACGGCAACCTGTTCTGGGGAATGTATGTAGGAAATACGAGAACATATTATGACGGTATGCCTGAGGGCGGATGGAATCCGCAGGAGGATCTTCCTATGGAGGATATGATAGATATGTTTACAAGCGGAGCAGCCTATGCAGAGCACAGAGAAAACGAACTTGGAACTCTTGAGGCAGGAAGGCTTGCGGATATCACTGTTTCGGACAGAAATCTGCTGAAGCTGGCGGGAGACACCGCGATAAGAGATACACAGGTACTGCTGACTATGGTTGACGGCAGAATTGTATATGAAAAATAATGACCTCACTGAGTATAAAATATTAAGAAGAAGCAGGAGCCTTGTACATATTCTGTACCGGGCTCCTGCTTCGTTTGAAAAGTTTCTGTCAGCCTCTGCCGAGAATATCGTCTAAATCCTGCTTAGGATCTGTAATCGGGCGTATATCAAAGGTTTCCTCAAGAATTTTAAGCACATTTTCAGAGAAAAATGCGGGCATTGTAGGTCCCAGATATATCCCCTTTATTCCAAGAGAAAGCAGTGTTATCAGTATGCACACGGCTTTCTGCTCGTACCATGAGAGTATCAGAGTCAGGGGAAGCTCGTTTACAGAGCAGCCGAATGCGTCCGCAAGAGCAAGGGCAACCTGTATTGCGCTGTATGAGTCGTTGCATTGGCCTACATCAAGAATTCTCGGAATACCGTCTATTTCTCCAAGGTCAATATCGTTAAATCTGTATTTGCCGCAGGCAAGGGTTAAGATGATGGAGTCCATAGGCGCGTTCTTGACAAACTCGGTGTAGTAGTTTCTTCCCGGATGAGCGCCGTCGCAGCCGCCCACAAGGAATATATGCTTTATCTTGCCCTCTTTGATTAGAGAGATGATTTTGCCTGCGTTTTCAAGGATTGCATTGTGGGCAAAGCCTGTGGTGAGCATATGACCACCGTTTATTCCGCTCATACTGTGGTCGTTTTCATAGCCTCCAAGCTCCAGAGCCTTTTCTATGACAGGTGTGAAGTCCTTGTGATTGTTTGCATCCCCGCTTATATGCACAAGACCCTCGTAGCCTACGACAGAGGTGGTATACACTCTGTCCCTGTAGCTTTCGCGGGGCGGCATCAGGCAGTTGGTTGTAAACAGGACAGGCGCAGGAATATTTTCAAATTCCTTTTGCTGGCTCTGCCATGAGGTGCCGAAGTTGCCTGCAAGGTGGGAATATTTCTTGAGCCCCGGATAGCCGTGGGCGGGAAGCATTTCGCAGTGGGTATAGACATTTATACCCTTATCCTTTGTCTGCTCCAGAAGCTGATGCATATCCTCAAGGTCATGACCCGAAACAACGATAAAAGGTCCTTTTTTAATGTCGGTGTTTACACTGGTTGGCACAGGCTGACCGAAAGCGCCGGTGTTTGCCCTGTCGAGAAGCTCCATACATTTGAGATTTACCTTGCCGAATTCGAGTATAAGGGAGAGCCATTCCTCTGCGGTATGTTCGCAGGAAACCTCTTTGAGTCCCTTGTAGAACCAGTCTGAAACCTCCTTGTCATAGTGGCCCAGAGCGTAGGCGTGGTGCGCATAGGCGGACATTCCCTTAATTCCGAATAGAAGTGTGGAGCGCAGGGAAACGATATCCGTATCACCGTCCCAAAGGTTAATTTCAGCCTCGCTGCTGCCGCCTTTTTCTCTGATTAAATCAGTGACACGATCAGTAAATCCGGTTATGGCTCTGTCATCAAAGTTTACATTGGTGAGAGTGGTAAAAAGTCCGTCAACGATAAGCCTGTCAGCCTTGCCGGGACTGTCGCTGCCGTCTGATGAGCCTGTAAGCTTTGCAAGAGTGATAAGCTGTGATATCAGCCTGTCCTGCAGGTTTGACGTTTCAGGCTGCTTGCCGCACACGCCGGTTCTGATGCAGCCGCTGTTTCCGGCGGTCTGCTGACATTGGAAACAAAACATATTTGACATAATAATCCTCCGTAGTTTATTTTAAGATTTATTATGCCGTATCTCCGTATATTCTATTCGTACGAAAAGTGTGCAAATACAAAAAACAACTGTAAAATACAGTCTGATATGCTTGAGTTTTCAATGTGTTTCTTGACATTATGCCACCGGTTGATTTATACTGTTATTAAGTATAGACTGGAGGCGTCTGATGTTTTCTATAGGTGATAAGGTAGTATACCCTATGCAGGGAGCCGGAATAATTGAAAAAATCGAAAGTCAGCACATTTTAGGTGAAGACAGGGATTATTTTGTCCTCAAATCACCTTACAGCGATATGAAGATCATGATACCTGTCAAAACCTGTATGCAAACGGGTGTCAGAGCTATTATCAGCGCCGAAGAGGTTGACGCGGTTGTAGAGGTTCTAAAAGGCCCGTCTACCAAGATGAACAGCAACTGGAACCGCAGATACAGAGAAAATATGGACAGACTCAAAACCGGAGACGCAGAAGAGGTAGCCGGGGTGGTCAGAAATCTGGTCCGTATCGAGAGAGTCAAAAGTCTCTCGGCAGGTGAAAAGAAACTGCTTACAAATGCGCTCAGGATACTTGCAAGTGAATTTGTAATGGTGCTTGGAATTGAGCCTGCGGCGGCAGAAAAACTCATCGATGATGCAATCTAATTTTCACGTCTTCAGATGACGGATCTGCCGGGGCAGCCCGCGGGGCTGCCGCAAATATATAAGAAAGGAGGAAATTTATGTTCAAAGGATTATTCAGAACTTTGTTTACTGTGCTCGGACTGGTTATAGGCTTCGGTCTTACAGAGCTTATTGTTTATCTGCTTAGAAGCGGCGTTCTTGGAACTGACACGATTGCCTTGTCAACATTTCAGAAAGTTGCGGCAGACGTTGTTTTCGCAATTATATTTGGATTAATATTTTTCAAGCTCACTCCGTTCATAACAAAACAAAGTGAAAAGGCTTCAAAAAACATAGAGTCAAATCTTGCAAGCATACCCACAAACAATCTGATAGCCGCAACTATCGGTCTTATACTGGGACTCATAATAGCGTACTTCATAACTCAGATTTACGAAAGCAGCCTGCATATGCCGGTTGTGGTTATAGTGCTTAACCTCATAACCTACATAGCTTTGGGTTCGGTGGGAATGATGATAGGCTCCAAGCGTAGCAAGGATCTGTTTTCATCAATTCTTGCAGCAAGAAAGACCACATCGTCAAAGAGCAAATCCAAAGACAGCAGACCTGCGCCTAAAATTCTTGACACCAGCGTTATAATTGACGGCAGAATTGCCGACATTATGAAAACCGGCTTCATCGAGGGCGATATTGTAATTCCTGAGTTTGTACTTGTAGAGCTAAGACATATAGCAGACTCCTCTGACAGCCTCAAGAGAAACAGAGGCAGGAGAGGTCTTGACATTCTCAACAAAATCCAGAGTGAATACGGCATAGAGATATACAATACAACTGCAGAGAAGTCGCTTGATGAGATACCAGAGGTTGATGTCAAGCTGTTAAAGCTGGCGCAGATAATGGGCGGCAAGGTTGTTACCAATGACTTTAATCTCAACAAGGTTGCAACTATCAAGGGCGTTGAGGTACTTAATATCAATGCGCTTGCAAACACTCTCAAGCCTGTGGTGCTGCCGGGTGAGGATATGGAAGTATTCCTTATCAAAGAGGGCAAGGAGCACGGTCAGGCGGTTGCATATCTTGATGACGGCACTATGATAGTAGTTGAGGAAGGCTACAGACATATAGGCAAGAGCACAACAGTAGTTGTAACAAGTGTACTGCAGACTTCAGCAGGCCGTATGATATTTGCAAAACCAAAAAAACGACAGGACAGATAATGTACAGAGATAAAACAGTAACAGTAATTATTGCAGCGGCAGGAAGCGGCAGCCGTATGGGAGGCCGCCTGCCCAAGCAGTATATGAAAACAGGCGGAGAGGTTATACTGCGAAAGACAGCTTCGGCATTTGCCTCCTGCCCGGTTGTAGACGAGATAATTGTTGTGGCAGACAGGGCATATATGGATCTGTGCGAGGATGTTTTAAAGGGCATAGAGCACAGGACTGTATCAGGAGGAGAGCTGAGACAGGACTCCGTATATGAGGGACTCAAATGTACAGATACAGATATTGTACTGATACATGACGGAGCCAGACCATTTGTCACACAGCAGATAATTACAGAGGTGACGGCTGCAGCAGCAGAATACAGGGCTGCTGTTTGTGCTGTAAGGCCAAAGGACACAATCAGAACAAAGCAGGGCACGCTTAACCGCAATGAGCTTTATGCGGTGCAGACTCCGCAGGGCTTTGATACGGCGGCGATTAAAGCAGCCTATGAAGCTGCATATGCCGAGGGCTTTTACGGTACAGATGATGCGGGCATTGCCGAAAGAGCAGGCCTTGAAATCAGAATTGTTTCCGGGAGCTATGACAACATCAAGATAACAACGAGAGAGGATTTGCCTATGGAAACCAGAGTCGGCACAGGCTATGATGTTCACAGACTTGAAGAGGGCAGGAAGCTGATACTCGGAGGCGTATGCATACCTTTTGAAAGAGGGCTTCTGGGTCATTCCGATGCGGATGTGCTGGTGCACGCAATAATGGACGCACTGCTTGGCGCGGCGGCTCTCGGAGATATAGGGAAACTGTTTCCCGACACCGATGACAGATACAAGGGCATATCAAGCATAGAGCTTCTGAAGGCTGTCGGAGCGGCTGTAGCAGATGCGGGCTATAGCGTAGGCAATATAGATGCCACCCTTGTGGCCGAGAAACCTAAAATCGCGCCATATATTGAAGCTATGAGAGAAAACATAGCGGGCGCTCTTGATATTGACACGGACAGAGTAAGCGTCAAGGCGACAACAACAGAAAAACTTGGATTTGCAGGCAGACAGGAGGGTATGGAAGCCCAGGCTGTATGTATTCTAAACAGATAGAAGGAGATTTATATTATGAGACTTTCAAAGATGCACTTAAAGACTTTAAGAGAGGTACCTAACGAGGCGGAAATACCAAGTCATATCCTGCTGCTCAGATCAGGAATGATTAAAAAAACCGTTGCAGGTATCTACAGCTATATGCCTATGGGCTGGAGAACAGTAAGAAAAATAGAGGATATAGTCAG
>URGK01000036.1 GCA_900547295.1 uncultured Eubacteriales bacterium
GCGTTTACCTTGTTTAAGGTTCTTAGTATTGATGTACTTTCTGATATCAGAGCTGCGATATCTTCTGATATGGTGCTGCTGGGAGTCGGAGTGGAGCCTGATACAGTGCTGGCAGAAAAAGCAGGACTGGCATTGGGGATTCGCGGAGCTGTTGCAGTTAATGAGTATATGGAGACTTCTGTCCCTGATATTTATGCTGTTGGAGATGCGGTTGAAGTATCTCATTTTGTAACAGGGAAGAAATCCCTGATTTCTCTTGCAGGACCGGCTAACAAACAGGGACGTATCGCCGCAGACAATATATGCGGAGGAAACAGTATGTTTAAAGGAACACAGGGTTCATCTGTTATTAAGATTTTTGAAATGACAGGAGCTGTTACCGGCATAAATGAAAAAACAGCGGAGGCTGCAGGGATTGTATATGATAAGGTCGTTCTTTCTCCGGTTTCTCATGCTGCCTATTACCCGGGAGGACAGACCATGTATATGAAAGTTCTGTATGAAAAGGAGACGCTTCGTCTGCTCGGAGCGCAGATTGCAGGCTATGAAGGGGTGGATAAAAGAATAGATGTGATTGCAGCTGCAATACGCGCGGGAATGACAGCAGATAAGCTTGCGGAGCTTGAGCTGGCTTATGCGCCGCCTTATTCTTCGGCAAAGGATCCTGTTAATATGGCAGGGTTTATGATTGAAAATCTGGAAACAGAAAAGGTTGCGCAGTTTCACTGGAACGAGGTGGAGAAGCTTAAGTGCGACGGCAGTATGACACTGATTGATGTCAGGACAGCAGAGGAGTTTGACAGCGGACACATAAAAGGTTTTTTTAATATACCGGTCGATGAACTGAGAGAGCATATTGAGGAATTTGATATAAAAAAACCTGTTTATGTCGTGTGTCAGTCAGGCTTTAGAAGTTATATTGCGTGCTGTATTCTGTCACAGCATGGTTTTGAATGTTATAATCTTTCCGGTGGATATGGTTTTTACAGTGCGGTAATGCATGAGAAACAGATGGCAAAAAGCGCATATCCTTGCGGTATGGAGAAATGTTAAAAGTGACAGATAGAGGGCAGCTTGTATGAGGCTGCCTTTTCTGCTACGAGTCTGTTAAATTTCTATAAATTTATCTATATGCCGTTTGGCTATATGATCACGCACAGTTGTAAAAGCTGTGTTTTTTTCATACTCAAAAAAATTATCAGGTTCCGAGCAGAATCTCAAATGTCTGAATTTGTGTTGCAGGGGAGTAATTCTCCATAAAAGTTTGAAATATTTATGGAAATATTTCACTGAAGAAAATCCGCATCTGTCAGAAATCTCCTGGATTTTCATGTCAGTCGTAAGAAGCAGATGCTCTGCTTCATAACAGCGTATATATTGAACAAGCTTCGAAAAACTCTCAAAGCTTGTGGTTTTGAGAAACTGAGAGAGATAATTCTCATTTATGTAATAACGTTTTGCAAGCTGAGAAACTGTTATTTTTTCATCATAATGAAGCTGTACATACTTTAAAATTCCCTCCAGCCTCTCCCTGTATTTTTCGTTTTCTCTGCTTGTTAGATTTTCAACAGCAAACCAGTTGAATTCATCAACCAGAAGAGTAGACAGAGAATCATATAGTTTTTTGTATATGGCCGTTCGACAGGTTTCATCGGAGTATCGGACATATGCAGCTGCCAGCATTAGGTCTATGATTTTATCCATTGAAGCCTGCTGTTCGGGTTTGCACAGAAATGTTGCACATGAAAAAAACAGATATTTTACTCGTTCTGCATAGAGACTGTAATCGGCAAGGCCTATATGTACTACAAGTATTTTATTGTCATCATCAGCCCAGGCATAATGTATGTCATTCCTGTCAAGTAACAGGAGTTCATTTTCGTGCAATTGCAGATAATCCATATGTGCGGAAACCAGATTAAGGTTCCCTGAAATACAATACAGAAGTTCAAGAGAGTCCTCGTGCATATGTGAATTATAGTGTCTGATGTTCATAAGCTTGGCTGAAATAGGAATTTCATGATGTGTTTCGGGAGTAAGGTTTTTTATCTTCATAATAGCCTCCGAGAAGAATTTATAGTCAAATTCTTATAAAATCTCAAATAATTTTACGATAAAAAGGTAGTATTTTTATATCTAAAAAGATATTATCATATAATCAGAAAATTTGAAACAGACAAATTTAATTCGGAGGGTGTTTATGTACGCAGATACAGTTTTAATAAATGGAAAAATATTTTCTTTTGAGGAAAGTGATAATATTCAAAAGACTGCGGTTGCAATTAAAGACGGTAAAATCACTGCAGTGGGAAATAATGATGAGGTTAAAAATCTTGTTTCAGAGAAAACGCAGATTATAGACTGCGGGGGAGGCAGTATTCTTCCGGGGCTTTGCGATGCCCATGCGCACCCAAGCACAGCAGCAAACATATTTATATCCTGTCAGCTGTTTGACATAACAGGAAGTCCTGAGGAAACCTGTGATGAAGTAATACTGAAATACACGGCAAGACTTGCAGAGTACTGCAGAGAGCATGAGGATTACAGCGTAATTAAAGGCAATGGCTGGAACAGAGCGTTTTTTATGAACACCTGCAGAGAAAAAAGATGGCCGAACAGGCATGATCTCGACAGAATCTGCGCCGACAGACCTGTGGTTGTAGAGTCGTACTGTCTGCACTGCATCTGGGTAAATACAAAGGCAATAGAGCTTGCAGGGCTTTCGGAAAAAACTCCGGATCCGGAAACAGGAGAAATAGTGAGAGAAGAAAGCGGATATCCGGCAGGGGTTTTCTTTGACATGGAAGCCATAAACCTGATAAAAAACAATCTGGACAATTATGACTATACCGTAGAGCAATATAAGCAGACGTTAAAAAGATTTCAGAAAGAATGTGCCTCCTGCTACGGCATAACTCTTGTAAATGACTGTATGTGTACAGAAAATGCCGTTACAGCATATAAGGAGCTTGCTGCGGAAAATGAGCTTGACATGAGATTCAGAGGGGTATATCTGCTTGAGAACTGCAGCCATGAAAGTGTAAATGCGATTAAAGACAGACTGGGAAAGGACAATGTAAATGAAACCTTTGAAATAAATACAATCAAGGTATTTGTTGAGGGTGAATTTGTAATGCTTGAGCCTTACAGCCCGGAATTTATAAAAACGCATGGGCTTGAAGAGGGCTATTGCGGAAGACTGTTTTTTAAGGATGATGAACTGAAAGATGCTTTCGCAGCGTGTATGGAAACGGGAAAACAGATACATATTCACGCAATGGGTGACGGAGCGGTACATCAGGCAGTAGAGGCATTATGTTACGCACAGAACAAAACAGGAAAGAAAAACCGCAATGTAATTGCTCATCTGATGGCTATAGCCGATGAGGATCTGAAGCTGATGGGAGAAAATGATATAATGGCTAATCTGCAGCCAAGATGGATGATATATGATTCAGATGCGGAGGACAATTATGTGCCTATGTTTGGAAAAGACAGGGCTCTTGAGCTTTATCCGTGCAGGAAATTTTATGATGCAGGCTGTGAGGTTGCTTATGGCACAGACTTTCCTGTTACACCGCCGCCGAATCCGTTTCACGGTATCCAGTGCGCTGTGACAAGAAGTGTCTTTAAAGGAGATACGGCAGAATATGAAAACTATAAGGGCAGAGTTTTAGGTCCCGAAATAAATCCGTCGGAGGAATGTGTATCTCTTAAAGCGGCGATTAAAAGCAGCAGCTGGTCGGGGGCTTATCAGAACTTTTTAGAAAATATTACGGGAAGTATTGAGGTTGGAAAATCTGCAGACATTGCAGTTCTTAATTGTGATATTGAATCTATTAATATAGATGAAATATATTCAGTAGAAGTCGACACTACTATATTCAGAGGAAAAACCGTTTATAAGAAAGGAGAGTAAAAATGAGTCAGAATACAAATGTGACGCAGCATATAGACGGCGTTGCCGGACTTAAAAAACATAAAATGAGCCCGATCAGTATTGCTTTCATCATTTACTGCCTGACTGCAGCAGGAGCCTTTGGAATTGAGGCTATGATACCAAGCTGCGGGCCGGGAATGACAATTCTTATGCTGATAGTGATACCTATAGTATGGGCAATACCAATATGTATGTCAGTTTCTGAGCTTTCGGCATTTATGCCTGAAGAAAACGGACTGTATGTATGGGTAAAAGAGGCCTTTGGAGAAATGTGGGGTTTCTTTGTAGGATGGTGGGCAACACTGTCTGTTTATCTTGGAATGGCATCATATGTGGTGCTTGTTGTAGGATATGCATCAAAATTCCTGCCGATAAGCGCTACCGGCGCAATGTGTATCAAAATCGGAATGATATTGCTTTTTACAGTTATTAACTTACTTGGGACAAAAGAAGTTGCGCTTCTTGATACTATATTTTCAGTACTGATTCTGGGAGCTTTCGGACTGGTTACAGTTGTAGGCTTTGCTAACTGGGACTATAATCCGATTGAACCTTTTATAGCGCCTGAAACAAGTGTGTTTAGCTGCATAGGCAGCGCAATCTGCATCGGAATCTGGATGTATTGCGGTTACGGCTGCATATCGTCTATGGCAGGTGAGATAGAAAATCCGGAAGCTATTCCAAAAGGATTTAAAATTGCAATTCCTATCATAATGCTCAGCTATATACTGCCTACAGTGGCAGGGCTTGTGTCAATGGGCAGCTGGGAAAGCTGGGGTGTAGACGGAGAGAATGCAGTGGATTATGCATCGGTTCTCACTACCCATCTCGGACCTGTATGGGGCGTTGTATTCCTTATAATTGCGATAGTCGGTCAGTGCGCTATTTTTAATTCATACATACTGGCAGGCTCAAGAAGCTTCTTCGTACTTGGAAATGACAAGCTGTGCCCGCATTTCCTTACAAAGCTTTCAAAGAAAAGAAGAGTGCCTTACTGGCCGATTCTTATCCTGGCAGCTATTACAATGCTGCTTATGAACCTTGATTTCTCAGTTATACTTACAATCATATGCCCTCTGGGAATTATATGCTATGTTGTTCTTGCTTTTGCTTTCGTAAAACTGAGAAAAAAATATCCTATAGAAGAGCGCGGCGATGTTTATCATGTCAAAGGCGGAGTGCCTGCTGTTGTATTTATGGTTATATGTCCTGTAGTAGTAGGAATCTTTGGACTGTATGTTAATGGTACTGAATACTTCCTGCTTGGCTTTATATCAATAGTCACGGCTGTAATATTCTACATAGCTTTCAAATGGATATACGGAGGACTGTATAAGATTGACCCGATTAAGTACCCTATAAATGAAAAAACCCGCCTTGCAAAAGGTGATATTACAAGGATAGGCATTTTCTTCTTCCTGTTTGGAATTATCCTGTTTGCAGGAGCTTTCTTCCTCGCGTGGTATGAAGGCGAATGGGGCCCTGATTATTATCTTGACCTTTACGGCAGCGGAGTTATGAGTGATTTCTGGGGTATGATAAAGATAGGTAAAATCGGTGGCGGAGTTATGATTGCAGCCGGCGCGGTTATGTATCTCATCGGAAAGAAAACGGATCCGGTGCCGAAGAATAACTGATATTTAAAGGCAATATACAAAACAGGCAGAGGATGGCAGCGTAAGCTGCCCTCTGCCTGAAAACTACCTGAAAACTTTTTCGATATGGTGATTGGTGATATAATCCCTGACAAAAGCCGCGGCGGCTTCATCTGACAGGACATCATAGCTTGCAGGCTGCTTCATATATTCCCTGCAGCTTTGCCTGTGCTCCGTAGGCGTGCAGCCCCACCACTGCCGGAAGGTCTTATAAAAATATTTGGGGTCTGAAAATCCGCAGGCATAGGATATATCGTAATTGGGCATATCAGTAAGCAAAAGCAGATGCTCCGCCTCATAGCAGCGAATATAGCCTATCATCTGGCTGTAGCTGTAAAAGGCTGTCTTGCTCATAAACTGAGACAGATAATTCTCACTTATATGCTCCATCTGCGCAAGCTGGGCAACCGTTATTTTTTCTCTGAAATTTTCGATGCAGTAGCCTTGAATATGATAATAGCGGTTATAGAAGTTTTCGTTTATATAGTCATCGTAGTACTGATAATTCAGCCAGCAGAAATATTTGATGAACAGGGAAATAAGGCGGTCTACAGCGCGCAGATCTCCCTTGCCGTATCTGTCTGTACTTCCCGAAAGTGCGGCATAGGCCAGTGACAGCACTATATCCTTTACCTGCTCCATAGGCTTTTGCTGATAAGGATAGCAGTGGCAGCTTTCGCAGGTAAAGAAGTGATATTTAAGGTCGTCCCACGGGGTGCTGAGCACAGTCAGGTCAAGATTGAAAATCAGAGTGGTGTTGTCAGTATCGGAGAAGAGATAATGAATGTCACCAAAATCGAGAGTGAACATTTCACCCTTATTTAAAACAATCCTCTGGTGTGATGAAGCAACTGTCACAGCGCCGTCAAGGCAAAAAACAAGCTCAAGAGCGCTATTGTGATAATGAGGGTGAATTCTTTCTATCTTCTGAACAGAGACCTGGTATGGTCTGTCAGGAGAGGTTTCTGTAAGTATTTTTTTAATATCCATAAACATATAATAGCTGATTCTTCGTTAAAAGCAAAGTGTTTTGAGAAAAAACGACAATGGTATTTCTCAGAACAGTATATCATAATTTCCTTAAAAGACGTAGTATATTTTGTTTTTATGGAGGAAAAGAAATGAAAGATCAAAACAGCGTGCCTCAGAGCAACATCGGGCAGGACGGTGTTGCGGGCTTAAAAAAACACACTATGAAGCCTTTCCAGATAGCATTCCTGTTATTCTGCCTTGTAGCGGCAGGAGCATTCGGAATAGAAGATATGATTCCGACGTCGGGACCGGGGCTTACAATAGCGATGCTGGTAATATTCGCAATTATATGGGCATACCCCATCTGCCAGATAGTATCTGAGCTGTCTGCACTTATGCCAAGCGAGGGCGGTATCTATGTATGGGTAAAAGAGGCTTTCGGAGAGTTCTGGGGATTCTGTATGGGCTGGTGGGGAACCATCTCCATATACTTATCATCGGCAACATATGTTGTACTGATTGTGGGCTATGCCGCGGACTTTATACCGATATTAAACGACCCGTTTATATCCTTTATAGTCAAATTTGCAATAATAGCTTTCTTTGTAATCATCAATCTGATGGGACTCAAAGAAGTAGGTATGGTAAGTACAATACTTTCAGTACTGATATTAATAGCTTTCACGGCAGTAACAGTGGTAGGCTTCTGCAACTGGGAGTACAATCCGATAGAGCCGTTTACACCGGAGGGACAGTCTATAATAGACAGCCTCGGAGGCAGCATATGCCTTGTTATATGGATGTACTGCGGATATGAGTGCGTGTCAAATATGGCAGGCGAACTTGAAAACCCTGAAGTTATTCCTAAAGGCTTCAAGTTGGCAATGCCGCTTATCGCTTTAAGCTACATACTTCCTACAATAGGAGGTCTTGTATCAGTAGGTCCTTGGGAAGAATGGGGAACTGAGGGTCTTGGCTACGGCGATGTGCTTACACAGTGTCTCGGCTACGGCTGGGGCGTTACATTCCTTGTAATTGCAATAGCTTCACAGGCTGCAATCTTCAATTCATACATTGCAGCAGGTTCAAGAGGATTTTTCGTAATGGCAGACGACCATCTCTGCCCTAAATTCTTAGTTAAAGTATCCAAAAAGAGAGGCGTTCCTGCGCTGGCAATACTGCTGCTTGGAGCATTCTCGGTAGTAATGATGAACTTTAACTTTGAAACACTTGTAACAATACTTACACCGCTTGCGCTTATGGTATATGTAATACTCGGTCTGGCTCTTCTCAAGATAAGAAAAATGTATCCTGTAGAAGAAAGAGACTGCTGGTATATCAAGGGCGGCAAGGCAAAGATTACACTGATTGCAATACTTCCTATGGTGATTGCAACTATCGGTCTTCTGGTAAACGGTACGGAATACTTCCTGCTCGGCTTTATATCAATCGGCTCGGCAGTTGTGTTCTATATACTTTTTAAGTGGCTGTATGGTGGAATGTACAAGCTTGACCCTGTTAAATACCCTATCAATCCTAAAACGAGAATGGCAAAGGGCGATTTGCAGAGATTTGGAGCATACATACTTGCATTCGGGCTGTACGCTGTAGTAGGCAGTCTGTTTCTGAGCTGGTATGAGGGCGACTGGGGGCCTGAATACTATCTTGACCTTTACGGAAGCGGACTTACAAGCAACTTCTGGCTTATGATAAGCGTGGCAAGATGGGGAGGCATCATAGCATCTGTACTGGGAGCGGTTCTGCTTGCAGTCGGTAAGAAAAAAGATCCGGTAAATTAAAAAAGGACAGTAATTATGAAAGCAGATTTAATATTATTTAACGGAAAAATATATAAAAGCAACAAAGAAAAAGAATATGCAGAGGCAGTCTGCATAAAAGACAGGAAATTTATCTGTGTGGGAACCACAGAAGAATGTCTTAAATACAAAACGGCGGAAACAAGAGTCATTGACCTTGAGGGGAGACTTGTTCTCCCCGGCCTTATAGACGGGCACACCCATCCTGAAACAATAGCAAAGAGCAGATGGAGAATTCAGATGCCGGAGTTTGACGATATGAAAGAGCTTCTGTCATGGGTAAAGGCCTACTGCGAGAAGCACCCGAAAGAAGAAATTCCGTATTTCTTCGGCGAATGCTATCCGTCTGCAATGTTTGATGAAAACGGACCTAAAAAAGAATGGCTGGATGAATATGTATCGGACAGACCCGTAAGACTTCAGGACTTTACGGATCACGCCTGCTGGTACAATTCAAAGGCTCTTGAGCTTATGGAAATCAGCAAGGATACTCCTGAAACAGGCACGGCTCCGTTTTTTGTAAGAGATGATACAGGCGAGCCTACAGGCTGGGTGCAGGAGCCGCTTCCGGGTTCAGATGTTGAGGAAACACTGTACCGAAACCTCGGCTGGCATCCGCCGACAGAGGTAACCGAAGAAACAGTCGCGCCGTTTCTTGACTTTTTAAAGGACAAGGGCGTTACGGCTATACTTGACGGCATCACCGAGGGTGAGGAAGCAATGAAGCTGTTTTATGAAATGGACAGCGAGGGCAGACTCAATATGTATTATGAGGGCACCTGTCTGCTGGAGTCATATGACAGGCTTGACGAGTGTATTGCCACACTTAAAGACTGGCAGAAAAAATACACAAACGAGCATGTAAGACTTCATACCGTGAAATTCTTCCTGGACAGAACCAATGAAATGGGCAACAGCGCTTCGCTGGAGCCGCTGTACAACGACCCTTCCGGCACCAATTACGGTGAAATTAATATGAGCGAGGCAGAGCTTACTGACACACTGCTTAGATTAAACAGAGAAAAAATCGACCTGCACATACACGTTGTATGCGACAGAGGATTCCGTACAGCCTGCAACGCCTATGAGGCCGCAAAGAAAAAGGCTTCGGAGTTGGGTGAAAGCTGGGATATATTTATGGAGCTTGCTCACTGTGAGCTGGTTCACCCTGACGATATGGCAAGACCTGCGGAGCTTGGAATAATTATAAACTGGAGCTGCCACTGGGCAGGCGGGTATTTCGGAGAAGCGGCTATTGACTATCTGGGTCAGGAGCGCTGGAACACAATGTATGACTTCACTAAAATGCTTGAAACCAGGGCAACCGTTACCTACAGCAGCGATGTTATAGGTATGTGCGAGGAGCAGAGAGGCAACCCTTGGTTTGGTATGGAGATATCGGCAACCAGAGTTGACCTTGAAGATCCTTTAGACCCTGAAAAATATCCGGGAAGTGTCAGACCGCCGCTAAGCGCAAGATTGACTCCGGAGCAGCTGGTTGACGGGTATACGAGAACAGGAGCGATACCTTTCAGAATGAAAGATGTAATGGGAACTATTGAAGAGGGCAAATATGCCAATCTGATAGTTTTAGACAAGAACCTGTTTGAAATACCGCTTACGGAAATCCACACAATAGACCCGCAGACAGTTATATTTGAAGGTAAGATTATCAAGGGAGAAACAGCTTGAGTAAGAAATATACATTGCCAATGCCTGAGTTTGAAAAGCTGTTCACAGCAACCGTAGAACTGGGAGATGAATATGTGCTTGGAGAAACAGGCAGGGGCTACAGTGAGATAACCCCTGTGACAGGAGGAACTGCGGCAGGTATCATAAACGGCAGCATACTGCCATTTGGCGGTGACTGGGGACTTCTGCACAGTGAAACCGTAAACATGCTCGATACAAAATATATTATCAGGACAGAGGATGATGCTTATGTTTCAGTCGAATGTACAGGCATACTCGATATGGATTATGATACTATGGTGGCTGTAAGCGAGGGAAAGGATATGAATCCTGCGGAATACTATTTCAGGCACAGCATCAGATTTACCGCAGGAGATGAGAAATACCTTTGGCTCAACAAAATAGTGGCTTTTGGTATTGCAATGATAACGTCCGATAATAATGTGTATACTGAGGTGTACAGGCTGAGGTAAGTAAATAACGGGAATAAGGTAAAGGCACTCCTTGCGGGGTGTCTTTCTCATCTTGTCGAAAAAGACGCAATGAAAATGTCGAAAAAGATTGAATGAAATCGTCGAAAAAGGTGCAATGGGATTAAAATGTGTGATATAATGGGCATACAGGAGGTATGTGCTATGTTGACACCGGAAGGATATAAGCCAAGATTAATAGATTTACAGATTGACAGACTGATGAAAATATATGGTGCGGTATGCGTTGAGGGACCTAAATGGTGCGGCAAAACATGGACCTCAAGAAATCATGCGGTAAGCGCATCATATATCGGAGACCCCGCAGGTAATTTTATGAACAGACAGCTTGCAGAAATGGATCCGTCTCTGGTCTTAGAAGGAGATATGCCCAGACTTATCGACGAATGGCAGGTTGTTCCTCCGATATGGGATGCTGTGAGATATAGGGTCGATCAAATGCCTGAAAAAGGAAGATATGTTTTGACAGGTTCTTCTACCCCTATAATCAAAGGAGAACTGCACGGAGGTAGCGGCAGGATTGGCAGGGTTAAAATGCGTACAATGTCCCTGTATGAAGCTGGTATTTCTTCGGGAAAGGTATCGCTTAGCGATATGTTTGACGGAACCTTTAAACCCTGCGCAACCGGAGATGTGAAACTTGACGACCTTATTGACTGTGTTGTAAAAGGCGGTTGGCCGGGAGCGCAGTCGTTAAGCGCTACAGAGGTGATGCAGATATCGGTGGATTATCTCAAGAATGTTCCAGACGATATGGAGCGTATGGACGGTAAAAGGAGAGATTACCGAAAGGTTAATGCTCTGCTTCGCGCGCTTGGAAGATCGGAAAGCAATATGACTTCAAAGAAGAGGTTAAAAAGAGATGTCGAAGAGTACGCGGAGGATGACAGTGAACTGAGCGGAATAACAGATAACACAGTTACAGATTACCTTGATTGTTTCAACAGGCTATTTTTAACAGAAGATCAGCCGGCTTTTGAGAATAAACTTCGGTCATCTGTAAAAGCCCTTAAAAAACCCAAAAGACACTTTACAGACCCTTCACTTGCGGCTGCGGCGCTTGGAGCAACACCTGAAATGCTCAGAACAGACCTTAATACTTTCGGATACCTGTTTGAGGGATTGTGCGTAAGGGATCTTAGAATATATGCTGAATGCAGTAATGCTTCGGTATATCATTATCATGATGAAAGTGAAAGAGAGGCGGATGCTATTGTTCAGCTTCCTGACGGAAAATGGGGAATGTTTGAAATCAAGGTCGGCTTCAATCAGGTGGAACAGGCCGCGGAGGAGCTGATTTCATTAAGCAGTACCTTTGAAAAGGAGACATCATCAAAACCGGAATTCCTTTGTGTTGTATGCGGTATGGCAAATGCAGCATTTCAGCGCCCTGACGGCGTATATGTTGTACCCGTTACTGCATTGAGGGACTGAGGTGTGAGAACAGCTACATAATGCGGATATTTTGTGAGACTATTGAAAAGTAATACAGATAAATAAAGTATAAATATCGGGAGTTGTGAGATAAGTTCAGCTCCTGAATTTTTTTATTTAGCAGGAAGTTTTGAGCAGTACCTTAAAATAAATTATGACAAATTTGATGTAAAAACGGCTTTTTTTAATGTAAATTGACAATATACTTTGAGCAATTGACAGATATAATTAAATTATCAGATAACTAAAACAGCAGAAAGGAGATGCTATGGACAAATATACAAACACTTTATCACCGGAAATAACCAGTGCAATAGATAAAATAACAGAACACCTGAAAACAGATGAAATGGAATCATACCTTGAAGAATTTACTGTTAATTATTCGGGGATAGGTGACAGCAGCCTGTACGGTGGCAAGCATTGCGGCAGTGATGCAGAACACCAGGGCGCGCAGTATATATATGATGAACTTAAAAACATTGGAATAAAAGCCGAAATGCTTCCGTTTGAATCGGCAAGATTTCAGTTTAACGATGCATCGATAATAATTGAGGGCGAAGAGGCTGTGAAGCCGTATGTATGCCTAAGCATAGGTACAGACAAAGACGGAGTAACAGGAGAACTTATAGATGCCGGCAAAGGCTATAAAGCTTTTTATGAGGAGAATGACGTAAAGGGAAAAATTGTCCTGATAGAAACAAAAGAGGACTTTGAAGACGGCACCACTGTGGGCATGTTTCAGATGATGGAAGCTCAAAGATACGGAGCAGCAGCTGTTGTAATTTATACAAATGAGAATATATATGATGAAAATACGATAAGAGCTACATATGGTATTTTTAAGCCGGAGATACCGGTAGTAACTGTTTCATACAAAGATGCAAAGACTTTAAAAAATCATGCAGGAGAGCCTGTGGTATTAATTGCAGATGCAGAATTTGATAAAGACGGCGGTACATCCTACGAGGTTATAGGAGAAATTCCGGGCAGGACAGATGAAAGAATTATTTACTCAGCACATTACGACCATTTCTTTAGAGGTATTCAGGATAATGTTTCAGCTGCAGGCACTTTGCTTGCAATTGCAAAGGCCCTAAAAAAATCAGGATATACCCCGAACAGGACAATAACATTTGTATTCAGCGGCAGTCACGAAATAGGAAATATGGAATCGGGAGCGCCGGATCTGCTGGGGGTATGGGAGCTTCTGAACAATCTCAAAAAAGAATGGAAGGGCAAAATCTTTGCGGACATTAATTTTGAATATACTGCTTTAAAGCTTAATGCTCTCAGATCTCTGGTTTCTTATGAAATGACTGATATGTACAGTGATTTTTTACGCTACATGCCAAAGGAAGTCGAGGTTTTCAGCAGTATTGAAAGTGAAATTCAGGCAGAGGAATATATGCTTCTTACATGGTGCGATGCCTGCCCGTTTGTTATGGAGGGAGTTCCTGTTTTTATGAATGATGCGGCATATGAACAGATATATGAAAACACTTCATCGTATATAGGCAGAGACCATACAAATAAAGATGATATGAGCATATATTCAAAAGAAACACATCTTACAGCAAGTTGGTGGTACGGATGCCTTGGCGTATACCTTGACAATATGCCGGTACTTATGCCTGACTTCTCCGTACGCGCACAGGTTATGCGGCTTGCGGATGAGGAGAAAACCCTGCTTGAAAAAGAAAACCTAGATTACAGCGCATTTGAAAAAGAACTTAAAAGCTTTGAATTGCTGGGAGATGTTGCGGCAAAGCTTCTGAAAAACTTTAACAGGAAAGAAAAAAGAGATTTTTCAAAAGATGCAAAAATAAACAAAGCTCTTTTAGAGATACAGAAAAATCTTGCAGATGCATCAGATGGACTTACTACAATGCTTCCGCCTATGCTTCAGGTGCCGCACAAAACGTATATAGAAAAAGCGGCTGTGTTTAATAGAGCTTTAGCTGTATTTAATACTTCCGGTTTTGAAAAAACATATGAGCAGGAACTGAAAAAACTTGACCTTGTGGGTCTTGATAAAAAATTCAGCAAAGAGATTATAATAGAGGTAAAAGGTATTGCACTTGGTAAAAATGCTACGTGGAATAAAAACAAATGCAAAAACTTCTTTATTGCAGAGGATGTTTCGGAGAAAAACTGGCAGGCTGCCAGGGAGCAGAATTTAGATGACGTAAGGCAGACGCTACAGGAGGAAGCAGAATTCCTGTCTAAAGCAAACGACCTTCTTATAGATGTTATCTTTGAAACTGCGGATATGCCTGATTCGGATTTAATGATGAAAAAAATAAAGGAAATGATAGTGCTTCCTCACCGAAAGACAGGAACCGAAGAAGGAAAAAAGTCTGCAGAATATGTTGAAAAAACCTTTAGAGAAACAGGCCTGGAAGAGGTACAGACAGATGAAATAGACTCCGTATGTATGGAATGGGAGAAATACTCTTTTGAATATGGTGGAAAACAGATAGACTGCTTCCCTGCAAACGGTACAAACAGAAAAGCCGAAACGGGGCATTTCAGAAGCAATATAGAAAACGCAGAAATAATATATCTTAACACAGGCAGTGCTGAAGACTTTGAAAATATTGATGTAAAGGGCAAAATTGTATTATGCGATGTGTTTTTCAAGCCGTTCAGCCTTAAGGATATGATGAACTGGGTGGAGGACTCGGAAATATACGATCCTCTTCATAAAGCAGAGAAACCTTTAAAGAAATATGACATATATACTCCTAACAACTGGCCGTATAATTACATAGCTGCAATGGAAAAAGGCGCAGCCGGCTTTATAGGTATTCTGCATAATTTTATGGACTGTCATTACTATCACGAGGACTACAGGGACATTGTAAGCATAGCCGGCTATATGGAGCTTCCTGCAGTATGGCTTTCAAAAGAAGACGGAGAGGCTCTCAAAGCGGAGGCAGGAAAAAATACTGTCCTGGGTTCACTGACAGTTGAAACTGTTTATGAAAAGAAAAAGGCAAGATGTGTAAAAGGTGAAATAAAAGGAAAAACCAATAACTACATACTTGTTCACTCCCATCACGATGCAGTAAACAAGGGCGCTGTTCAGGATGCCAGCGGAATGTCTGTCGTATTTGCTCTTGCAAAGTTTTTCCGGGAAATAATGGGCGAGCCTCTGGAAACAGGAATTATGTTTGCGGCTACGGACTCACATTACACCGATTATGAGGGACATGTGGGATTTATAAAAAACAGGCAGAATGAGAACAAGAATATTGTTATGGATTTTGCGGTAGAGCATATAGCAAAGGAAATGGATCTTGACGATAAAAACCATACTATTATTATCGATGAGGCCGAAACAAGAATACTGTATGTTGATAAAAATGCAGATGGTCTTTTAGAGCTTGTAAGAAAAGCGGTAGAGAGATTTGATTTAGAAAAAACAGTAATATTCCCTGTTGGTAAATCAGGCGGCGACTTCACAAACGATGATGTCTGCTCCGATGCCTACGATTTCAACGCGGCGGGTATTCCTGTTGTAAGTATTCTTGCGGCACCGATGTATCTGTTTCACAACAGTGATGATATAGACAAGGTACATCAGCCGTCACTGACTAAGATTTTAAAAATGTATGCATATATGATTTTAAAAAGAATTAATTAAAAGGAGGAAGGAAGATGACTGATAATCTAACCTTAAAACCAAATCTATCAAGAAGAGCGCAGATTCTGAGTTTTATTATGATAATTATAATCGGAGTCATAAGCAATTACATCTACTGTCTGGCCGTTTATGTGGGACCGCTGCATGATGCACACGGCTGGTCGATGAACCTGATAGTTACAACCTATTCACTGTCAATGCTCTGCGAACTTCCGGCATTTCTTGTAGGCGGCATGCTTATAAACAAGTTTGGAATGAAAAAAATACTTACCATCTGCGGTGTGCTTTATGGCCTGTCAATTCTGGTAAGCGGACTGGCTACGAATGTATTTGTATTTATTATGTCTCAGGGTATAATGGGTGCGCTTTCAATGTATGGGATTTTTATTGCAACCTTATCACTGATAAATGTGCTTTACCCCGATCGCAAAGGTCTGGTTATGGGCGTGCTTTACGGAAGTCAGGCGGCGGGAGGCGCTTTAATGGCTCCGCTTGCGAATTATTTCATCGGAACATTCGATGTGAGTATGGCGCTTATACTTCAGGGAATTATCTTTACAGTTATAATGTTTGTATGCTGCCTGCTTGTATCAGATCCTACTAAGGGTGATAAGGAGCTTCAGGCAAGAATACAGCAGGAGACAGAGGAAGCCGAGGCTGCAGAGGCTGTCGCAGGAAAAGCCGAAAATGAGCTTCCGGTTATGGGCTGGAAAAAAGCCTTTACACATCCTGCTTTCTGGCTTATGTTCATATCAACTATAGCGATACAGATGATAGGAAATGTGCTGATTACGGATATTTCTTATCTTGCAGAAAACATATACGGAGTAAATGAAACAGAGTCTGCCTGGGTAGTTTCGGCATTCAGTATAGGTGCGGGAATAGGCGGTATAGTTATAGGATTTATATCTGATAAGATAGGACCGTACAAAACCACCTTCCTTCTCGGAATCTTTGACGGAATTGTACTTGCGATACTTGCGGCAGCAGGTGCGGGCAGCTTTATGCTCTTTGCAGTAATATGCATAGTACAGGGATTTACATACAATGGCATGACAGCATTGAACCCTATAATGATGACGGACAGCTATTTGGCAAAGGACCTTGGAACAATTATGGGTGTTATGGGACTTTCCTATCTTGTTGTAGGTGTTGCAGGGCCACAGCTTGGACTTGAGGTTGCATTTGTGCCGATGCTTGGAATATGTGCAGTGCTTAGTATTATTGGCGGATTTATGGTAAGAATTGCGAAAAGCTCTCTTAACAAGTACTATAAATCAGTAAACAGCGGCTGCGTTATAAGATAATAACTTAAAAACTCTGCATATGGGGGAAGCTTTAGGCTTCCCCTATGCGCAGGTAGGAAGGGAGCAAAAATATGAAAGCAGATATTATTTTATATAACGGACACATATATAAAAGTAATACAGGCAGAGAGTATGCAGAGGCGGTGGCGATAAAGGAGAGAACCTTTATATGCGTGGGAAGCTTTGATGATTGCATCAGATATAAGTCTGACAAAACAGAAATCATTGATCTTCAGGGCAGACTTGTAATTCCGGGCCTTATTGACGGTCATACTCATCCTGAAACAATCGCAAAGAGCCGGTGGAGAGTTCAAATACCGGAATTTGATAATATAGAGGATTTGCTCTGCTGGGTAGCAGATTACTGCAAAAAGCATACTGCAGAGGAAGTTCCGTATTTTTTCGGAGAGGGCTATTCTGCACTGCTGTTTGATGAAAACGGTCCGCATAAAGAACTGCTGGACAAGTATGTGTCGGACAGACCCGTAAGACTTCAGGACTTTACAGATCATGCCTGCTGGTACAATTCAAAGGCACTTGAGCTTATGGGAATTGATAGAGACACTCCTGAAACAGGTATAGCACCGTTTTATATCAGAAATGAAAACAATGAACCTACAGGCTGGGTAAAGGAGCCTCTGCCGACAGATACTGCTGAAGAAAAAATGTATGATGCCATAGGCTGGCACCCACCGACAGAGGTAACCGAAGAAACAGTCAAGCCTTTCCTTGATTTTCTGAAGGACAAGGGCGTGATTGCAATTCTTGACGGAATTACTGAGGGTGAGGATGCAATCAAACTATTTTATAATATGGATATTGAGGGAAAGCTCAATATGTATTATGAAGGAACCTGTCTGCTTGAAGAATACGGCAAGCTTGATGAATGTATAGCGACTGTTAGAGAGTGGCAGCAGAAGTATACAAATGAGCATGTAAGGCTGCATACTGTCAAGCTGTTTCTGGACAACACTAATGAAATGGGTAACAGCGCTTCACTGGAACCGCTGTATAATGACAAAGCAGGTAAAAACTACGGCGAGATGAATATGAGTGAAGAAGAGCTGACAGAAGTGCTTTTAAGGCTTAATGAAGAAAAGCTGGACCTGCATATTCACGTAGTATGCGACAGAGGTTTCAGAACGGCCTGCAATGCATATGAAGCTGCAAAGAACCATACTCTTGAACAGGGAAAAGCATGGGATATTTTTATGGAACTTGCTCATTGTGAGCTTGTTCATCCGGAGGATATGAAAAGACCGGCAGAGCTGGGCATTTTAATCAACTGGACTCCTCACTGGGCAGGCGGCTATTTCGGCGAGGCTGCAATAGAATATTTGGGACAGGAGCGCTGGAACACTATGTATGATTTTACCGGGATGATTAAAACCGGCGCAACGGTGACATACAGCAGTGATGTAATAGGAGAAAACGAGGAATACAGAGCCGATCCGTATTTTGGTATGGAAATATCGGCAACAAGAGTAGACCTGTCACATCCGCTTAACCCTGATAAATATCCGGGAAGCGTCAGACCGCCGATAAACGCAAGACTGACTGTAGAGCAGATGATTGACGGGTACACCAGAGCCGGTGCTGTGCCTTTCAGAATGAGTGACAAAATCGGTACTATTGAAGAGGGTAAATATGCAAATCTTGCTGTTCTGAATAAAAACATATTTGAAATTTCTGCTGATGAAATTCATATGGTGAAAGCAGAGCTTGTAATGTTTGAAGGGGAATTTATCAAAAAGTAACAGATTCAAAAATGATTTAATGATATTTTAATATAGAGGGAAAGAAAATAAGGGAAATAAGATTATTGAGCCAGTGGGGAAAACCAATGTGTAAAAAAGAGGAGGGAAATATGTATTTTAAATATAAAGAACTTTTCACACCGGTAAAGATTGCAGGCTGTACAATAAAAAACAGATTTGCAATGGCTCCGATGGGCCCTTTGGGTCTTGCAGATGCGGAGGGCGGTTTTAACCAGAGAGGCATAGATTATTACACAAGACGCGCTGCAGGTGGTACAGGCCTGATTATTACAGGTGTTTCCTTTGTAGATAATAAAGTTGAGGAACATAGTATGCCTAATTGTCCGTGCCCTACAAATAATCCTATACAGTTTATCAGAACTGCAAGAGAAATGACAGAGCGGATTCACGCATATAACGCTAAAGTATTTCTGCAGATGTCCGGGGGATTCGGCAGAGTTACAATACCTACAAATCTTGGTGAATTTCCACCTGTTGCCCCTTCACCTATAAAGCACAGGTGGCTTGAAAAAACATGCAGAGCGCTGACGGTTGACGAAATTCACTACATAGTGGAGCAGTTTGGCAAAGGCGCATACAATGCAAAACGTGCAGGTTTTGACGGTGTGCAGATCCACGCAGTGCATGAAGGCTACCTTATAGACCAGTTTGCAATTGCGCTGTTTAATCAGAGAACCGATGAATATGGCGGAAGTCTTGAGAACAGGTTAAGATTTGCAAAAGAGATTGTAGAGGAGATCAAAAAAACCTGTGGAGAGGACTTCCCTGTAACCTTGAGATACAGCCCCAAAAGCTTTATTAAGGATTTCAGAGAAGGTGCGCTTCCGGGAGAAGAATTTGTGGAAAAAGGCAGAGATATTGAAGAAGGCATCGAAGCTGCAAAGCTTCTTGTGGAATACGGCTATGACGCACTTGATACAGATGTCGGATCATACGACTCCTGGTGGTGGTCACATCCGCCTATGTATCAGGCAAAAGGTTTATACAGACCTTTTGCAAAGCTGATGAAAGAAACGGAAGATGTACCGGTTATATGCGCAGGAAGAATGGATAATCCTGATATGGCTCTTGAAGCTGTTCTTGACGGAACTGCGGATATGATAAGCCTTGGAAGGCCGCTGCTTGCAGATCCTGATTATGTAAATAAACTGAGGGCAGGAAAGATAGCGGATATAAGGCCTTGTATATCCTGTCATGAAGGCTGTATGGGCAGAATTCAGGAGTACGCTATGCTTAACTGCGCAGTAAACCCTCAGACCTGCAGAGAACGAGCAACAGAGCTTAAACCGGCTGCTAAAGCAAAGACGATTATGATTATAGGAGGCGGAGTTTCAGGCTGTGAGGCTGCAAGAGTGCTTGCTCTGAGAGGGCATAAGCCGGAGATTTATGAGAAGAGCTCAAGACTTGGAGGCAACCTGCTTCCGGGAGGCGCTCCTGATTTTAAAGAGGATGATATAGCTCTTGCAGACTGGTATGAACACACACTGAAAGAGCTGGGTGTGCCGGTCTGCCTGAACAGGGAAATAAAAAAAGATGAAATACTCGGTTCTGATGCAGATGCGGTAATTATTGCAACAGGTTCTGTGCCTAAGGTCTTTAGCCTTGGTGATGACAATAAGGTGTTTACGGCAGAACAGGTTCTTATGAATAAGAAGGATCCGGGAAAGAAAGTTGCGGTTATAGGCGGCGGCCTTGTAGGCTGCGAAACGGCATTATGGCTTGCGGAAAAGGGCCTGGAAGTTACAATAATAGAGGCTCTGGACAAAATCCTTGCAGTAAACGGACCACTGTGTCACGCAAACAGCGAGATGCTTGAGCGCCTGATACCTTTCAAAGGAGTAGCTGTTAAGTCCTCTGCAAAGGCAACGGGATATGACGGAAAAATTCTAACCATAAATGTAAATGGCAAAACAGAGACACTTGAATGCGACTCAGTTGTACTTGCTGTCGGCTACAGCGAAAACAAAGATTTGTACAAGGAACTTGAATTTGAAATCCCTGAGTTGTATCTTCTGGGAGATGCAAAGAAGGTGTCAAACATAATGTATGGAATATGGGATGCATTTGAAATTGCAAGCCATATATAAAGATATGTACAAATTTAAGTAGAGGTTTGAAATTTGACATACAATATCATAAATACACAAAAAGCACTTTAAAAACAGAGTGCTTTTTGTGTGGGATATTTAATATAAAAATGTTCGCTGTATAGTATACCCGCACAAGTAATCCTTTATTACTTTAAAGCTTTCATCATCTGAAAGCTCGGTTTCTTTTGCGGGAGCCCTGTTGTATTCCAGATACCATTTTCTGAGTTTGGCAGGGCTCATATGCCACCAGTCGTTAAAATGTTTGTAAAAGTATTTGGGATCTGAAAAGCCGCACAGGCTTGCTATTTCAATTACATTCTTATTTGTTGTTAGTAAAAGATGTTCTGCAGCATCACAGCGTATGAAACTTAGCAGGGAACTGAAATTGTAAAAACTGGTTTTCTTAAAAAAAGCCGAAAAATAATTGCTGTTTATATGCTCCTGTTCTGCTAGCTGGGACAGGGTTATTTTTTCCGGATAATGCTGCAGACAGTAATCCAGTGTTCTGTCTATACGCTGCTTAAAAAGGGTGTTTTCGCCCATGGGATCCCAAATGAAACTGAGCCAGTCAAAATGCTTTATAAGCAGATCAATCAGCTTATCTGAAGCGGTTTTGAGTGAGAAATTCTGAAAAGTGCTGTTTGTGAAAAGACACAGCGCGGCAGACAGCATAATATCCTTCACCTGATACATTGGCTGTATTTGAAAAGGGGACATAGGTTGCGTTTCGCACGCGAAGAAACAGTTGTAAATGGCTTCCTTAGAATATAGCGAATTATATATATTTATATGAATAAAAAGAACGAGATTGTCAGTGTCTGAGTATATACAGTGAATATCACCCGGATCTATTGAAAAGACATCTCCTTCATATAATGTTACATGTCTGTGAGAAGAGCGCATAGAAATACTGCCCTGCAGACAAAAAATCATTTCTATTGCGTTGCTGTGATAGTGCACTTCCTGATGGTAAATCTGTTTGACAGCAGCTTTTATGGTAGTCTTCTTTTCAAAATTAATGTCTTTTTCTAATGCAATCATTTTAGTACTATTAAACCTTTCAATGTTATTTTATGATATATTAAAATGCTGATATAGTCAAATTATTAATAAAAAAGTCTATAACATCGGTTTTATTAAATACTTTTGATAAGGTAAAGATAAATATTTAAAAAAATTTTAATAGCATATATACCTTTTCCTGTGTTAAACTGTATCAAACAGGAAAGAATCTTAATCACAGTATAAGGATAGGAGAGAAAAAGGCAGGAGGAAAGGAAGATGAAAAAGACGCTGAAACAGACAAGGCGCATAGCTGCGATACTGCTTTGCCTGTGCCTGGTGCTTACAATGATGCCGGCCGCGGCATTTGCAGGTACACAGGATTTAGAAGTATCGGCAGGTGAAAACGGAAGTTATACATATAAAGACGGAAAAGTAAAAATCACTTCCGGCGGCAGGTACAGCATATCTATGACCGAGAAAAGTGCGACAACCACTACAGACAGCATTGAAATAGGAGAAGGGCTGGAAGTCAACTTGTCCTTATACAGGGTAAGCATTGACCTCAGCAGCAAAGGCGGAGAAGAAGAGAAAGAAGACGGGAAGTATGTTGCGCTTAAAATAGGTAAGAACGCAAAGGTAACCATTGATATCAACTTTGATAATACTCTGAAATCAGGCCGCGCCAGTGCGGGTATTGAATTAGCGGACAGCGCAGAGTTGACATTTGAGTCTTTTATCGGAAGTGCCAGTAAATTAACAGTAGAAGGCGGTGGCAGCGGAGCCGGAATTGGGGGCCCTGTAGGCAGCAAAGGCGGCAAAGTGACAATTGAAGATGGCACAATAAATGCAACCGGCGGAAACATCGGCGGAGCCGGAATTGATGCCAAAGAAGTTGTTATAGACGGCGGTGTTGTTTATGCCACAGGTGGTGATAATGGAGGAGCCGGAATTGGAGGCAGCTTTGCAACCCGTGACAGTGGCACTTCTGAAAACCGTGACGGCGGCACTGTTACTATTAATAACGGTGAGGTTACAGCTATGGGTAACGGCGGCGGAGCCGGAATCGGCGGTGCACTTTTTGGCAACGGCGGCACTGTAAATATAAATGGAGGTTTTGTCAAAGCTGGAGGCGGTGATGGTAAATACCTTGGCGTAGCCGGAATAGGCAGCGGCGGTGCATACGAGGTTCCAGAAACACATCCCGATTATGGTAAAGGCAAAGGCGGCACTGTAAATATAAATGGCGGCACAGTTGTTGCAGAGGGCGGCAAAAGCGGTGTCGGAATAGGCGGCAGCCTTGAAGGTGCAGATGTTACCATTAAAGGCGGAAGTGTAACGGCAACAGGCGGGTTCTACTCTGATGATACAAAGAGAGCTGACGGAATCGGAGCAGGTCCGCTGGGTAAAGACTCGGGAACGCTTACAATTGTTCCGCAGGGAAGCAGCTATATAGTAAATGTGGGAGCAGGCAGTTCTGTGGCATCTCCGATTAAGGGTTCTCCGTTTGAAACACAAGCGGAAATAATTTCACTGGTTAAAGGCAATCCATATTTTAGCTGCCGTCAAAGCCTGCTTACAGTAACAGGCGGGCAGGAAGGCAGAGACTATAAATTTGAAGACGATGTGCTTCATATATATAACGGAGGCGCATATGCTGTAAGTATGGCAAACAATGCTGTGGCAACACAGGAACGTATCAGCATAAAGGCAAAAGAAGCAGTTGAACTGACTCTTGAGAATGTAAACATAAACTGCAGTGAAAAAGATTTTGCGGCATTGGAGATAAACAGTCCTGAAAAAGTCACACTGGAGCTGAAAGGAAAAAACAGCTTAAACTCAGGTTCAGACTGTGCAGGTATAGAGCTCAAAAATAATGCGAACCTTGTAATTACATCATCATCAGGCGGACAGCTTGATACCCATGGTGGATATTTTGGCGCAGGTATAGGCGGTATAAATGATACGGAAGGAGCGACAGAACGCAGTGTTAACAAAGTTGTTATTGCAGGCGGCATAATTAATGCAGCCGGTGGCAGCGGTGGAGCCGGAATAGGCGGAAGTATGAGCCGTGACGGCTGCGATGTTACAGTAACCGGAGGAATTCTGAATGCGACAGGTAAAGGGGGAGCCGCAGGTATAGGCGGCGGCATCGGCGGCAATGGCGGCTCATTTACAATAACCGGAGGCAAAGTAAAAGCCGTTGGCAGTACAGCGGCCGCAGGCATCGGCGGAGGACTTTATACCGCAGATGAAAAGATATATACCGGCGGCAATGGCGGTACAGTTGTAATTAAAGGCGGAGAACTCACGGCAATCGGTAAAAGCTGCGCAATAGGAGCAGGCGCAGAGAGTATGACGCAGGAAGGTGTGGTAAGATCTCCGGGAACAATCACGATTTCACCTGCAGGCGCAGGCATTAATGCATGGGCAGGAAGCAGCGAAACCGAAAATAAAGTCCTAGAGGGTTCAACATTCTTTTCCTCAGCCGAGATAACAGACCTTATCAAAGACAAAACATACTTCTACAGCAGGGAATATGTACCATATGTACCTCCTGCAGAGGATGACGTAAAAACAACACCGGATGGCACTACATCAACCACAGTTAAGGATATCAGGACCGAAACAGTTAAAAATGAACAGGGAGAGGAAATCTCAAAGGTAACGGCAACTGTATCAGAAAAGGTAGCAGAAAAACTGGTTGATCAGGCTGTTTCAAACAAGTCGGATACAGTGGAAATCACTGTTAAGTCAAATGACGGAAACAAGGCAGAACAGACTGAGGTTGAAATCCCTAAAAAAGCATTAGAGTCTATTGCAAAGGAAACCAATGCAAGTCTCGTTGTTAAAACAGACAGCGGTCAGGTTGCTTTAGACAACAGGACCCTCGAAACCATAGCGGCGGAAGCAGAGGGTGAGACTGTTAAGATTATTGTGAATGAAAATACACAGCTTAAGGAAGAACAGAAACCTGCATCAGATGTTATAGGCAAAAACGGTAAACTGTTCGACCTGAAAGCAGTTATCGGAGATAAAATTCTCCACGACTTCAGGGGCGGCAAGGCTCACGTTATACTGCCAATACCTGAGAA
>URGK01000037.1 GCA_900547295.1 uncultured Eubacteriales bacterium
CGGTAGCTCCACTTGTCTGTTAGATACGACTGATTGTAAATATATCATAGTACAGAAAGATGCAGGAGTCAAGAAATCGCCGTGTTAATCGCAATTCATCCCACCACTTATAGAAATGGGGGATTTCTTGCTCACGGCGTGTTAAATAGTCTGAAAATATAGACTTACTGTATAGATATTGCAATGAATTTTAATTATCCGTATACTATTAATGTTAAGTTTTTATCGGATGAGGAGATTTTATGACAGAAGAAAGAATCACTGAAAACAAAATGGGAACGATGCCTGTAGGCAAGCTGCTTCTTAATATGTCGTGGCCTGCGATATTATCGATGCTTATTCAGGCGCTCTACAACATTGTTGATACTATATTTGTTTCATTTGTAGGGGAGCAGGCTATCGCTGCGGTAACCTATATATTTCCTGTAAGCATGCTTATGATATCATTTTCTGTGGGTACAGGTGTAGGTATCAATTCCCTTATAGCAAGAAGGCTTGGAGCCAGACGTTTTGACGAGGCTGACGATGCAGCTTCGCATGGTTTCAGGCTGTCGTTTTTCAACTGGGCGATTTTTGCGATATTCGGGCTTTTCTTTGCAACGCTGTTTATGAAAGCGTTTACCGAAACACCGTATATTATCGAAAACGGCGCCCTGTATCTCAAGGTTACAACTATAGGCAGTCTGTTTCTTATGGTGCAGATTACCAACGAAAAAATACTGCAGTCCACAGGTAATATGATTATGCCTATGATATGCAGTCTTGCAGGCGCGGTAACAAATGTTATACTGGATCCATGCTTCATATTCGGACTGTGGATATTCCCCGAAATGGGAGTAACCGGCGCTGCGGTTGCCACCGTAATAGGACAGGCGGTTTCAATGACACTGGGACTTTTCCTGCTGCTCGGACATGACCATGCCGTAACTATCAGATTCAGAGGCTTCAAATTCAAAGCCGAGATAATCAGAGATATATATGCAGTAGGGCTTCCTGCAATTATAATGCAGGCGATAGGTTCTGTAATGCTGTTTGGACTTAATGCCATACTCGGCGCAATTTCCGAAACAGGCGTTGCGGTGCTTGGTGTATACCAGAGGCTTCAGTCCTTTGTATTTATGCCTGTTTTCGGACTTACACAGGGCGCGCTTCCTATACTCGGATATAATTTCGGCGCAAGAAACAAAGAAAGATTTATGCATGCGTACAAGCTGGCTCTAAGGGTGGCGCTGATTATAATGGGCCTGGGATTTATATGCTTCCAGCTGTTTCCGGATCTGCTGCTTTCGATATTTAATGCCACAGATCAGATGTACGAGATAGGCAGCAAGGCATTAAGGCTTATATCAATCTGCTTCCTGCCTGCAGCATACGGCATTACGACCTCTACTGTGTTTCAGGCGACAGGTCATGGCGTGCTGAGCTTGTGGAGTTCACTCATAAGACAGCTTATAGGAGCGCTTCCGGTAGCATTCATACTCAGCAGGTTTATCGGGATTACGGGAGTATGGATGGCATTTCCGCTTGCCGAAGCAATCGGGATAATCTATGTAATCTGCGCATTTATATGGCTCTACAAGAGAGAAATCAAAACAATGATATAGAGAATCAGGTGTCATTACCATAAATGTCAATGACACATATGGTAACTACGGTGAATATTTGCTCAGACTATACTATAATTAATATAGTCGGAACAAGTGAATTTCGAAGGAGGTTATCTATGAGAACAAGGACGATCAATACGATAAAGAAGGCAGCTGTTTTATTTATTGCTTTGTGTGTTGCATTTGCGATGGCAGCTCCGGTTTACGGAGCAAACAACGGGCCTAACAAAGGCAAGGACGCATATTCATATGTGCAGGTTAAAACCCCATCAAAAAGCTACACAGTGTATTCCTGTGACAGCAAAGTGAAAACTTCAGCGCCTAAAGGTGTTAAATACAACAAAAAAACAAACACTCTTACAATCACAAAATACAGCAACAAAAAAGCTTCTGTTGAAGCCAATGAAATGGGCGATAACTTTAAGGTAAAGGTAAACGGTACCTGCAATATAGGGCAGCTGTCCGTATGGGGTTACGGCTATGGCGGCTCTCTGAGGCTAACCGGCAAGGGTACGCTGAATATAAATAAGAACAAACTGTTTGAGTATGCGGTGTTTATGAATGCCGAGGAGTCAGCCTCGAAACTGGTTATTGACAAGACTGTTAATTTAAACGCATATTCGACTAAAGGCGGAGCGCCGGCAGTAGCGCTTTACAGAACAACTGTTTCAAAAAACGGTATACAGATAAAGGGCAAGGTGACTGTCAAGAACAGGATTAAAAAAAGCTCAGGTAATTCAACGGCATATGAGTGGGTATATGTCTATATTGAGAACAGCCCGAACGCTGTGGAAATGTTCAAGCTCAAAGACTCCGACGGCAAGCTTTATGGCTGCAAGTATGAACAGTACCACTCGATATATGTGCTTGAGGCAAACGCTGACGGCACATATAACGGTACTTTGGTTGAGGGGCAGGACTCACTCGAAAAAATCCCGGATAAATATAAAGTCTGCGGAAAAAGCACTAAGGTGTATGGTTATTCAACAACTGCGCCAACATTTAAAGTTAAAGCAAAATAGCACAATCAGCCAAGAG
Source organism: uncultured Eubacteriales bacterium (assembly GCA_900547295.1). Classification (GTDB taxonomy): domain Bacteria; phylum Bacillota; class Clostridia; order Peptostreptococcales; family Anaerovoracaceae; genus UMGS973. The sequence continues at coordinate 2,646 of URGK01000037.1, forward strand.
GTCAGAGATGGCCTCTTTTTTGTGGGGATTTTCAAAAGCCGCTTGAAAAAGTTGTTAATTTATAAAAAAGTCGCTTGAAAAAAATATAAATAATCAAAAAAGTCACTTGAAAAAATTACGAACCGGATATACTGTATAATCTCAAATTCCGGAGCAAAACGGCATAATCCGATAATTTCATGGATTAAGCTGTTTATGCATATAGTGTATTCAAGGGGTAATTGTATGGTTTTTCTGCTTGGGAAATCCGGAAATATTAAAGGAACCTTATTCGGGTTCCTTAACTGTTTCATATTCTATTTCGTCAAAATCTCTGTACTGAGAATCCATCTCAACCATATCATAGATAAGAGGATCTCTGATCAGATGCTTCCATACCGTATATGTAGCCTGTATGAAATCCCTGTTCAGTGTGATCCTGTCCTCAATCAGAGGGCATACATACGGCAGATCCGATACATTGTAGATAAGGGAGAGTCTGCCGAAATCATCAATATGAGGCGCAAGAGGATAAGTCCTGCATTGTAGCGGGCGCATTTTACGATCGCATACAGGGGGATTGATGCATCTGATGAAATAAACCCTGCCATGCCATGAATCAGGAAATTCATAATCTTCTGCGTTCTCACAGCTCCATTTGAGCCAGTCCTCCTGCTTTGTAAAAAGCTTCTCCTCGCCGGGCAGCAGATATATACCTAAATCAAAATCACCATCATCGGAATCACCTCCGCAGGTACAGCAGGCAGCCCCGCATAAAGTGCCGCAGTCATAGTCTACGGGAGAAACTCTGTCAAGAAGTCTGTATATGGATTTAAACGTACTTTTTCTTATTTTTGATTTCACCTGATAACTCCATATCGTTTGTTTTACTGTCATATTATATGCCAAAACGTCATTGGATACAAGTGTCAATATACATTGGCGATGTAATGGGACACAATTATATAATTGTTGAAATTTCAACGATTATGAGGAATTAAAACTATAGTACCATTTTAAAAAACTTTAACAAATGATATTACAAATTAAAATTTGCGTGTTAGAATAATATCGGATTACTAGTTAATAAAGAGGTTAATTATGAAATTAGGTATTGACGTTGGTTCAACAACGGTAAAATTAGTTCTGTTAAACGAAAATAACGAAATAAAGTATTCTAAATATGAAAGGCATATGTCAAATGTCTTTGACAAGGTTGAGGAGCTTGTCAAAGAAGCCTATGACAATATGGGAGATATTACAGTCAAAGCTGTGGTTACAGGCTCCGGCGGACTGGCTCTTGCAGAGAAAGCCGGGATACCTTTTGAACAGGAGGTAATTACCTGCAGCAGAGCGGTAGAGGAACTTATACCCGAAACCGAAACCGCAATAGAGCTTGGCGGAGAGGATGCCAAGATAACTTTCTACGGAGCTTCTGTAGAACAGAGAATGAACGGTACCTGCGCAGGCGGTACAGGCGCATTTATAGACCAGATGGCAGTTCTGCTGAATACCGATGCGTCAGGGCTTAATGAAGCTGCCAAAAAACACAAAATGATTTATCCCATAGCTGCAAGATGCGGCGTATTTGCCAAAACAGACATACAGCCCCTTATCAACGAGGGTGCGTCTATAGAGGACCTTGCGGCATCAATATTTCAGGCTGTGGTAAATCAGACAATATCAGGACTTGCCTGCGGACATCCGATTAAAGGAAAGGTGGCATTTTTAGGAGGCCCTCTGTCGTTTCTTTCGGAGCTTAGAGCAAGATTTACAGAAACTCTGGGACTTGCCGCAGAGGACATCATATTCCCCGAAAACTCAAAGTATTTCGTGGCAATAGGTGCAGCTCTTTTATCCGAAAAGTACGGTGAAACAACGCTTGGAGCCATAGTTAATGCTCTTGACAATATAGATGCTTCAGAGGTGTCGGATACCAAGCACATAGAGCCTTTATTTGAAAGCGAGGCTGACTATGCGGAGTTTACTGCAAGACATGCCGCAGACAAGGTTAAAACAGGTGAGCTTGCCAAGGCTTCCGGCAGACTTTATCTCGGTATAGACGCAGGCTCTACAACCACTAAATCTGCCCTTATAGACGAAGACAACAGAGTGCTTTACTCATTTTACAAAAACAACGAGGGCAAGCCTCTTGAAACGGTTCTTGAAATGCTAAAAGACCTGTATGCCAGAATACCTGAGGATGCGTACATAGCAAGAGCGGCGGCAACAGGATACGGCGAGGGACTTATCAAGGCCGCATTCAAAATAGATACCGGAGAAATCGAAACAATAGCGCATTACAAGGCTGCGGAGGAATTTCTTCCGGGAGTTGAATTCATACTTGACATAGGCGGTCAGGATATGAAATGCATGAAGATAAAGGACAGAGCCATATATAATATAATGCTTAACGAAGCTTGTTCATCGGGCTGCGGTTCTTTCATAGAAACCTATGCCAAATCGGTAAATATGACAGCGGCAGAGTTTGCAAAGGAAGCTCTGTTTGCGGCAAACCCTGTGGATCTTGGCACAAGGTGTACGGTATTTATGAACTCCAAGGTTAAGCAGGCTCAAAAAGAGGGAGCGACCATAGGAGATATATCAGCAGGACTTTCATATTCTGTAATAAAGAATGCGCTCTACAAGGTTATCAAGCTGAGAAATCCTGAGGAAGCGGGAGAAAAAATAGTAGTTCAGGGCGGTACATTCTTAAATGACGCCGTATTAAGAAGTATAGAAAGAGTAGTGGGCAAGAATGTAGTAAGGCCTGATATAGCCGGAATTATGGGAGCATTCGGCGCTGCGCTTGTAGCAAAGGATACCTATGAAGACGGCAGAAGCGCCATACTGTCTCCTGAGGAGCTTGAAGGTTTTACCGTAAACAATTCCCATACAAGATGCAACGGCTGTGAAAACAGATGTATGCTTACCATAAATAAATTCAATGACGGCTCACGCTTTATAACAGGCAACAGATGTGAAAAAGGCGAGGGAAAAGAGCATATAGAAAACACAGTTCCGGACATGTATGAATACAAATTCGAAAGGCTGTTTGACTATGAGCCTCTTGCAGAGGATAAGGCGCCAAGAGGCAGTATCGGTATACCGAGAGTACTGAATATGTATGAGAACTATCCGTTCTGGCATACGTTCTTTACGGCTCTGGGGTACAGAGTAGTGCTTTCGCCTGCATCATCAAAGAGCATATATGAAATGGGTATGGATACCATATCCTCTGATACAGCGTGTTATCCGGCAAAGCTGGTTCACGGACATATCAAATGGCTTTGCGAAAACGGCGTAAATACAATATTTTATCCGAGCATCAACTACGAAAGAGGAGAGGACCCGTCGGCGCCAAACCATTACAACTGCCCTATAGTTGCAACCTATCCTGAGGTTATAGGCAGCAATATGGACGATATATTAAAAGAATTCAACGTGAAATTTATGCATCCGTTCCTGCCTTATGATGACGACAAAAGGCTTAAACGCGAGCTTTCAAGAGTATTCGGTATAGACAAAAAAGAAATATCGGAGGCTGTAGACAAGGCCAGAGCAGAGGATAGAAAATTCCACATAGAAATAAAGGCCAAGGCTGATGAAATTCTTGATTACATAGAAAAAAATCACAAAAAAGCAGTGATTTTATCAGGCAGACCATATCATCTTGACCCTGAAATCAATCACGGCATCAACAAACTCATAACTTCCTTTGATATGGCGGTAATAACAGAGGATTCGGTTGCAGACAGAGTTACTCTTGAAAGACCTATCAGAGTTCTTGACCAGTGGGTATACCACTCCAGAATGTACAAGGCTGCTGTATTTGCAGGCACCAGAGATGATGTTGAAATCGTTCAGCTTAACTCGTTTGGCTGCGGACTTGATGCTGTTACGACAGATCAGGTTGAGGAAATATGCAGAAACAACAACAAGCTTTATACGGTGCTAAAGATAGACGAGGGCTCAAACCTCGGCGCTGCAAGAATAAGGATAAGATCACTCAAAGCTGCTATTGATGAGCGCGAGAAAAATCAGATAAAAGCAAAGGCGGACAACAGGGAATTTAAGAGAAAGTATTTCACAAAGAAAATGCGTGAAGAATACACTATTATGATACCTCAGATGTCACCTGTACATTTCAGACACGTTGAGGTTGCAATGAAGCAGGCAGGCTACAAGGCTGTTCAGCTTCCGCCTGTAAACGTAAAGGCTGTAGATGAGGGCCTCAGGTATATAAACAATGACGCCTGCTATCCTACAATTGTAAGTCTGGGTCAGATTATATCGGCTCTTAAATCAGGAGAATTTGACCTTGACAGGACTGCTATATTTATGTCGCAGACAGGCGGCGGGTGCAGAGCCAGCAACTATGTTTCCCTGCTCAGAAAAGCTCTCAGGGATCTTGATATGGAGCAGATACCTGTAATATCGGTAAATATGGCGGGACTTGAGTCAAATCCGGGATTTAAAATAACGCTTCCGCTTGTTAAACGCGGTATGATGGGTATCGTTTACGGCGATATGTTTATGAGAGTTCTGTATGCAACCAGACCTTATGAACAGGTAAAGGGCTCAGCCGATGCGCTTTATGAAAAATGGGCGGAAATTGCAGATGAGAACATCAGAAACGGCAGCTTCAGCCAGTTCAAAAAAAATCTCAGGGGCATAGTCAGAGATTTTGATGCGCTGCCGCTTAGGGATATAAAGAAGCCGAAGGTAGGAGTTGTGGGCGAGATACTGGTTAAATACCACCCTACAGCCAACAACGATATAGTCAGTGTAATCGAAAACGAGGGCGGCGAAGCTGTTGTTCTCGACCTTTTAGACTTCTTCCTGTATGGTATGTACAGCAAGAAATTCAACTATGAACATCTTTCGGGTTCGTGGAAGCAGATGAAAGGAAATCAGATTGCAATAGACATACTTGAGCTTATACGAAAGCCTTATCGAAAAGCTTTAAGAGAAAGCCGCCGATTCGAAGAGCCTCTGCATATTGAGGAAATAGCAGAGGAGGCCTCCAAGCTTATATCTATAGGAAATCAGTGCGGAGAGGGCTGGCTTCTGACAGGGGAAATGGTTGACCTTATAAATTCAGGCTGTGAAAACATAGTATGCCTGCAGCCGTTTGCGTGTCTGCCAAATCACGTTACGGGAAAAGGCATGCTCAAGGCACTGAGAAAATACAACCCTAAGGCAAATATTGCGGCTATAGATTATGATCCGGGCGCAAGCAGCGTAAATCAGCTTAACAGAATTAAACTGATGATGGCAACGGCGCACAAAAACCTTGAAAGCCGGGAGTAAAGACCGGAAGTTTAACTGAAATACATAAATACTCATTGTTAAGAGAGATATCGTAAAGGTATCTCTTTTAATGTGCGCGGTGATATATAAAATACTTGGCAGGCAGGGAAAAACTTTTACCGGTTTGAAATCTTGTTTTTCGTCAAGATGGGCGCTGTAAACTTTTAAATATCAATGGATTAAGGTGTTGTCATAAAAAAATAAAAAATGAATTGACAAAAATGCAATCTAAAGAGTAGAATTAGTGCAAGATTATTTCAGTGGGAGGTATTTATGGCACATATACGATTAGGAGAACTGCTTAAATCGTCCGGAATAATAAGCAATGAGCAGCTTGAAGTGGCGCTAGAGCTTCAGAAGCAGACAAAACAAAGACTCGGAGACATCCTTATAGAATACAACTTTATCACCAACAGCGAACTTATAGAGGCACTTCAGATGCAGCTTGGCATCGACTTTGTAGACCTTACGGCAGTATCGATTCCTGTGGAGCTGACTAAATTTGTTCCGAGAAATATAGCAAAGGAGCACTGCATAGTGCCTGTCAAACTGGCTTCCGACAATCTGTATATTGCTATGAGCGACCCTCTTGATTTCATTGCGCAGGAAGTAGTCAAAAAAATATCCAACAAAAATGTCATACCTATGATAGCAGCCAAAAAAGCTGTAGAGCAGGTTATAGCAACCCTTTACGGCAGTGAGGGAACTGCCCGCGCCATCGAGGATATGAAGCGCGAAATGGGTGCAGGAGACATACTTCCCGGACAGAGAGAAGAAACAGCAGACGAAGATATCAACAAGGCGCCTACAATCAGATTTGTAAATTCCATAATAGAGAGAGCCTTTTTAGAGCGCGCCAGTGATATTCACATAGAGCCTCAAAAAGAAGAAGTGCTTGTAAGAATGAGAATAGACGGACTTCTGCACAAGATACTTACAGTTCCATCAGACTTGCAGAGCACAGTAATATCAAGACTCAAAATTATGGGCGGCATGAATATTTCGGAGCACAAAATCCCGCAGGACGGCCACTCCATGATAACAGTCAGAGATCACAGCATAGATATCCGTATGTCCGTTATGCCTACGGTATACGGAGAAAAAGTCGTTTTAAGACTTCTTGACAAATCCTCTCACGAGATATCAAAGCATACAATAGGACTTACAGGGGAAGATGAAGCAAAATACGATGCGCTGCTTTCAAACAGCAACGGCATAATACTGCTTGTAGGTCCTACAGGTTCAGGTAAATCCACAACAATGTGCGCAATGCTTTCGGAGCTTGCAGGAGAGGAAGTCAATGTCGTTACCCTCGAAGACCCGGTTGAATACGATATTGCCGGGGTCAACCAGTGCCAGATAAACGAAAAGACAGGAATGACCTTTGCAAGCGGACTTATGGCAATACTGCGTCAGGATCCGGACATTATAGGGGTGGGGGAAATCCGCGACAGCGAAACCGCAGCCATAGCGGCAAGAGCAGCCATTACAGGACATCTTGTATTATCGACACTTCATACAAACGACTCAATATCGGCAGTACACAGACTTATGGATATAGGCGTTGAACCGTATATGATTTCAAGCGCCCTCAAGGGTGTAATATCACAAAGACTTGTAAGAAAAATCTGTCCTCACTGCAGGACTTCGTACAAGCCGTCAGAAGATGAGAAGCGGCTTCTGGGAATTTCAGAAGAGGAAGTACTGCTTTACAGAGGAGAGGGCTGCCCTGAATGTCATCATTCCGGATATTCCGGCAGACAGGCGGTATTTGAGATTCTGACGCTCACAAAGAAAATGCGCCATATGATTTCAGAGGGTGCATCAGAGGAGCAGCTTGCAAAAGAAGCGGTGGCAGGAGATTTCACATCAATGAAAAATGCCTGCAAAAAACTGGTGCTTGAGGGAGTGACAACAGTTGAAGAAGCTCTCAAAGCCATTAATTCGACAGCAGAGTAAAGGAGCAGATATATGCTTGATATAAATAATGCGGTAAGCATGGCGCAGCAGATGAACGCCTCGGATATTCACATAGTTTCAGACAGACCGGTTAAATGCCGTATAGACGGACAGATAACGACTCTTGACGAGAGAATTATACCGGCGCAGGAGTGTGAGGAAATAATCAGAGAGCTTGCGGGAGAAAGCTACAGCCTTGTAGAGAAAATAGGCGAGCTTGATATGGCCCTTACCTTTGAGTGCGGTGCAAGAACCAGAATTAACATTTTCAGATCAAACGGCGCAGTATCTGCGGCAATCAGAATACTCAGCGATCATATTCCTGAGATTGAAGCTCTTGAATTACCGGAGGCTGTAGGAATGTTTCCTAAATACAGCAACGGTATAGTTCTTGTCACAGGTGAAACAGGTTCCGGTAAATCCACAACCCTGGCTGCTGTATTAAACAGGATTAATCATACCAGAGCAGAGCACATAATCACGCTGGAGGATCCGGTGGAATATATATACACGCCGGATAAATGCGTTATAAATCAGAGAGAGATAGGCAGAGATACCAGAAGCTATGCCGACGGTCTGCGCGCAATACTGAGAGAGGACCCCGACATAATCCTTATAGGTGAGATGCGTGACCTTGATACTATCGAGGCGGCTCTTACAGCGGCAGAAACAGGCCATCTTGTGTTTGCGACTCTTCACACCAATTCGGCGGCAGACTCCATAGACAGAATTGTGGGGGTGTTCCCCGACGGCCGGCAGAAACAGATACGAATGCAGCTTTCGACAACTCTCAGAGTCGTGCTGTCACAGCAGCTCGTACCAAAGACTTCGGGAGGCAGGGTTGCAGCCTGTGAGGTAATGGTTGTAAATGACGCTATCAGAAACATCATCAGAGAGGGCAAGACTCCTCAGATAGAGAATTTCATCGCCATGAACCAGCAGGGGGGCAGTATTCTTATGGATAACGCTCTGATGAAGCTTGCGGCCGAGGGTAAAATCAGTCGTGAAGAGGCCGCAAAGCGTTCAAAAAACATGGCAGAAACAACAAACTTTTAAAAAGTCGAAACAAGAAAAATTTCCACTTTTTTTGTTGACTTGAAACATACAAAAGTGTATAATCCTAACTAAATAAATGATTAGGGCAAAGCTGTCGAAAGGCGGTGACGCAAAGCTACAGGGTCTTACCGTTTCGGTTGACAGCCAGCTGCAGATTTACTACTTTTATCTTTGCATTGCTTTATCATATATTGTACGCTCTGCAATGATTGCAGAGTTTTTTATTGGGAAAAGGTGAAAGAGTTTGAAAACATTCAGATACAAAGCAATATCGCCGGACAATATCAGAGTATCCGGGGTGATTAAGGCATATGACGAATATGAGGCGGTAGCAAAACTCAGAGAAACCTGCAGTATTGTTACAGGCATAGAAGAGGTTACCGAGTCAAAGGCTGCAGGGACAGTATCCTCAAAGAAACTCAAAATCAAAGAGAAAGAGCTTGCTCTGATGTGCTCACAGTTTGAGATAATATTATCCTCGGGACTGCCTGTAGGAAAATGTGTGCAGATGGTTGCGGCGCAGTCCAAAAACAAGGGCATAAACAGAATGCTGCAAAGTGTAGCAGAGGACATCGAGGGCGGTTACAGCATGGCTTCAAGCTTTGAAAAGAACGCACCGTCACTTCCGAGAACATTTATAGAAACTGTTAAGGCGGGCGAGCAGTCGGGTACTCTTGAGAACTGCTTTGGCAGACTTCACAAATATTATGACCGTACAGCCAAGATGAAGGCCAAGATAATCAGTACGCTTACATATCCTTCGATAGTCGTTGCTGTTGCAATCATAGTATTTATAATTATAATGGCGGTTGCGGTTCCTGTATTCACAAAGACCTTTGAGGATATGGATATAGAGCTTCCGGGCATTACCAAGGCTATGATAGCGCTGAGCAGGTTTATTACAGGATACTGGTGGATTATACTTGCAATAATTCTGCTGTTTGCTGCGGCATATAAATATGCAGTACGCACAGAAGCAGGCAAGAGACGCATTACAGCCTACAGGTTAAGGAGAGCTCCGTTTCACAAGCTGACAGAAATGAATGTGGCATCTCAGTTTGCAAATACAATGTCAACGATGATTGCGGCAGGTATGCCCATAATCAGAGCGCTTGACATAACCGCATCGGTTGTTACAAACTATACTTTCTCGCTTGCGATACGCAAGGTCAAGGAGGGAGTGGAACAAGGCAGAAGCCTTACGGTATGTATGGGTGAAATCAACTGCTTCTCCAATATGCTTACAGAGATGACAGGCGTAGGAGAGCGGTCGGGATCAATGGAGGAGACCTTTGATGTCGTGGGAGATTATTTCTCCAACGAGGTAGAGGTTTACTCAAAGAGATTACTGTCAATACTTGAACCCGCTATTACCATAGGACTTGCATTAATTGCGGTAGGACTGCTGCTGTGTGTATATGCGCCGATGTTCAGCATGTACAGCGCAATATAAATAACATTAATCAAGGTACTTATTTCTTCTCTACAGCCCGGAGGAGAGTGTATATATTAATAATCAACGTAATAAAGGAGATTAAGGACATGAAAAAGAAATCAAACAAAAAAGGTTTTACAATAATGGAAATGCTTATTGTTGTAGCAATCATAGCAGTACTTGCAGCTATAGCTATTCCTGTATTCAACGGCGCATTAACTAAATCAAAGGAAGCAGCAGACGTAGCTAATATCAGAGCTGCATATGCTGAAGCACAGGTTGCTATATTAACAGACAACAAAACAGTAGATCAAGCTAAAGCAGTAATGGATACAACTTTAGGAAAAACCGGTGCTGATGCCAACGCTAAATACAGCAAACTTAATTATACAGAAAAATTCTCTTACACTGCTGATGGTGCAAAATATCAGCCTAAGAAATTAAATGATGGCAAAGCATATGAATGGAATCTAAAAGCAGATAGCTATACTGATACAACAAATTAGTTTTTCTAAATAACTAACTACCTTATTCAAGGTTAATTCTTCAATATAATTTTACAGCAGGGGGTCGTTGGGTTGGCGGCCTCCTGCAACATAAGGAGAGATAAATGCTGTATACTGCACCTTATATAACCTGCTATTTTGTGTTCCTTGCGCTGCTTTTAGGCGCGTGCATGGGCAGCTTTCTTAACTGTATGGCATGGCGTATTGTGCATAACGAGCCGCTTTCAAAGGGAAGATCACACTGCGATGTATGCGGTCATACGCTTGGCATAGGTGATTTAATTCCAGTGATAAGCTATATTACACACAGAGGCAGATGCCGTTACTGCGGCGCTAAGCTGTCTGCGGTTCACGTTATAGCTGAGGCTGTTTCTGCTGTATTGTTTGCGGCTGTGCTTTTAAAATTTGATATTTCGCTCCAAGCACTCGAATATATGATTTTTGTGTGCCTGCTTATGGCATGCTCATTCGCGGATTTGGAGGGGCGTATTATTCCGGACCGGTTTATAATTTCCGGTCTTTTGGTGCGCGCTGCGTTCTTTGTGATATTAAACGACCCGGCTAAGGTGGCTCTGGATGATTTGATAGGCGGAGCCGGTATAGCGGGGCTTCTGCTGGTTGTGGTGCTTGTATTTGAGAAGATTAAGGGCATTGAGGCTATGGGTGGTGGCGATATCAAGCTGATATTTATGACAGGCATATTCTTAGGCTGGAAAGCAAATTTGCTTTGTTTATTCATAGCATGTATAATAGGAATTATATCCGGACTTGTTCTTAAGTCTGAGGACGGGGATAAGACGTTCCCATGGGGTCCGTCAATAGCGCTGGCAGCGGTAATCTGCATGCTGTTTGGAAACGAGGCTGTTGAGCTTTATCTTGGACTGTTTTAGATTAGGAAGAGAGGTAACTTGATTTGGGCAGACAATTAGTGGGATTTGATATAGGTGAAAGCACACTGAAAATGGTACATACATCGGGCAGAGAGATTAAGACCTGCGTAGTGGCTGACGTACCTGACAATACAGTTAAAAACGGAGCTATTGTTTCAATGGACGCAATGGCGGATTTTATAAGGGAGAGCGCAAGAAAAAACGACATACCCAAAGCCGATGCGGCAGTTATAATTCCGGCATCACAGATACTTACAAAGAATGTGACAATGCCGGCTATGAATGTGCAGCAGCTCATGTTTAATCTGCCTTTTGAGCTTAAAGACTATCTCAAGGAAGAAAAAAAGAACTATCTCTTTGACTATGCGGTAAGAGAGATGATTACAGATGATGGGGGCAAACCTTATGAAATAAGGCTTCTGGCATGCGCAGTATTAAAATCCGTAATAGAGGAATACGATACCATGTTCAAAAGAGCAGGCTTCAGGCTCAAAACAGCAGTGCCGGAGGAATGCGCATACACCAATCTTGTAAACAGTGTTTCCGACAGGCTCCCTGCCGATTTCTGCATTGCAGACATCGGACACAGCAGCACCAGACTTCATATATTCCATAAAGGAGAATATGCGGCAATGCGTAATATTGACGTAGGCGGCAGAAATCTTGACATCCTTATTGCAGACGAAAGCGGCATAGACATACATATGGCTCAGATTTACAAAAAGAGCAACTACAATGTAGTGCTTGAAAGCGATCTTGCCCTTGGCGTATACAACAGACTTGCGGTAGAGATTATGAAAGCCGTAAACTTCTTTAATTACAACAACAGAGAAGCAGAGCTTAACGACATATATATATGCGGAGGCGGCGCGCAGATTGATATTCTTGTCAGAACCATAGCCGAAGAAACAAAGCTCAACATATATCCTGCATCAAAGCTTACAGGCGGAATTACGGGGCTTGACAAGCCTGAACTGTTTCTCAAAAGCGGCGGACTTGTTATCGGAGGTTAGAGGATTATGAAATTAACTGATTTAAAGAGTATGTTTGCAGGAACAAAACAGACAAAATACCCGACAAAAACAACTATAAATATGGCAGCCTGCGGCAGGACTGAGGCTGCGGGCAGAACTGTAGCGATAGGTATAGCTCTGATTGTGGTACTTGCAGTTCTTGTGGCCAAATTCTGCGTATATGACCAGTATGCAAGACTTGGCAAAGCAGAGGCCGCATACAACAGTGTATATCAGCAAAATCAGGAGCTTACGGAGAAGGTAAAGGATTATGATGATATCATACTTGAGTACAGAGCCTACTCGATGAGCTTCATATCCGATGAAAACGACGAAAACTTCGTAGGCGTGGACCGTAAAGACGTTCTTGACCTTATAGAAACCGTAATGATGAAGCGCGGTCAGGTTGTAAGTGTTGAAATTTATGACGATACCGCCAAGGTTTCAATGAAAGGAATGAACCTCAAGGAAATTTCGGCAATGATTAAAAGTCTCAAGACAAGCCCTGTTGTATCAGATGCACAGCTTAATATTGCGCAGACAGACGAAAACAGGGAGGCTTCAGTTCTGAGCTTTTCGGTAACTATATATCTGCAGCAGGAACAGGAGGCTGAGTAATGAAAAAGGAATTCACAAAAAGAGAAAAAATTCTGCTGCTGGTTCTGGCAGTTCTGGTGATAGGACTTGGCTACTACAAATTCGTGCTCCAGCCTATAAACAGCAAAATATCGGATTACAGAAATATGGAGTCTGAGCTGCAGCTTGAGTATGAGCAGAATCAGATAAAAGCGGCGCGAATAAATATGATGGAAAAAGAAATCCAAAAAGCGCAGGCAGATGGTATAAAACGCACGGTTGCGCCGTATGACAACAGCGTTAATCTGATGCCGGAGCTTTACGGGATAATGAAAAGCTCCATAGATTATTCACTGGATTTCGGTGAGCTTGAATTTGAATCTGATTTTGTCAAAAGACCTGTTGAGATTACATATGATACATCTACATACAAACAGGCAAGAGCAATAATAGACAAGCTTTACAGTTCACAGTATGCAATGCAGGTTGACGACCTTACCATACAGACCAGAGAGGCTACAGACAGGCAGGTGGTGACAACCTACATCAGCATTATATATTTTGAGGCGAACAGATAACAATGAAAAACATTTCGGGAAACAGAGACAACAGAATATATAAAGATAACAGGGGTTTCACACTGCTTGAAACTCTGCTGGTGGTGGCTATTATTGCAGTGCTGCTGGGACTTTCGATTATAGGGGTAATCGCAATACAAAAAGAACTCAGACAGCGTGAGCTTGACAGCAAGGCGGAAGTAATATATATGGCGGCGCAGAACCGCCTTATGGAGCTTAAGGCAAGCGGCAGGGCGGAGTTTTACTCACCAGATAATCTGAATGACGTACATCAGCTCGGCCTCATACCTCTTGACTCGGAAGATGAAAACAGGACAGAGGAGTCGCTGTTTTATGTTACATCAAGCATGACAGGAACAGGGGAGCTTTCGACTGCGTCTGTTGTGCTGCCTGAAAGCAGAGTCGAAAAAGAAATCAGAGATAACAGCTGGGTTATAGAGTACGACCCTGCAAGTGGCAGTGTATATGCTGTCTTTTACAGCGAGGATACTATGGAATATGCTCCGGAAAGCTTCAACGACCTGCGTATCAGACAGATGCGCAAAAAAGCCGGAGCAAAGGTGGGATATTACGGAGGAGATACCGTAGTTGCCATAGATACCAATACTCTTAATCCGAAAATAGAAATATATAACGAGGAAACGCTTCACGCGCTTCTGGTATGTAATATGGTAAGCAGCGGCGATGTTTCCTTTGAAATTAAAATAGAGGACGAATACAAACATTCAGTAACAGAGAAAATATCTCAAAAAGAGCTTACAAGAGTAGGTGCCAATCTTTCCTATGACCTTGTACTTGATAAGCTGGCAGATGAACAGAGATTTAAGGATAAATACCCAAACCTTGTCGCAGGCTCCGATATTACGATTACACTTATCGCAAGAAGCGATGACGACCTTGTGGATTCGGCAACAGTCACAGACAAAACCAACAGCCTGTTTGCAGAGAGCGAAACAGATAAAGACATTGCAACTGAAAGTGTAGCGGTAATAACTTACGGCAGACATCTTCAAAATCTTGATTCCGAATCCGAACTTAATTCAAATCCAGGATATATGAATTTCAGAAAAGCGGTTCAGAAAAACAATCTTCACTTTGAAAACGATGAGGAGAATATAGACGACTGGTATTCAATCTATGGTGATAAGGCATACAAGGCCGTTTCAAACGACAGTCTTGACAGCTACAGCGGCAGCTACAGCGACGGAAGCGCCACACTCAAAACCGTAATCTACGGACTAGATACACAAACCGGTATGTTTGACGTGTTCAAAGGCAGAGAGCTTAAAGACATAACTTTATCGGGAGCAAGGATAACAGGAGGAGAATATGCGGGAGCAGTTGCGGGAAGTATTGTTTCCGGTAGCGGAAGTACTGCTGCGGTTTCGGACTGTCAGGCATACCTTTCGGAAACAGAGGGCGACCTTACAGGCAGGACAGAAAAAGACATATGGATTTCAGGCAGTAAATATACAGGAGGACTGGTTGGCAGAACTTCCGGCAATGTAAAAATCACTGACAGTCTTGCAGCTACGGTTGCAGGAACCGAAAGCGCTGATTATACCGGCGGTCTTGTGGGATATGCCGCAGGAAGCCTTGCAATAGAAAGTTCTTATGCAGACTGCTATCTTTATGGTAAGAACGCAGGCGGCCTTATAGGCTCTGCTGATGATAACTGCAATATATCCATAACAGACAGCTATTCGGCAGGATATATAACGGCGGCGGACAAAGCGGCAGGCTTTGTGCCGGAAGAAGTTAAAACAATGAAAAATGCGTATTCCGCATGCGCATATATGGAAAATGCCGATAAGGTTTATGCTACGGTTAAGGGTATATCAGATGAAACAACTGTGAGCAAGGTATATTATCTCAGTACTGAGGGATTAAACAGCACTCATATAGGGACTGCATTAAACTATGGACAGTTAAACGGTGAAAAAGCAAAATATGCAGGAAAACTGGGAGATAAATTCACAGCGTCTACAGGCGGAGATAACACATATGCGTACAATCTTATGGGACAGGGTCTTACCGACTATTCATTCCCTAAACTTGAAAAACTGACTCACTACGGTGACTGGAAAGCAGACTTTGAGGACAGCAGACCTGTATATTATGAAGTCTATGATAAAGGTACAACCACATCATACGGTATTTACGGCGCAAACCTTGATACCCTCAAAAAAAGCGGCAGTGCGACAGGTGACGGCTACGGTATAATCTACGGCAGTAAACCGGCTGCTGCATCAGTAGTGAATATTAACGGCACAGAAGTAAGCGCAGGTGACGCTGTAGAGATTACAGCAGGGGATGATACCTACTGGCTGCTGAAATTCCCAAGTGAAATTGTAAACACAAAAAACGCTCCAAAGGATTTTTATCAGGAGCTTGATGCAGACGGGATTACATACTACTACAACCCTCACTTTGCAAAGACAGTTACATCGGAAAAACCTAATACAGTTTCAAGAATATATGTGCGTACTGCAAGACAGTTTTATAATATGAGTCTGTACTATGAGGATTATGCAGATAAGACCGAAAAAAGTACATACACACAGGAGCTTGATATTTATTACGGGAAATATAACTGGGGCGAGTATGCAGGCATTAACGATGTAACTGAGCAGAAGCCTATAGGTACAGACAGCAGATATGAATTTCATTCAATCTATGACGGCGGCAGCAATGTTATAGACGGAGTTTCATTTGCATCTGATAAATACTATGCGGGAATGTTCGGCTATAACAGAGGAACTTTGAGAAACATAGTTATAGCGTCTGACTACGGACAGGGAACTGACAGATATGTAAGCACAGACAGCAATATAGAGGGCAGTAAGGCCGAAGCATACATCGGAGTGCTTGCAGGCAGAAATTCCAAAACCATAAGAAACTGCGCTGCGGCAGGATATACCTTTAAAATATATACCTACAGAAGCAGCAAGCTATATGCAGGTGGTCTTGTGGGAGTAAACAGCGGAACTGTCAGAAACAGCTCTGCTGAAACCCCGGACATGAGGATTTCCGAAACCTATGCAAATGTTAAGGCAGGAGGCTTTGCAGGCAGAAATGTCGGCGGTATATACAGCAGCTATTCAGTAGGCAAGCTGGATATAATTGAGGCCAAGCAGGGTAATGCGGCAGCAGGCGGATTTACAGGTGAAAACACAGGTATTCTCAATAATGCCTACTGCGCTGTTTCAATTACAATATCCGGCAGCGCCAAAGGTTATGGCTTTACGCCTGCGGGCGGTACGATTACAGGATGCGCATATCTTAACAACGGTACATATTACTATGTTGAGAAATTAAATGCATACGATATATCCGGCGGAGACAACAGAGTTAAGTCTGTAAACTCAAGTGAGCTTGGAAAGCTTAAACTGAAAAACTTTGGTACTGCTTCAAAGGCAAATTCACTTTATCACGGTAAGACGGATGATCTGGAGAATGATAACAGATATCCTTATCCTGCGATAGTTAAAAAAGGCAGTGATTATGTTCACTACGGAAACTGGCCGGTTGAAACAGAGCTTGGTGATACAGGCGTATTTTACTGGGAGCACGAAGCGGGTGGACCTAATGCGGGCTATCATTTCAGGTATCTTGGAATTAAGGGCAGTAAAGGGGTCGGAGGATCCTCACTGTGTACGGCTCACAATGACGGCGGTATAGTTAAAGAATACGGCTACGGATATTACTATAAAGAAGGCGCAAAGGTTAATGTCAGTATGACATCATTTGCGGCAGACCCTGTCGTAAATGATGATGCATCAGATAAAATAGCAAGCCAGCTTTCAGAATATGAAGTGGTTGCATATACCACGGGAACAGATACTGATACAGGACTTTATCTTAATACAGATGCGGCCAATGGCAGATGGAATCTGAGATACACCGAAAATGACAGAACGGTAAACTACAGATATACAATATGCCCGTTCTTTGCAAATTCATTCAGCTGCGACAGCATCGCTGCGGCAGACAGTACCGGATATGATGGAAATACCGATACTCCGGGCAGCGACAGTAACAGATATAATGTGCGCTCGGCAGAGCAGCTTCAGTACATTAACTGGAATTACAGCAATGAAAACACAAGTACGTTTGTAAACGGTACAAGTGCGCAGTATAACAGATTTCCATACCTTATATATGTGGGCGGTACATCGGCAACCGTAAAAGACCTGAATTATTACTGGGAGCAGAGCCACGATATTGACAATGACAGCAGGAGTTTTACTCCGATAGGAAGTATGTATTATACCAACAACAAAAATGACGGCAATGCATACAGCGCATATTTCGGCGGCTCCTATGACGGCAAATCATATTCAATCAAAAATATAAAAATACAGAGCGATGCCCAGATGGTTGGAATGTTCGGTATAACTATAGGCGCAAGGCTTAAAAATATAGTAATGTATTCAGAAAACGAGGATACCATAGAGATAACTAAGGACAGCAAAAAGTGGTACTGCATAGGCGGTCTTGTGGGATTTGCCGCAAAGGGCAGCAGCAGCAATAATGCTGTAATCGAAAACTGTACGGTATCTGGATATAGGATTATTGACAGCAGAAATACCTCAGGCGACTGGGGCGGAGCATCAATCGGAGGTCTTGCAGGAGCTACCAATATGGATATATCAAAATGTACGGCAGTAAATGATATTAACATTGCGCTTTCATACAACAGCGGATATAACAATGTCAGAGTCGGCGGACTTGTAGGAAACTGTCGTGCTGCCATAGACGGATGCTACAGCGGAGGCAGCATAGAAAGTTCTGTAACCACATACGGATATAATCATGGGACATCCACAAATATATGGATTGGAGGAATTACAGGCGGTGTTGTAATGATTAACTATGGAAACCTGAAAAATCTTGTGGGTTCGATAAACACCGACGTATATGTAAAAAATTCATATTCTTATGTGAACCTGCCTAAGTCAGGCAGTCATCAGGTAAGAACAGTTCATGCAATTGCGTCAAACGGTGAGGCGCAAAGCGGCGCTTTCAATATCAATGATATTCCTAATCCGGATGTGAATATAGTTAACTGCTATGCATATGAGGACAATGTGAAAAATTCGGACGACTATATTGCGAGAGGAAATAAAAACTATAACGGAACAATTGATATCAAGGATGGCGATCAGAGTCAGTCACATGTATATCTGACCAACAGCGGTAATTCGCCATACGTTACATATGAGCAGTTAAGCTCAAAAACAGGAACAATAGTTCTGCTTAATAAGGACAGCAGTCAGTTTGATTTTGTTACAGCATTCGAAAACGGCGCTAAAATAGACGGTAAATACAGTTATCCGGGAGATGACTCAAGCCTTGAGGGTACCAATTATCCGTTCCCTACAGTCTTGACTCAGACCAATACTTTTGGTGAAACAGTAAATGTTCATTACGGTACGTGGCCTAAAGGCACGATGTACTGGCAGGACAGCATGAGTTCGTTTGATATGCTGGAAAACAGTGAAATTGAACTGTATCTTAAATATCTCAATTACAGAAACGGAGATACGCCGGAGTTCATTTTCTTAGATGAAGATGAAAACCGGTTATCCGAGGCAGACTCGCCCCTGGCATTCAAATCCTGCAATTTTGTAACCGACAGTCAGTACTACAGAGTTGTGTTTACGGCACTTAAAGAGGGAACTGTAACAGTAAGAGCAAAGCTTGGCAGTACGACAGCGGATACACTTGTAAGCGTTACAGCAAATCTTGTTATAGCGGCTGCGCCTGCGGAACTTGACCTGTCAGCAGGTGATGACGGTAATATTTTCTTTAATGTTAAGTCTGCAAGCGGAAATGTTGATTTTACGGATGCGGTAAAATGGGATTTTGAGGTAGACGATGAAACCGTTGCTTCCTGCGAAGCGCCTAAGTACAGCGCAGCGGATAAGCAGTGGAAAATGAAAGTTACGGGACTTAAAGCAGATGAAACAAGCATAACTGCCAGAGCAATATATACAACGGAAATAAACGGAGTTTCCCGTTCGTTCAGTGAAACTATAGTTATACTCGTGAATGTAACAGATGATACGCAGAGTGTTGATAATGAATAGCATTTGCAGAAACAGAAAGTTAGGTTTGCATTATGAAAAATTTATATGGAAAACTTAATAACAATGACGGCAAAACCATACTTATGGCGCTGTTTCTGCTTCTGATAGCTGTTGTAGTCAGCGTAGTTATAATTACGGCGGCATCAACTGCCGCGCATCAGCTCAATGATAACAGAGAGGCACAGCAGGCTTACCTTACTGTAAGCTCTGCCGCTGAGTTTTTCAGAGATGAGATTGAAGACAGGAAGTATGAACACGTTTTAAAGAAGTATACCAGACAGAACAATCTTTATCCCTCTTTGAGCGACTACGAACATACAGACAAACCGGCAGGCAGATTTTCAAGTGTGCTTACAGATATTGCGGAGTCTGTTAAAGAAAATACCTTATCCGACAGCGGGTCTGTGTATAAAGAAACGGTAATCGGTATTGACAGCCCCGGTATTACAGATGACAGCTTCAGCGGGTTTGATGAAGTCAATGTGAAAATATACATACAGGTGCAGTCGGTCTCAAATGATACATCATATTATAATATGGATATAACTTTTGAAGTTTCAGGCGACAGCAAAGAAGAGTCCGGATATAAAATGACTCTTAATATACCGATAACCAAAGCCGTATCAAATACAGTTGGTTCAAATCAGATATATGTAAGCGGAAGATACTACTGGTATACCGTTGATGAAACCGTAACTGCTGTAACCTTTGGCAGCGGTACCATATCTAAGGGGGCAGGGCAATGAACAAACTGAGAACAAACAGGGGCGAAACTCTGGTGGAAACCCTCATATCAATTTTAATCGTGGTTATAAGCGTTGCATTTCTTGTTACATCTGTAACCGTGGCCTCAAGGATAAATGCTAAAGTCAGGGATGCTGTCAGCGGCAAAATGTCGTTTACATATGATGATGCCAGACAGCTGGGGAAGGGCAGTATGGCTGCTTCCGGCATTTTAGATGCCACAGATGAAATAAGCGTGAAAATATACCAAAGCAACGGCTATTACTACTATATCAAAGGAGAATGAGAATTATGGGCAGATTAAGAAACAAAAAAGGTATGTCCATAGTTGAGCTGCTGTCTGCAATAGCGGTAATGCTGCTGGTAACCGTTGTGCTTGTAACCGGCGTAAGACTCGGAGTGAAAGCATATACTAAATCGGTGTCAATGTCTGAGGCGCAGATACTCTGCACCACACTTACCACAGCGGTAAGCGATGAGCTCAGGTATGCGGGAACCGTTCACATAGACGAAAGCGGCAGAGTGGGATTTTTCAGCCAGAATGTAGGCGGCGACTCACAGACAGGCTCATCATTTACAAGTGATAAAAACGGCTATGTACTGCTTGGAGAAACACCGATACTCAGCAAATCATCTTATCCTTACGGACTTAAGGCAGAAGTAACCGTAACAATGGACGAGGCTGATAAAATTTTCAATGCAAAGGTTACAGTCAAAAGCAAAAACAATACCGAGCTGTCGGCCAATGAATTTCAGGTGAAGCCTATCAGAAGAAGCTCACTGGAAATAAATCATCAGTAAAGGAAATTTTCTGTAGGTAATTTACAAGCACCGATACTTTGTGATATAATTATATGTCGTAAAATAAAAGAAGTAAGGAGGTGTCTCCATGGGAAGACACGGTACAATCGCAGGAAGAAAAGCAGCACAGGACTCTAAAAGAGCTGCAATGTTTACTAAATATGCCAGAGCTATAACAGTAGCAGCAAAGGCAGGAGGAGATCCTGACTACAATCCTGGATTGAGAGTTGCAATAGACAAGGCAAAAGCTATCAGTATGCCTAATGATAATATTAACAGAGCCATCAAAAAAGGAACCGGAGAGCTGGCAGGCGAAACTTATGAGGAGCTTACATTCGAAGGTTACGGTCTTGGCGGAGTAGCCGTAATAGTCGAAGCGCTTACTGACAACAAAAACAGAACAACATCATCAGTAAGATCAACCTTTGACAAATATGGCGGCAACCTTGGAACACAGGGCTGCGTATCATATATGTTCTCAAGAAAAGGCGTTATACTTATCGAAAAGACAGATGACATAGACGAAGATTCACTTATGGAAACAGCTCTTGAAGCAGGCGCTGAGGATATGATAGTAAATGACGACTGTTTTGAAATACTTACAGAGCCGTCAGCATATCATGATGTTCACGGCGCTATAGTAGAGGCAGGCTACGAAATCCTTGAATCAGAAGTAGAGTATGTTCCGTCAATGGAAGCAACTCCAAAGGAAGAGGATATCAAGAAATTAAAGAAAATGATTGATCTGCTTGAAGAAAACGACGACGTACAGAAAGTACACCACAACTGCGCGCTTAACTTAGATGAATATGATTTCTAGTTATTGCCTGTGGTAATAATTCTATTCAAGCATATAATAGAGATGTATCCTGAAATGTTTGTTAAGGTTCTGTAATTCAACCTACAGTTTCACATCGGGAATTCGGGTTTTCATAATTATGTCAGGCCTCCTCAGAGTGGAAGACAGAAGTATGAAACAGAGTACCCACCTATCATTGATAGGGCGTGAATTATAGCCTGACGGCATTTTGGGAATAAAAATTCCAGCAGGTTTTCGGCTGGAATTTTTTTTTATAACATAGGAAATATCGACTTGTAGATATTTCCGTATGTTTCAAAGAA
>URGK01000038.1 GCA_900547295.1 uncultured Eubacteriales bacterium
ATTTCAGGCTTGGGAAAGTGACAGTACCTTGCCAGGTACAGCAGGAAGATATTATCTGACAAAAGATGTTATGATAAGTGAAACTTGGCAGCCTGCTGATGGTACTGTACTGTGCCTGAATGGGAAGACGATTACAGGAGCTAAAGATAAGAATGTAATAAAAATGTCCGGAGCATTTACTTTAACTGACTGTGCAGAAGTATGCGGAAGTATTACTGGTGGCAGTCGCGGGGTATATGTTGATACTGGAAAAACATTCAATATGTATAACGGGCTTATAAAAGGAAATGGCAATGGCAGCGGCGTTTATGCGGTAAGCGATTTCAATATGTATAGTGGTGTTATAAAAGAGAACAAGAGAGGCGTATATATAAGTACTGATGGTAGTTTTAATATGTATGGCGGAAGCATTATAAAAAATAGAAGTGCGCTATTAGATGGCGTAGGCGTAATGCGTGATGGGGGACGCTTCACTGTCAGTGGCAACGTGCAGATAACAGGCAATTTAAAAGGAACTGAGGCTAATAATGTATGCTGTAGTAGAGAATTGACAATTAGTATTGGTGACGAACTTGATGAAAAAGCACAGATAGGTTTGAAACAGCCGTCAAGAGATGGAGCAACAAGCATTGTAGACGCAAATAATAGAGACTACAGCAAGTGCTTTACAGCGGATGATGCAGGTATTGAAATTCGCTATAGTCAGACTACTAAAAGATTATATTTCAGCACATTATTGCCTCAGGAAGGTTTTAATTTTGCTTCTGATACTTTGCCTGCACAGTATGGTGACAGTGTTAAAAACCAGTTAAACGGAGTGGTTGATGGAGATAAAGTAACTTATTCAAGCAATAATCCTACTGTTGCAAGCGTTGACAGGAATACAGGTGACGTGACTATTGTTGGTGAAGGAAAAACTGTAATTAAGGCGATTAAAAAGAATAAAGATCCTGAGAGGCAGAATTACCGCGCATATTATACCCTGACTGTAAACAAGAGAACAGCAGTTGCAGACGACTTTACTTTTACGCCTCCTGCACATTTAGTCTATGACGGCAGTGCCAAGGTTGCACAGGTTGCTTTAGACAGCAAATATACAGGCTGTGGCGCTGTTACTGTTAAATATTGTAAAGCTGACAGTGAAGTAACTGAAGTAAAGAATGCAGGTGAATATACAGTTAAGGTTGACGTTGCAGAGGGAGAGAATTTTAACAGTGTTAATAATCTGGTGGTTGGTACATTTACTGTAGCTGCAAAGCCACTTGCAGAAGATATGATTGCAGATATACCTTCACAGACATATACCAGCAATGCGATTACACCGGTGGTTACTGTAACTGACGGAGGCAAGACACTGGTTGAAGGTACTGATTATGATGTTACATATGAAATAAAGCCTGACAGTACAGGTACTTTAAGTGAAAATAAGCCGATTGGCACAGGTACATATAATGTTATTATTACAGGTAAAGGCAACTACAGCGGAGAGATAACAAAGACCTTCGTTATAGATAAGGCTGATCCTTCTTACAGTGTTCCGGGAGATCTTAATGCTACATACGGTGATAAGCTTTCAGCAGTGACACTTCCTAACAACTGGTCATGGATGAACCCTGATGATACAGTTGGAAATGTGACAGCATATGGCAGCAGCAATACGCATAAGGCAAAATATACTCCTGCTGATACAGACAATTACAATGTGATTGAGAATATAGAGGTTCCTGTTAAAGTATCAGCTAAACAGGAAGCAGATGTTATCGCACCTGAAATCAGGGTACTGGCAGGTGAGAGCAGGGAAGTTGATTTGAGCAGCTATAAAAAGAATGACATGGATAAAATAGGTAGTGCGCACACATATGATAATGTTTTTGACAGAAGTATTCCGCCGCATAAGGTACAGGACAAGGAGATGGTTGGATTTACAGTCAAGAGCGATGCTGCTGCAGGTGATAGCGGAATAATTACTGTAGGTGTTGACTCTGCTGACGGCAATACATACTATGACATAAAGTTTAAAGTAACTGTTCGCTCTAAATCCTCCGGCGGTACATATAAACCACCGGTACAGAAGCCTTCCATTACTGCAGGAGAGGGTTTTAAGGCAGAATTAAGCAGTGACGGTACTAAGGCAACTATCACTGTAGAAGAAGGCTACGAGATAGTTGACGTCCTTGTTAACGGTATTTCCAAAGGCAAGGTTACAGAAATCACAGGCCTTAAAACAGGCGATACAATAGAGGTAAAAACAGAGAAAAAACAGACTGAGCCTGTCAAACCCGCTGATAACAAGCATATAATCAGGGGAGTTAAAAACACAGAGATTGAACTTGAAATAACTGTGAATAAGGATGGAAACATCGTGATTAAGTGGAAGAAATCAAAGGGCTACAGGGTAGACGGCTTTGAAATTCTGCGTGCAGTTAAAAAGAACGGAAAGTACAGTAAGATATATACTACTAAGAGCGGTAAGGCTTCCAGAATTGTAAATGCTAAAAATCTGAAAGACGGTAAGAGATATTACTATAAGGTTAGAGGTGTGCGTACAATAGACGGCAAGAAATACTATACTGAGTGGTCTAATATTGAGTCGGAAAAGGTGAATAAGTAAATAACCTGAACAAGGTGGGCGGTCGTATGACCGCCTATTTGTGTGATTGTATACAAAAACCTAAAAAATATATAAAAATGCATTTTATAGAAAATATGGTTGACTGATGTAAATAAGCCTCGTATAATTATATGTAATAAGACAACTCAGAACTTGTAATATACGACGTATATGATATATAACTAAGGGAGACAACAGTAGATGAAGCATATAAGATAATTCTTGAAATCATTCTTGAAAAGGAAATCAACTTTAAAGGAGAACCTATTGCAGAGAATGAGAAGCGAAAGGAGCTTCCGGGCAAAATAGCAAGGCTTGATGTATGCGCCATAGGTGATGACGACACAGTTTACAACGCCGAAGTGCAGAAAGTCCCGATATGCCGTAGAGTGCCACACGCTAAAGCGTTGCACTCCTGACAGGGGACTTACCAGCGGCTCATACTTCGCCAGGTCAAGTCTCCCAATATGCACAAGCGTATGAGATATTACGGCGCATTAATGACAAGCAAGCTGCTGCCGGAGGGAACAATAGACTATAACAAGTTAAATAACTTGTGTATGATAGTAATAGCGGGCTTTGACATGGGCGGAGAAGGAAAATACCGCTACACAGTACGCAGAATGTATGAGGGCTATCCTGACAAAGAGGTATATGACGGAGAAGTAATCCTCTATCTTATATACCAAAGGTAAAGACACTGAGGGAGTAAGCGATGGGCTTATAGCTATGCTTGAATAACAACTGATGACAAGGCATTGTCATCAGGATATGATAGGATAATCAGACTTAACGAGATAGTAGCGTCCATTAAAGCAATTGATGAGATTGGAGTGAAGTATATGAACGCATAATATTCCCCGCGGCAAGCGCAGTAACCATATGCTATATAATAGTGGCGGCTCTGTGCGTATGGGAGGATTACAAGACTTGCAGGATATTTCAGAACCAGCCGGTTCAACATATTCGGCTCATACGGGCTTGTGCAGGAAGCAGTCCTTTGTGTGCATATTCCTATGGATAAATATGTCACATACTGCTAAAATAGTAGGACTCATATGGCTGGGAATAGGAATAATAGTTCTTGCAATACAGACTAAAGGCTTCAGGAAGCTTCCTCCTGAAATGGAACTTGAATAATCACATTAAAGTCTGCTTTTCCGGCAGGCTTTTTTCTTGACCGCAGGTAAATTTCAGGTATAGAATTACATATGCAGATATAATATCTGAAATGGAGGCAATAATAGATTTATGAGCGGATTTGACAAAAAACAGAAAGCTACGGTAAGCGTAGCTGTGATTACATCATTTATAACCACATTTACAGGCAGCGCGCTTAACCTTTCCATACCTGCGCTTAATCAGGAATTTGCGGTGAGCGCTGCGGCCATAGGCTGGATTGTGACAGGCTATATGCTGACACTGGCGGTGCTTACTGTGCCCTTTGGAAGAATAGCGGATCTGACATCCAGAAAAAAGATACTCGAAACGGGCATATTCATATTTATGGTGTGCGCTGTGCTGGCGGCTTTTTCGTGGAAACTCTGGATACTGCTTGCTTTAAGGATTATGCAGGGAGTGGGAGCTGCGATGATATTTTCTACAAACCATGCAATTCTGATCAGCGCATTTCCGGAAAGCGAGAGAGGAAAAGTTCTGGGCTATGCGCTGGCTTCAACATATGTCGGACTTGCGGCCGGGCCTGTAATCGGCGGCGTTATAAATCACTATCTGGGCTGGCGGTTTATCTTTGCATTTATTGCTGCTGTAAGCTTTGTTTCGTGGTTTACCGCATGGAGAAAGCTTCCCGAAAAATCGGGAGAAAAGACAGAGGGTGGCAGCTTTGACATTGCAGGCAACGTGCTGTTTGTACTGATGATATTCGGATTTATGTTTGGTCTTTCAACCTTTTCGACAATCAGATACACATGGCTTATGATTGCGGCAGGTATAGGGCTTGGCGCTGTCTTTGTGATACATGAAAGCAGGATACAAAATCCTGTGATTAAGGTGGGGCTTTTCAGAAACAGTCTTGCATACTCGCTTTCAAATACGGCTACATTTTTAAATTATGGAGCTACCTTTGCGATAAGCTATCTTCTGTCAATATATCTTCAGTCTGTAATGGGATATACCTCGCAGACGGCGGGATTGATACTTATAGTTCAGCCGCTTATAATGGCGGTGCTGTCGCCGTATATGGGCAGACTTTCGGACAGAATATCGCCGTTTAAGCTTGCAACATTAGGCATGGGGCTTTGCACAGCAGGTCTGTTTATGCTGATATTCACAGGTGAGGACAGCGGACTATGGTATATAATCATGGTGCTTGCAGTTACGGGGCTTGGATTTGCCATCTTCTCATCACCTAATACCAATGCTGTAATGTCACTTGTCGAAAAGGAGGACTACGGAGTTGCGACCTCAATACTTGCGACTATGAGGTCTATGGGGCATACCACCAGCATGGCGGTGATAACTCTGGTGGTGGGTATGTATATGGGCACATCATCACTTGCGGATGCGGAGCCTGCGCTATTGATAAAGACCATTCGCACTCTGTTTATAATATTTACGGCGATGTGCGTGGTGGGAGTGTTCTTTTCCATGGGCAGGAGAAGCGGAGATAAAAAGAAAAATGTGAAACAGGACTCTTTGTGATTTAGCCGTAAACAGAGTTCTGCTTGAATATTGGTAGGCAATGCCGTATAATATAGAGTAGGAGGAGGTCAGAATATGAGTATAAAAGAACTTAGAATTCAGACAGGGCTTAGTCAGAGTAAATTTGCGCATATGTTTGACATTCCGGTATCCACTCTTAAGGACTGGGAACATGAGAGAAGAAATCCACCTGCATATGTTATAAATATGATAAGAACCATTCTTGAAATGAGAGGAGTCATCATTAATGATAATTCCATTGATTTTTGTGAAATCCGAAGAAAAAGAGTTGAAAGGGCAATGGCAATAGTTTTAACAGCCACAGACGGTCCGGACGAGATTTTTATGGAAGCATTGGAGTCGTATATAGCAGGGGAAATAACTATGGAAGAACTTGAAGTCCGGGTGGACAGACTTGAGTATCTGGGAGTGTAGAATATGAATGGCGGACAATATTGCTATCCTGACAATGATGTGTTGATTAACAAATATAATATTCATAATAAAGAATTGCTTCAGAAACTGGAAATACAAAAAGTGACGGTAAAGCTGCTGGGACTTGACATTAATCCCAAAAGAATAAAAGCCACTTTTGATACAAAGCATCTTCAGGCGGTTCATAAATATCTTTTTGGAGATATCTATGAATGGGCAGGTGAATTTCGTGAGGAAAACTTTTTCAAAAGCGAAAGAGTTTTATCGGGAGGCTCGGCAGAATATGCAGATTACAGGCAGATAAAGCTAAGACTTAACAATCTGTTTGAAAAATATAACAGAATAAAATGGAGCAAAGAAATCGGTTTAGAAAATGCTGTTTCTGATTTTTTTCTGGAACTATGGAGTATTCACCCGTTCAGAGAAGGTAATACCAGAACCTGCGTAACATTTTTATGGCATTATCTTAAATTTAAGGGAATAGAGTTTTGTGTGGAGCTTATCCGCAACAATCCTATGTATGTCAGAGATTCTTTAGTTATGGCGAATTATGACCGAAAAGAGTATCTTCAGAAGATTATTTCTGACGCACTTAATTGTTTGTCAACCACAGAAGAATATCAGGAATCAGGAGAAGAGAAAGCAGAGCAGTATCGGATTGCAGAATCCGGATATCAGGCATTTCGAGACAGATATTCAATACGCAAATGAACAACCGGGCAACCGGAATACGAGTGCATTTTGAGCGGATTTTTTTCTGCTCTGTTTTTTTGCGCACTTTCCCTTTGAAAATTGCAATTTGACCGCACTTATGGTATTATGTAGTTTGTATAGTTAGATGTAATTTTAGGAAAGCAAGGTAGATGTATTATGAGAATTATACTGGACGGAATGGGCGGAGACAATGCCCCTCTGGAAATAGTTAAGGGAGCAGTTGAAGCCTCCTCAAAAATTGATCATCAGATAGTAATTGTAGGCAGAGAAGACGAAATCAACGCCGAGCTTGCAAAATACAATTATGATGAGAGTAAAATACAAGTAGTGCATGCCTCTGAAGTAATAGAAAACGAAGACTCACCTGTCAAAGCCATCAGAAGAAAAACAGATTCCTCTATGGTAAAGGGTCTTACAATGCTCAAAGACGGTGAGGGTGACCTGTTTATATCAGCGGGAAACACAGGCGCATATATGGCGGGAAGCCTGTTTATACTGGGCAGAATACCGGGAATAGACAGACCTGCAATATCAAGTATATACCCTATAGCCGGCGGAGCCTTGCCGTCAATCATAGTTGATGCGGGAGCAAACTCCGAATGCAGACCGTCAAACCTGCTGGAATTTGCAATAATGGGCAGCCTGTATATGGAAAAAGTAATGGACAGAAAAAACGCAAGAGTAGGTCTTGTTAATCTGGGCGTCGAAGAAAACAAAGGCACAACAGTAACAAAAGCAGCCCACAAGCTGCTGAAAGAAGCCGATCTCAACTTTATAGGCAATGTAGAGGCAAGAGATGTCCCTAAGGGAGCCTGCGACGTTATAGTGTGCGACGGCTTTACAGGCAATATAATTCTCAAGCTGACAGAGGGCTTTGCATGGAACCTGCTCAAGACAATGAAAAAGAAATTCACAGACGGACTTTCAGCCAAAATGGGAGCAGTGCTTCTTGCAGGCAAGGTTAAGGAAATCAAAGACGAATTTGACTATTCCGAATACGGCGGAGCGCCGATACTGGGAGTAAACGGACACGTAATCAAAATCCACGGCTCATCGGGGGCAACAGCGGTTAAGAACGCTATAATCAAAGGTATTCCTTATGCGCAGGAGAACGTTGTAGGCAGAATTACTTCTGCAATGGAGGGAGTAGACGTTGAAGAGTAGGCTGCTTGAGTTCGAAAACAGAATAAATTACCATTTTAAAGACAGAGAGCTTCTCGAACGGGCGCTTACCCACAGCTCATATATCAAGGAGCATATGCTGTGCAAAACCGAAAGCAACGAACGCCTTGAGTTCCTCGGAGACGCCTTTATAGACGCAATATGCGGAGAAGAGCTTTACCGCAGATGCCCCGAATCGGGAGAGGGCAAGCTGACCAAGCTTAGAGCCGCCGTAGTGTGTGAAGAGGCGCTGGCCAAGCAGGCAAAGCAGATAGAAATCGGCGAATATATGCTGATGGGAAACGGCGAGGAGAAGCAGGGCGGCAGGCAGAGAGTTTCAATAATGGCAGATGCCGTCGAGGCTCTGATCGGAGCCATATATCTTGACGGCGGATATGACGCGGCCAGAGATGTTTTTCTTATGCTAAGCAGCGATATGATTGAGGATGCAATTAAAGGCAGACTTATGAAAGACTATAAGTCAAGCCTTCAGGAAAGAGTTCAGGCCGTAGGCGGAGGCCAGCTCATATACCGCGTCAACAGAGAGGAGGGGCCTGATCACAGCAAGACATTCTATATGGATCTTTTCCTCGGTGACAGACTGATAGGAACCGGCAGCGGCAGGAACAAAAAACAGGCAGAACAGCAGGCTGCAAAAGAAGCGATAGAAAGAGGATTACATAATGTACTTTAAAAAAATATATATGCACGGATTTAAATCTTTTGCAGATCCGGTTACCATAGAGTTTCACAAGGGCATTACCTGTATTGTAGGGCCCAACGGAAGCGGCAAAAGCAATATTTCCGATGCCATCAGATGGGTGCTGGGAGAACAGAGTCCAAAGATGCTTCGAGGCGGCAAAATGGAAGAGGTCATATTCTCCGGAACAGCAAGCCGCAAATCCAGAGGCATGGCGGAGGTAATACTGACGATAGACAACTCAAGCAATATACTTCCCATAGAATACAATGAAGTTGCAATCACCAGAAGAATGTACCGTTCCGGTGAGAGTGAATACTACATAAACAACAACCAGTGCAGGCTTCGTGACATCAGAGAGCTCATAATGGATACGGGTATAGGCGTAGACGGATATTCTCTGATAGGACAGGGCAAAATAGCAGACATAGTAAGCAACAAGACTGAAAGCAGACGCGAGATATTTGAAGAGGCTGCGGGTATTGTTATGTACAGAACCCGTAAGGCGGAGGCAGAGAGAAAGCTGACTGCCGCATCGGGAAATCTTGACAGAGTAAACGATATAATTAATGAGATAGAGGGGCGTATAGACGGACTGCGCGAGGACAGCGCCAAGGCCTCCGAATATATCAGCCTCAGAGAAAGATTTAAAGAGCTTGAAATCAATATAACACTCAAAAATGTTGAAAACATCGAAGAGAAAACAAACGAACTCATAAACGAGTTAAAAGAAACAGATAAATCCATAGTGGATATAAAGGCCAGAAAAGAAGAGCTGGACAGGTCCCTTGAGGCTACAAACACCAGAACAAGAGCTCTGGACGAGATTGCAGAGGAAGCCAGAACAAAGCTTATGGATATCGTAAGCGAAATCAACAGACTCGAAAAGGCGCAGGAGCTTAGTACCGAAAGACTGTCCGCAATAGGCAGGGACAGAGAGAGATTAACTTCCGAAATATCAGAGCTTGGCAGCAAGCTTGAAAGCGAGCAGCAGAATGCCGAAAGCCTTGGAGACAGCAGGAGAGAGGGCGAGGCAAGGCTGGCAGAACTTAACGCCGCGCTGCAGGCTGCAATAGACAGATATACAGTCAAGGCGGAGGAAGTAAACAACGCGCTGCTGTCATTAAACAATGAAAGAAACAGCATATTTGAACTAAGCTCAAAGGCTGCATCAAAGAGAACAGAGGCGGCAGGTCTTGACAGTCTGAGAGAAAGCCTCGAAAAAAGAAAGCTTCAGATAGCATCGGAGAGAGAGTCGGAAGCGCTGCAGGGCAAATCGGAAGCCGATCTGCTGCAGGCAGAGAGCAGAGCCGCAGAGCTTAGAGCAGCTCTTGAAAGCATCAGAGCAGAGGCAAACAAAATCAAAGAAACCTACAGCAGCAGTCTTGAAACAGAAAAACAGCTTGCAAAGGATATAGAGGCGCTCAAAATAGACATAAGCCGAAAGGAAGCCAGAAAAAAGACCATTGAAGAAATGGAGTCAAATTACGAGGGATATAACTTTGCAGTTAAATACATTATGAAATCAGGGCTTCCCGGCATATACGGAACAGCCGCAGAGCTTATGAGCGTTCCAAAGGGCTACGAAACAGCAATCGAAACCAGCATGGGAGCCGCTATGCAGAACATAGTCTGCGCTGATGACGAATGCGCCAAAAAAGCCATAATATCACTTAAGCAGGCAAAGGCGGGCAGACTTACTTTCATACCGCTCAAATCCATCAAGCACCAGAGAGCAGCCGCAGACGTAAGCGGATTTGAAGGCTTTTTAGGCTACGGAGATGAATGCGTTTCATTTGATAAGAAATACACGGCGGCATTTGAATATCTGCTGGGCAGAGTGGTTATAGTGGACACTATGGACAACGCTGTTGCAATGTCCAAAAAAGCAGGCGCAGGTCTGAGATTTGTAACACTTGAGGGTGAAATAATCAATACCGTGGGCGCTATAACAGGCGGTAAATACAAAAACAAAACAGCAAATCTGCTGGAGAGAAAATCAGAAATAACCAAGCTGCAGGAGGAAATCGAAGCGCTTTCAGGTCAGATAGGTGCCAAAGCGCAGGCTATGAATGAAGCGGCAGATGCAATCAGCACAGCGCAGGAGAAAATGCAGGCTTTAAACGACAGATACAGACAGACAGAGCTTGACCTCATAACTGCCGAAAACGAGAAAAAAGCAGTAGAGGGCGCTATTTCTGATTTCGGCAGCAGGCAGGAGAGATGGGACAGAGAGCTTAAATCCATTGAGGAGCAGAAAGCATCTTCCGACAGTATGAAAAAGTCCCTTATAGACGAGGCGGAAGAAGCAGGCAGGCAGGCAGAGCTTGCAGAAGCTGAAGTCAGCAGTCTTACCGATATATACGAAGCCAAAAAACAGGAGGCGCAAAGCGCAAGCGAGGATATAACGGAAGCCAGAGTTGCAGTGACTGCCTGTGAAAAAGAGCTTCAGGCATCAGGTGCGATATATCAGCGTATTTCAGATGATATAGACGATATTTCCGGCAGCATTGAGGCAAAGAAGCTGCAGCTTGAAAACCTTGAAAACGAGTACAGAAGCATCACTGCTTCATCTGAAAACGGCGGAGATATAGAAGCTAAAAACAGACAGAAGCAGGAAGCGGAAGAAATCATTGCGCAGGCTGCGGCCGAAAAAGCTTCACTGACGGAGCAGACAGACGGAGCCTCTGCCGAAAAGACAAGGATAGACGAGCAGCTTGAAAACCTGCAAAACCAGAAAGTAAATGCGGACATCAAAAAAGCCAGATACGAAACACAGCTTGAAAGTCTTAAGGACAAGCTGTGGGAAACCTTTGAAATATCGTATCTGCAGGCTATGGAATTCAGAGCGGAGGACTTTGTAATGTCCAAGGCCGTAAAGGAAAACAGAGAAGTAAAGGCCAGAATGAATGAGCTTGGCGATGTCAACATAGGCGCTATAGAGGAATACAAATCCGTAAGCGAAAGATATGAATTCCTTACATCACAGAGAGCTGATATACTTGAGGCAATGGACTCTCTGAGGTCGATTATAGAGGATATGGATAAGACCATAAGAGAGAAATTCAAGGAGAATTTCGATCAGGTTGTGGCTCAGTTCGAGCATATATTCAGAGAACTGTTCGGAGGCGGACATGCGCAGCTTCGCCTTGACAACGAGGATAATCCTCTTGAGTCGAACATAGACATAATAGCGCAACCGCCGGGCAAAAAACTGCAGAATATAAATCTGCTTTCCGGTGGCGAGAAAACAATGACAGCAATTGCTCTTATGTTTGCGGTACTCAAGACAAAGCCTACGCCGTTCTGTATATTAGACGAGGTTGAGGCGGCTCTTGACGATGCTAACATCGAGAGATTTGCAAAATACCTGCAGAACTTCAGCGAAATCCAGTTTGCGCTGGTAACACATCAGAAAGTTACTATGGAATATGCCGACGTGCTTTACGGCGTGACTATGCCGGAGCAGGGAATTTCAAGAATTCTGTCACTTAAACTTGGAGATAAATTTGATTTGGATTAGGAGAAACATATATGTCACTGCGTGAAAAAAAATCTTTCTTCGGTAAACTTTCGGAGAGACTGTCAGATGTAATAAATGCAAGATCTGTAGTGGATGAGGAGCTTTTTGACGAGCTTGAGGAAATCCTCATAACATCTGACATAGGTATGGATACAACCATGAGAATTATAGAGGAACTGAGGGGCCGCGTCAAAGACGCGCATATCACAAAGCCCGAGGTTGTAAAGATAATGCTCAAAAAAATAATCGTAAGATTTATAGACAAAGAGGACAGGCAGAAACTGAGCAATGAGACTCCGCTGGTTATCCTCGTAATAGGAGTAAACGGAGGCGGCAAGACGACAACAATAGGAAAGATTGCCACTAAACTCAAAAACGAGGGAAAGAGCGTTATGCTTGCAGCGGCAGATACATTCAGAGCCGCAGCGGCTGAGCAGCTTTCCATATGGGGAGAGCGCGCAGGCGTTCCCGTTGTAAAGCACGGCGAGGGAGCAGACCCGTCAGCCGTTATATTCGACGCTGTGGCATCAGCAAAGGCAAGAAACATCGATGTTCTTATATGCGATACGGCAGGCAGACTCCAGAGCAAAAAAAATCTTATGAACGAGCTTGAAAAAATGAACAAAGTTATTTCAAGAGAATTTCCGGAGGCTGCAAGAGAAACCCTGCTGGTGCTTGATGCCACCACAGGCAAGAATGCAATTTCGCAGGCAAAGGAATTCGGAGAGGTTACGGATATTACAGGTATAGTTATAACCAAGCTTGACGGTACTGCAAAGGGCGGTATAGCTATCACCATTGCAGATGAATTTGATATGCCTATTAAATTTATAGGCGTGGGAGAGGGTATGGACGATTTGAAAGAGTTCGACCCGGAAGACTTCGCAGGAGGAATTTTTGATGAGTAAACCTGTTGTTGCCGTAGTAGGCAGACCCAATGTGGGAAAATCAACATTTTTTAATAAAGTAATCGGCAGGAGAATTGCTATTGTAGAGGATACTCCGGGCGTTACGAGAGACAGGATTTATGCCGAAACAGAGTGGAACGGCATTGAATTTGCAATTATAGATACAGGCGGCATAGAGCCAGACAGCGAGGATATCATTCTTTCACAGATGAGGCAGCAGGCGGAGATTGCAATGGATACAGCAGATGTAATTCTGTTTCTGGTTGACGGAAAGGACGGTCTTACATCAGCAGACAGAGAAGTTGCAAATATGCTGAGAAGAAGAGGCAGAGAGGTAATACTTGTCGTAAACAAAATCGACAGCCATAAGCTGCCTGATGATTTCTATGATTTCTATGAGCTGGGACTTGGCGAGCCGATACCTATTTCGGCTGCGAATATGCTGAATTTCGGAGATCTGCTTGATGAAATAGTGAACGCTTTTCCAAAAGAGCAGTATGAAGAGGAAGAGGATGTTATCAAAATAGCCGTAATCGGCAAGCCCAACGTGGGCAAATCCTCTCTCATCAATGAGCTTGTAGGTGAAAACAGAGTTATAGTATCGCCTATAGCCGGCACTACCAGAGATTCCATAGATACTCCGTTTGAAAAGGACGGGGACAGATATATGCTCATAGACACTGCCGGAATCAGAAGAAAAAGCAAGGTTACAGAGGACATCGAAAGGTATTCTGTAATCAGAGCCGTTGCGGCTATCGAGAGAAGCGATGTTGCACTCCTTATGATAGATGCGGCAGAGGGAATTACCGAGCAGGACAAAAAAATAGCGGGCGTTGCCCACGAGGCAGGCAAGGGAATAATCGTTGTGGTAAACAAATGGGACCTTATCGCAAAAGAAACCAACACAATGAGAGATTTCAAGCGCAAAATAGAAGCTGAATTTCCGTTTATGACCTATGCGCCGAGCGTGTTCATATCGGTAAAGGATCATCAGAGAATAGACAATGTAATAAATATGGCCAAGTATGTTGCCGAAACAAGAGCTATGAGAGTGCCTACAGGTCAGCTCAACGCGCTGCTGCAGGATGCTATGATGATGAAACAGCCGCCGTCAGACAAGGGCAGGAGACTGAGAATTTACTATGTGACTCAGGTGGGAATCAAACCGCCTCTGTTCTCATTCAAGATAAACTCAAGACCTCTGATGCATTTCTCATATGCAAGATATCTTGAAAACAAGATAAGAGAGGGCTTCGGATTTGAGGGAACTTCCATAAAGTTCGTATTCAGAGAAAAAGGAGAGAAAGAAGACTGATGACAGAGAGTATAGTAGGAATAATATTAATGGCATGTTCGTATTTCATAGGCTGCATATCACCGGCAACAATAGTTGCAAAGGCAAACGGCATAGATATCCGAAAAGAGGGCAGCGGAAATCCCGGAACTACCAATGTATTGAGAACGCTGGGCAAAAAAGCTGCGGCTGTGACTTTAATAATCGACATACTCAAAGGCGCAGTCCCCGTTATAATCGGAGCATTTGCAGGCCCTGTGTTTGCATTCGGATGCGGTACTATGGCCATGATAGGTCACGTATGGCCGTTTCAGTTTAAATTCAAGGGCGGCAAGGGAGTTGCAACAGGCATAGGAGTTGTACTTGCTGTAAATCCGATACTCGGACTTATGCTGCTTGTCATATTTGCGGCAGTTGTTGCAATAACCAGATATGTGTCGCTTGGCTCATGTATAGCGGCGTTTGTAATGCCGGCGCTGGCAATTGTGCTTGTACCTGATTTTTTCTGGTTCGCAGTTATAATTGCGGCAATAATAATAATCAAGCACAGAGCTAATCTGGCGAGAATTGTAAGAGGCGAGGAATCAAAACTCAGCTTCAGCAAATAGGAGATGATGACTTATGAATAAAATAGGAGTAATAGGAGCGGGAAGCTGGGGTACAGCTCTTGCCGTAACCCTCAGCAACAAAGGCCACAGCGTGAGAATATGGGATATAGACAAGACCCATATCAGAGAGCTCAGAGAAAACAAAGAGAACGTAAGATATCTGCCGGGCGTTAAATTCTGCGACAGACTGGTTCCTGCGGATACCGTAGAGGAAGCGCTTGCAGGCGCGGATACAGTGCTGTTTTCGGCTCCGGCGCAGCATTTCAGAAGCGCTCTTGAATCGGCAGCTTCCTACATAAACGAAGATATGATAATCGTAAATGTAGCAAAGGGCATTGAACAGAAAACGCTTATGAGAATGTCTGAAATCACAAAGGAAATGGGACAGTACAAAAAATATGCAGTGCTTTCCGGTCCGTCACATGCGGAGGAAGTAGGCAGAGCCATGCCTACTACAGTGGTTGCAGCATCAGAAAATCACGATGTTGCAGTTGCGGTTCAGGAAATGTTTTCAACAGACTTCCTCAGAGTATATACAGGTACAGATGTTACAGGCGTCGAGCTTGGCGGAGCCTTAAAGAACATTATCGCTCTTGGCGCAGGCATATCGGACGGACTTGGATTCGGTGACAATGCCAAGGCTGCAATGATGACAAGAGGCATAGCTGAGATGAAGCGTCTCGGAGTTAAAATGGGCGCAGATGTCAACACCTTTGCAGGACTTACAGGCATAGGCGATTTAATTGTAACCTGCACCAGCATGCATTCCAGAAACAGACGATGCGGCATAATGATAGGCGAGGGAATGGCGCCCGAAGAGGCAGTAAAAAACGTCGGAATGGTAGTTGAGGGCATGTTTACAGCAGAAGCTGCATACGAGCTTGCGGACAGACTGGGTGTTGAAATGCCTATAACCAACGAAATATACAAGCTCATAAAGGGACAGATTACAGGCAAAGAGGCAGTAATGAACCTTATGGGCAGAGAAAGAAAGCCGGAGGATTAGAAATCG
The DNA here is from genome assembly GCA_900547295.1 of uncultured Eubacteriales bacterium. Classification (GTDB taxonomy): domain Bacteria; phylum Bacillota; class Clostridia; order Peptostreptococcales; family Anaerovoracaceae; genus UMGS973. The sequence goes on from URGK01000038.1 coordinate 15,628, forward strand.
TCAAAGTTATACCAAAATCACAAAACAGTGTTGACAATTATGTGCTTATGACATAAAATATATTTATAGATAAGCAGGAGGCAATGTTATGTACAGTCGTAATACAGGTAAGATAAATATGGTTATGATGATGTGCAGCTGCGCCTTTGGTCAGATTCTCTAGACACTGCTTGAGAGATGAGTTTACTAAAGGCGATTTTGGCGTAAGCCAACATCGTCTTTTTTTATGGAGGTTATGTTATGAATGAAAAATCAATCGGAACCAAATGTGTACAGGCCGGCTACAGACCGGGAAACGGAGAGCCGAGACAGATACCTATTATTCAGAGTACAACTTTTAAGTATGATACAAGTCAGGATATGGGTAAGCTGTTTGATTTAGAGGCATCAGGGTATTTCTACACAAGACTTCAGAACCCTACCAATGACTATGTGGCAGCCAAGATAGCAGCCCTTGAGGGCGGCAGCGCCGCAATGCTTACATCATCGGGACAGGCAGCTAATTTCTATGCTGTATTCAACATTGCCTCCTGCGGAGACCACGTTGTTGCCTCAAGCAGCATATACGGCGGCACCTACAACCTGTTTGCAGTTACAATGAAGAAGATGGGCGTCGATTTTACATTTGTATCCCCATATGCTACAGACGAAGAGCTTGATGCCGCATTCAAGCCTAATACCAAGGCTGTATTCGGAGAAACAATAGCAAATCCTGCGCTTACTGTTTTAGACATCGAGAAATTTGCAGCGGCAGCTCACAGACACGGCGTACCGCTAATCATAGACAATACATTTGCCACCCCTATAAACTGCAGACCTTTTGAATGGGGCGCAGATATAGTTACTCATTCAACTACAAAATATATGGACGGCCACGGAGCAGGCGTGGGAGGCTGTATTGTTGATTCGGGCAAATTCAACTGGCTTGAACATGCTGATAAGTTCCCGGGACTGTGCACTCCTGATGACAGCTATCACGGCATCACCTATGCTGAGAAATTCGGTATCGAGGGCGCATATATAACCAAGGCTACAGCGCAGCTTATGAGAGATTTCGGTTCAATTCAGTCACCGCAGAACGCATATATTCTCAATCTGGGACTTGAAAGCCTTCATGTCAGAGTTAAAAGACACCGTGAAAACGGACAGGCAGTTGCGGAATTCTTAAATCAGCATGACAAAATAGAGTGGGTTAAATACTGCGGTCTCAAGGGCGACAAGGACTACGAAATGGGACAGAAATATCTGCCAAACGGTTCCTGCGGCGTAGTAAGCTTCGGAGTTAAAGGCGGCAGAGCGGCAGCCGAAAAGTTTATGGCAAATTTAAAAGTTGCAGCTATAGAAACTCACGTTGCTGACGCAAGAACCTGCTGTCTGCATCCTGCAAGCTCAACTCACAGACAGATGACAGACAGTGAGCTTGAAGCGGCAGGCGTATCACCTGACCTTGTAAGATATTCCTGCGGTCTTGAAGATGCGGCTGACCTGATTGCTGATATTGAAAATGCACTGAAATAGGAGGGGAATATTATGCCTATCAGAATACCTGATAAACTGCCGGCAGCCAAGGTGCTTGCCAGTGAAAATATATTTACAATGAATGATACGAGGGCTACCACACAGGATATACGTCCTCTGCAGATACTTGTGCTTAATCTGATGCCTACGAAGGTAGCGACAGAGACACAGCTTGCAAGACTTCTGGGTAATACACCTCTGCAGGTAGAGCTTGAACTTATGCAGGTTAAGAGCCACGAGTCAAAGAATACATCAAAGGAGCATATGCTCAAATTCTATACCACCTTTGACAAGGTAAGGGACAGATATTTTGACGGAATGATTATAACGGGGGCTCCTGTAGAGCTTATGGACTTTGAAGAGGTGGAATACTGGCACGAGCTTTGCTCAATAATGGAATGGAGCAGGACGCACGTTTACAGTACGTTTCATATATGCTGGGGAGCGCAGGCAGCGCTGTATTATCATTTCGGAATACCTAAGAGAATTCTTGACGAGAAGCTGTTTGGCGTATTTCCTCACAAGGCTGACAAGAAGAATGCAATACTTCTCAGAGGCTTTGATGATGTGTTTATGGTACCTCATTCAAGGCATACCACTGTTGACAGGGAAGATATAGAAAGATGCAACAAGCTTAAAATACTGGCTTCCTCAGAGGAAGCAGGTGTGTATGCTGCAATGACCGATAACGGCAGGCAGATATTCATAACAGGACATTCTGAGTATGATGCGGACACGCTCAAACAGGAATATCTGAGGGATAAAAATCAGGGGCTTGATATCAAAATGCCTCAGAATTATTTCCCGGACAATGATGATACCAGAGAGCCGATAGTTACATGGAGAAGCCATGCAAACCTTATATATCAGAACTGGCTCAATTATTTCGTATATCAGGCGACACCTTATGCAATAGACAGCATAGGACCTGTAATATAGGAATTTCAACGGTTGCAGGGTTTGACTTCTCGGAAATCCAATCCTCAGAAATACCGTAAAATACCGCAATATACCACAGTTTTTTAAAAAATTGGTGCAAAAATTGGCGTATAACCTAAAAAAATTGGCGTACAGCAGTGCGAAGTTAATACCGACTCACAATATAGGGTTACATACCTGATATTAAGGGGTCGGTATTTTTTATTGGACAAAACGGACGGTTCTCGGACAGGCACTAAAAAAGGAAGCCTCTTAGCTCCATTTCCCATAATCCTCATATAAGTTGTTACTTTTAATATATGTATGATTTGTTAAATTTCCGATAAGTTCATAATATTAATATATCTCAATTCTATTTTTCAATCCATTTCGAACCTTTTTTCACAACATGAAAATCACAGCAATCTCCGCCGGTGGCAAGTGTCTTTGTCCTGTAAAGAACGCCTCCCATCATATCAATGGAGATATAGTCCATCTGACACATATGCTTAATAAGTTCGGGGTGTCCGTATTTTCTGCCAAGTGCACACAGGCCGCATTTGCGGTAGGTGCAGAAATACTCTGTTTCATCTCTGCCGGGTGTGTAGTCGGTCTGCCAGTTGTATTCGCTGTCGGAGATTTCATTGGCAACCTTAAACGCTGCAACTTTCTTCTTCTGCTTTTCAGCTACGAACGGGTCTTTTGCACCGAATGCCTTTTTATATAGAGGTGAGTTCATAGTATCCGTAATCATACGGGAGAATATCTCTTCGTCCATTCTGCCGTTACAGGCTTCATAGGCGGCACCACGACAGATGTGGCTCTTATCGAAAAGGGCAACGTGAATATCAAAAAAGAGGGAGCAAAGGTAGGAGGCTGGTTCACAAGAGTCGCGGCAGCACAGATATCCACTTTCTCATTTGGCGGAGACAGCCATATCAGAGTTTCAAAGACAGGTGAAATTCTCATAGGGCCTCAAAAGGTATATCCTGTATCATATATGTGCGACAGATTTCCGTATCTTGAAAACGAGCTTAAGCATTTTAACAGAAACGGTGAATACAAGGCATATTTTCCGCACGAAGCCGAGTCATATATTTTAAATGACAGCTTTGACGAGGCTGATTTGGAGGGGCTGTCCGAAACAGAGCGCAAGGTTATAGCCGCGCTTAAAAACGGACCGCACAGCGTTGACTATCTGGCAAAGCGCGCAGGCGTTGACGGAGAGGTGCTTATCCTTGACCGCATCATATTTTTGGGATATATACACAGAATAGGATTTACGACCACCGACCTGCTGCACGTAAAGGGCACATACAGAGAGTGGAATTCCAAGGCGGCAATCAGACTTGCTGGTATAATTTCCGACAGACTCGAGCTTTCGGTAGAGGAATTTATAGGCAGGACAGAGGAGCTTATGCAGGAGAGAATGGCGGGGATATGCTTCCAGAGCTGCCTTGACTTTGAGGATATCGACATTCAGCTTGACTCCTGCAAAGAGGGCAGGTTCTTTGTAAAGAGCGCAATAGCGGGAAACAGCAGACTGCTTGATATAGGTATAAAAATGAAGAGGCCCGTACTCCTTATAGGCGCGCCTGCGCATGCGTGGAAAGACACTATAGCAAGGCTTACAGGCACAGATATTATAATACCGCCTTATGCATCGGTTGCCAATGCGGTAGGGGCTGCGGTATGCAAAATCACCGAAAAAATAGAGATGACCATAATCAGAAAGAACGATGAAATATTCCTTATGAGCAGCGAGGGCAGACACGTTTACAGCAGTGAGGAGGAGTGTATGTTTTATGCGGTTCATCTGGGACGTAAGGAAATAGAGCACAGACTGAAAGCGGCAGGCGTTCAGAGATGGGAAATCACGGAAGAAATGCACAGTAACGAAGAAAATACGCATAAAACATTGATAATAACCGGTGTTGGTATATAATAGATGTATTACTTTAGACGGGAGATGATTTTGATGAAAAAAATACTCAGACTGCAAAGCGCGCTTTTAAAGGAAATTGACAAATATGAGAAACTCATTCCCGAAAGAGATCATTTTATCGACTGGGAGAGAGTTCATATAACAAGCTGCGCCAAAATAGGATATATAATGGCAGAAAAACGCGGAGTTGATCCGATACTTGCCGCGGCTGCCTGCGCATGTCACGACTACGGCAGGATAATAACAGGCAAACAGCCGGGACATGCTGAAGCGGGATATGAGCCTGTGCAGGTGTTCCTTAAGAACACAGGTCTGTTTAATGACGACGAAATCAGCCAGATTGCAATAGCTGTCAAAAACCACAGCAAAAAGGCTGAAATAGGAAGTCCGCTGGAGGAAATCGTAAAGGATGCAGACGTACTTGACTTTTATCAGTACGGATATGATGTTGCCCGCAAAGAGCAGCAGGACAGACTTGAGGCCATACTGGGTCACAAGGTAAGCGGACTTAAATTCTCCGAGGATTAATAAACTGAAAAGGGTATAGCAGGAGCGGTGTATGTTAACGCATATGCCGTTCTTTGTTATAACATAGGAAATATCGACTTGTAGATATTTCCTATGTTTCAAAGAAAGCACCTTGAAAGTTATCGCACCTTGCGTGCGATATGTGGAAATAGGAAATTTAATTCCGTATATTTCCACTTTTTTTATATTTTGCGTGGCTTTTCGATTATTTCTGTGATAAAATAATGTAATCACAGAAAGGACTTATTTATGGCATTTTTACCTATATCAAAACAGGATATGAAAGACAGAGGCTGGGAGCAGGCTGACTTTGTGCTTGTCACAGGAGATGCGTATGTTGACCATCATTCCTTTGGCACTGCGATAATATCGAGAGTCCTCGAAAGCTGCGGCTACAGGGTTGCAATACTTGCGCAGCCTGACTACAAATCATGCGAGGATTTCAAACGCTTCGGCAGACCAAGACTTGCCTATCTTATAAACAGCGGCAATGTTGACTCTATGGTCAACAACTTCTCTGTATTTAAGCACAGAAGAAAAACAGACATCTATGCGCCGGGAGGCAGGGCAGGCAAAAGGCCGGACAGAGCTGTCATTGTATACAGCAACAGAGCAAGAGAAGCCTACAAAGACGTTCCCGTTATAATCGGGGGACTTGAAGCAAGCCTCAGGAGATTTGCGCATTACGACTACTGGGAGGATAGAGTGAGACGATCCATACTTATGGACTCAAGAGCGGACCTCCTTATATACGGTATGGGCGAAAGAGCGATAATCGAAATAGCCGAGGCTCTTGACAGCGGCATAGAGGCAAAGGATATATGCTGGATTAAAGGCACCTGCTTTAAAACAGCGGAGCCTGACGATGATGTGGATATAATTCCGTCATTTGAAGAGGTAAGAGATGACAAAAAAGCATACTGCAAAAGCTTTGCAATGCAGTACAGAAACAACGACTGCATAAGCGGCAGGAGGCTTGCCCAGAAATATGACAGCAATACCTATGTGGTTCAGAATATGCCACAGATGCCCCTTGAGAGAGAGGAACTTGACCACGTTTACGAACTGCCCTATGAGGGAGAGTATCACCCTGTATATGAGAGGCAGGGCGGCATACCCGGATTTAACGAAGTCAAATTCAGTATAGTAAGCTGCAGAGGCTGCTTCGGAGGCTGCGCTTTCTGCGCTCTGACATACCATCAGGGCAGAGAGGTAAGGTCAAGAAGCGCAGAGTCAATAGTAAACGAAGCCCGCGGACTTACAGAAAAAAAGGACTTCAAAGGATACATTCACGATGTGGGAGGTCCTACGGCAAACTTCAGACACCCCTCATGCAGTAAACAGCTTGAAATGGGAATGTGCAAAAACAGGGACTGCCTGTATCCGAAGCCCTGCAGGGAACTTTATGTAGACCACAGCGACTATCTTGATGTATTAAAACAGGTGAGAGCGCTTCCAAAAGTCAAAAAAGTATTTATAAGATCAGGCATCAGATATGACTATCTTATGGCAGACAGGGACAGGACATTTATAAAGGAGCTGTGCGCAAATCACGTCAGCGGCACACTCAAGGTTGCTCCGGAGCATTCCTCTCCGGAAGTGCTTTCATATATGCACAAGCCGTCTATAGATGTATTTACAGGATTTGCAAAGGAATATTTCAGAGAAAACGACAGACTGGGCAAAAAACAGTATCTGATACCGTATCTCATATCGTCGCACCCGGGCAGCACCCTCAGGGATGCTGTGGAGCTTGCGGAGTTTTTAAACAGATACGGATTTGTGCCCGATCAGGTGCAGGACTTTTATCCGACGCCTGCAACACTTGCAACCTGTATGTATTATACCGAAATGAACCCGTTTACAGGCGAGAACGTATACGTTGCAAAGGATATGGAAGAAAAGAAAATGCAGAGGGCGCTGATACACTATAACAGACCCGAAAACCGCCAGCTTGTTAAAAAAGCACTGATTAAGGCAGGCAGAGAGGACCTTATAAGCGTGCTGCTGCCGCCTCAGAACAGAAAAGGAAAAAAACGCAGATGAGTTTAATTGCAAAGATACCGGATATTTTAAAGGAAGCACAGGAAGAATACGAAAAATGCAGACAGAAGGCATTCAGAGCTGTTTATCAGTATGGCGATGATGACAGCGGCAATATTGTTTCTGAGGGTGATAACCTTGAATTTATGAAATTCCTTATAGAAACGATGGATATGAAAGGCAGGATAAATATCATATATGTAGACCCGCCGTTTTTTACAAAGCTAAGGTATGAAGCAGTGGTGAAAATGCCTGCGACAGATGAGAATATTTCAATTCCCGCATATACGGACAAATGGGAAGAGGGGGAAGCAGAGTATCTGCGTATGCTGTGCTCAAGACTTATAGCTATGAAAGAGCTTCTCACAAAGGACGGCTGTCTGTGGGTGCATCTTGACTGGCATATTTCCCACTATACCAAAATCCTGCTTGATGAGATTTTCGGGCACAATAACTTTGTAAATGAAATTGTCTGGACATATAAATCGGGCGGAAGCAGCAAAAGACATTTCTCAAGAAAACACGACACGCTGCTTTTTTACAGCAAAACAAAACAATATTATTTCAAGCCCCAAAAAGAAAAGTCCTATAACAGAGGCTTTAAACCGTATCATTTCAAGGGAGTGGAGGAATTCTGCGACGATACCGGCTGGTATACTCTCGTAAATATGAAAGACGTATGGAATATAGATATGGTAGGCAGGACATCTGCCGAGAGGACAGGTTATGCAACCCAGAAGCCGGAAGCGCTTATGATGAGGATACTTGAGAGCTGTTCAAGAGAGGGCGATATATGCGCAGACTTCTTTGCAGGCTCCGGAACCCTTGCCGCTGCGGCTCATAAAATGAACAGGCACTTTATAACCTGTGATGGCGGCACGCTGGCTACTTCTATGTGCACCAAAAGGCTTGCAGCTAATATGGCTTCATTTACTGTAATGTCGGAAAATGATGATATATCAGAACCACCGGATACCATAGATATTAAATACAGCAGTCAGACAGGGGAGTTTACTGTTGATGCGGGAGAGTATATAAATTCACTTGAAGAGGGCAGCGAAGCTGTAGCAATGTGGAGCATAGACTGGAATTATGACGGGAGTGTTCATAAGGCGGCAGACGTGCAGCTTCGGAGCAAGGCAGGAATTGCAGGACAGCTTTCAGGAGCCGTAGGAGAAGAAATAAGTGTTGCGTTTACAGGTATAACCGGAACAAGAAAGCAATATGTTATATTGACAAAGAAATATGAATGATAGATAATAGATATGGATATGCGGCATTGGCCTAATGGCAGGGCATCTGCTTCCCATGCAGGAGATTACCGGTTCGAGTCCGGTATGCCGCTCCATATATATAGTGCCTGAGTTGTTGGTTTTTCAATGGTTTTGGGTGTTTTTTGATAATTTGCAGTTAGTGCAAATTATATGGCTGAAAGGTGGTTTGAAGAGGGATACCTTTTACATTGAGACATTGCTGAAGCAGGGGTGGGAAGTTGCCCTGAATGGGCCGAGAGACTTGTTGTTGCAGAGCTTTACCGCATAAAAGACAGAAAAGAATAAGTATCACAACTGCAATCGGTCTATACCGGTGCAATGGCTGAAAATAGCGGTTTATTCCCATTTTCCCAATCAAAGAGATTCCCGATTTGAGCCTAGTTACCGCGACATATGTATAACGCCTGAAATCGTTAATTTTTCAACGACTTCAGGCGCTTTTTACAGTCTTTGCATTTATGACTTCTTTGCAAGGTCCAGTAAACTGTCCTGTACAATTTTTGAAAGGCTCAGATTGTTTTTTTGAGCAAAGGTATCAAGCCAGGCGGGAATAGTTATATTCCTTCTAACAGCCTTTGTTCCGTATTTTTCTGCATAAACAGTTATATCAAGAACGAGAAGATTTACAAAGCTGTCTTTGTCTGTTTTAACACGCCGTGAGCAAGAAATCCCCCACTTCTATAAGTGGTGGGATGAATTG